>CAYLKH010000123.1:0-1737 GCA_964384255.1 uncultured Oscillospiraceae bacterium | reverse complement strand
CGCCCTTCCTGGTACCGGCAACCTTGAAGTCCATTTCGCCGTGGAAGTCTTCAACGCCCTGAATGTCGATAAAGGTACGCCACTGATCGCCCTCGGAAATAAGGCCGCAGGAGATACCGGCAACAGGAGCCTTCAGGGGAACACCGGCGTCCAGCAGAGCCAGAGTACTGCCGCAGATGGAGGCCTGGGAGGTGGAACCGTTGGAAGACATTATTTCAGAAACGGTACGGATAGCATAAGGGAATTCTTCAACAGAGGGCAGAACAGGCAGCAGAGCCTTTTCGGCCAGAGCGCCATGGCCGTATTCGCGGCGGGAGGTAGAACGGCTGGACTTTGCTTCGCCGGTAGAGAAGCCGGGGAAGTTATAATGATGCATATAGCGCTTGGATTCTTCTTCGAAAATGGTGTCCAGCTTCTGCTGCATGGACAGGGTGGCCAGTGTACAGACGGTCAGGGCCTGAGTCTGGCCGCGGGTGAACAGGCCGGAGCCGTGGGCTCTGGGCAGGATGCCGACCTCGGCAGCCAGAGGACGGATCTCGTCCATGGCACGGCCGTCAACACGCTTGCCGGCCAGCAGCCATTTTTTAACGACTACCTTCTGCATTTTGTAAAGGCAGGTTTCCAGGTCGCGGTCAAAATCCTCGCCATACTTTTCGGCAAACTGCTCGGCCAGGTCAACACGCAGGTCAGCCAGACGGGCTTCACGGACGTTCTTATCGGGAGTGTCCAGGCAGTATTCGATCTTTTCCAGACCGTAAGCCTTCATTTCCTCCAGCAGGTCATAGTTGACAGCGGACTTTTCATAAGTGAACTTGGGTTTGCCGATATCGGCAACGATCTCGTTGATAAAACCAACGATGCGCATATTTTCTTCGTGAGCCAGACGGATGCCTTCCAGCAGGATGTTTTCGGGGATCTCGTTAGCCTCAGTCTCGATCATAACGACCTTCTCGAAGGTGGAGGAGATGGTGACCATCATGTCCTGGGTTGCGCGCTGCTCAGCAGTGGGATTAAGGAAGAACTGGCCATCCTTATAGCCCACCATGGTGGTAGCGATGGGGCCATTCCAGGGAATGTCGGAATAAGCAACAGAGATGGAAGCGCCGAGGGTCGCGGCGATCTCGGGAGAGCAGTCGTAATCGTGGGACATGACGGTGCAGGTGACCACGACATCGTTTCTCAGATCGTCGTCGAACAGAGGACGCATGGGGCGGTCGATAAGGCGGGAAGCCAGGACGCCCTTTTCAGAGGGCTTGCCCTCACGGCGCAGATATCCGCCGGGGATACGGCCAACAGAGTACATCTTTTCCTCAAAGTCGATGGTAAGGGGGAAATAGTCGATACCGGCACGGGGAGCGCTGGAAGCGACAGCGGTGACCAGCACGCAGGTGTCACCATAAAACACCATGCACTCGCCGTTGGTCAGCTCGGCAACATGGCCGATCTCGACCCGCAGCTCACGGCCGCCGATAGTGGTTTTGTAAGTCTTGATGTCGAATTGTTTTCTTGTTATCATTAGTGTTCCTCCTGTAATATTAACAGGGCAAGCCGTAGCTTTAACACTTGAATACAGGTCTGATGGTTCAGGCGCATATTCAACTGTTAAAGGTCGGCACGGCCCTGTGATCGATCAGTTGATGGGGTGCTTAATCAAAAGGGCGGAGCATATACTCCGCCCTTGATGATATTACTTACGGATACCCAGCTTGGCGATGCATTCGCGGTAGCGGTTGATGT
>CAYLKH010000122.1:0-1891 GCA_964384255.1 uncultured Oscillospiraceae bacterium | reverse complement strand
CTAACCCCTACTATGAGATTGCCACGTCGGCCTGCGGCCTCCTCGCAATGACAGTTCTACCCAAGTTTTCGCAAAAACTTGCGGGGTACACCCCTAATCCCTAAATCCTAAATCCTAACCCCTACTACGAGATTGCCACAGACTCAGGGTTTTTCTTGCCAATTCCAACATTTGGCTGTACAATATACCTGCGGCGTCCACCGGCGCTATAATTAACACTACGGAGAACAAATATGAAATCACTTACCCAGTTATATAAAATCGGCAAGGGTCCCTCCAGCTCCCACACCATGGGGCCTGACAAAGCGTCCCGGCTTTTCGCCAGCGAAAATCCCCAGGCCGACAGCTTTAAATGCGTTTTGTTCGGCTCTCTGGCAAAAACCGGTAAAGGTCACCATACTGACCAGGCTGTTGAAGAAGCCTTTGCTCCCCGGCCCTGCCAGGTGTGCTTTGACACCGTTAGCGAAAATCTGCCCCACGAAAACACCATGGACCTTTATGCCTATTCCGGCGGCGTCCAGACCGCCTATATGCGTGTGCTGAGCGTCGGCGGCGGCGAAATATCCATTATCGGCAGACCAGACGTTGCTCCCCCGGAGGTCTATTCCGAAACCAGCTTTACCCAGATCGCTGCCCTGTGCAAAAGCAAGAATATGCGCATCAGCCAATATGTTTACCAAACCGAAGGCGAGGAGATCAGGGACTACCTGTATTCCGTTTGGGAAGCTATGAAAAAATCTGTCAACGACGGGCTTTCGGTTTCCGGTACTCTGGCCGGTGGGCTGAATGTTGAGCGGAAGGCCCAGTTCCTGTATAACCAGCGCCACATTGACGAAAGCGAATCCACCCGGGAAAACCGTATCGTCTGCTCTTATGCTTTTGCGGTGGGCGAGCAGAACGCCGATGCCGGGACCGTGGTCACCGCGCCTACCTGCGGAGCCAGCAGCGTTATGCCTGCGGTTTTGAAATATATGCAGGAAAAGCGCCGGTTTTCTGACGAAAAGATAATCGACGCTCTGGCCGTCGGCGGCATAATAGGCAACCTGATTAAAACCAACGCCTCTATCAGCGGCGCTCAGTGCGGATGTCAGGCTGAGATCGGTTCTGCCTGCTCTATGGCAGCGGCAGCGCTGTGCGAGCTTTTTGAAATGGGTATCGACCAGATCGAGTATGCAGCCGAGGTCGCTATGGAGCATCATCTGGGTCTGACCTGCGACCCCATTGGCGGACTGGTGCAGATACCCTGCATCGAACGGGGAGCCGTGGCCGCCATGCGGGCTATCAATGCCATGTCTCTGGCAAACTTCCTTTCCGGCACGAGGAAGATATCCTTCGACCTGGTGGTTGCCACCATGTTTGAAACCGGCAAGGATCTGGCTCACATTTACCGCGAAACCTCCGAAGGCGGACTGGCCAAGCTTTATAAATAGCCCCGGCAACGGATTGCCCATTTTTTACAGCATTTGTTACACATTATCGCCATTATTTAAGCTTACAATTTTAACCAGCACAGAGGAACGCTCCGGCGAAGGCCAGACGCCGCAGCAAAACTCCTTTTTTTCAGAGTTTCATCCCTCAGTTTTGGTATTTCAAGTGCAAAAAAGAACCGTGGTTTTTGCCACGGTTCTTTTTTGCCAGCGTGTCAAAATAGTCCAACGGACTATTTTGACACGGATTTTGCGGCCTTCGGCAGTTATAGTTTTGGCGAAGCCAAAACTACGGAAGTCAGCTTGCTGACTTTGCGTACTTCAAAAGGCCGCAAGCTCTCTTTTTCGCAAGTTCTTCCAAAGGGATAAAGCCGATGCCATCATTGTATTGCTCCTTCTGTTAGGCACTGGTCTCGGTTTTAATCTGATCTATCGCATACAGCGGCAAGTTGATGAGCCATTCT
>CAYLKH010000121.1:0-2250 GCA_964384255.1 uncultured Oscillospiraceae bacterium | reverse complement strand
TTGCGGAGCAACTGCCCGGGCTGTCGAGGACGCCAGCCCCTACGGGTGGTGGCGCAACTTCGTGCGTACAACGCAACAACTCAGTTACGCAACTGGTGAGATTGCCACGTCGGCCTACGGCCTCCTCGCAATGACAGCGTTATTTACCAGAATCCCCCCTGAAATCCCGGCTACGCCGTGGGATTTCTTTCCCCCCTTTTGGCAAGGGGGGCCGTTCGCACTACCCGACAGCTCAAATTCGCAACGGGTGAGATTGCCACGGCGCTGCGTTCCTCGCAATGACGGGCGGGACCATCTGTTATCTGGCCCCTGACC
Source organism: uncultured Oscillospiraceae bacterium (assembly GCA_964384255.1). Taxonomy (GTDB): domain Bacteria; phylum Bacillota; class Clostridia; order Oscillospirales; family Oscillospiraceae; genus SIG469. The sequence goes on along the minus strand of CAYLKH010000121.1, from coordinate 1,935 downwards.
CCTGCCCACTGATCTGCTTTTTCAGCAAAGCGGCGGCGGCTGCGCCGGTCAGGTTTGTGTTGCTGCCCGAGACGAATCGCCAGCTTCTGCCCAGCTGCTGCCCCGGATAGCTATGGAGATATTTTTCTATTTTGGGCCGCAAAAGTAGAGAACGATGGAAGGTCGAGCCTTCCACAGAGATCAGCGCCGGAGCGCTGATGCCCAGTCCGGTCTGTAGCATGACTCCCGCAAGACTGGCGGTTATGAGCCGTGCCGCCCGATCCATAGCCAGATCCGTCAGATGATAGATAACCTGACGGTCCCGGGCCGACAGCTCTCCCATCAGCTGACACCCGTCCGGATCCCGGGCAAAACCGTCAGCCTGAGCGGTGGTCAGGCCGCCCAGAGTCCTCAGCTGCTCCCCGCAGGTCAGAAGTCCGTCTTCTGCCGCCTGCAAGGCTCCCTGATATATGACGCTGCCGAGATACGCCCCGGACACAGCCTTTTCAAATAGATGATCTCCGGGTATGGCCGAAAGGTCGTCTACCCGGCGTTCAAATTCGCCCATGGGGAACCGGTCAAAGCCTGCGGACTCGGTGTTGATTATCATGCTGCCAGAACATGAGGGCAGATCCTTTATGTTTTCGGCTCTTTCGGTGTAGCATATGTTGGTGCCGGTCCCAAGGATAAAACCCATGTCGGCTATCTGGCCGCTGCCCAGCTGGGCGGCCACGGTGTCGTTAAGCACCATAAAGGTCTTGTTCGGAAACCGCTCCATCAGGGGCTGGCACAGCAGCATATCCCGGCTTTCGCTGATATTGATCTCCTTGTTGAACCGTATGACCCGGGCATCGCCCTGGGGTAATATCTCGGCCGGAAAGGAAAAGCAGAAGCCCAGACACTCTGCCAGGTCGGCCAATGGCTCGATCAGCTCAATGAGCCGGTTATAAAACTGCTGCCGGGTCACCGGCTCCCGGGTCCCGGGCATGGGAAGCTGGGTCCGGTGAGTTATTTCCGGGCCGTTGGGGGTAAAGGTCACCAGAGCGGCGCGCAGATGGGTGCCGCCTGCATCGATGGCGATGGCCGAGCCGCCGTCGATGCTCCCCCAGTCGGGCGAAACATAGGCGGGGAGCATCATCAGCGACGATGGCTCCCCCCTGAGTCCGGACCTGAGTTCATGGCAAAAATCCATGGCACAGGCCGGGATATCGATACTTTCCGGGTCCATGGAATATTCTTTCAAAAATTCCAGAACCTGTTTTTCAATGTCCATAATTACAGATATCAGCCAAAGGCCGCAGCGGTGTCCAGAGCGATCTCCATCATCTGGGTAAAGGTGTGCTGGCGTTCCTCGGCGGTGGTTTCCTCGCCGGTGAGAAGATGGTTGGAAACCGTGAGTATGGTCAAAGCCCGCTTTTTGGCTTTGGCGGCGTTCATATAAAGGGCGGCAGCTTCCATCTCGACGGCGAGAATGCCCATTTCGGTCCATTTGTCGTTGTCCTCAGCGGGACCATAAAACACATCGCTGGATACCACGTTGCCCACATGGTAAGGCACATTCCGTTCCTCGGCAGCCTTGACAGCGGTGGTCAGCAGCTCGTAGCTGCATATGGGGGCAAACTGGCCCGCCAGCTTATACTGAGCGCTATAGTTGGAATCGGTGCAGGCACCCATGGCAAAGACCACGTCTCTCAGCTGGACCTGGGGCTGCATACCGCCGGTGGTACCGACCCGGATAATGTTGTCAACATCGTAGAAATTGAAAAGCTCATAGCTGTAAATGCCCATGGACGGCATACCCATACCGCTGGCCATAACAGATACCTTAACGCCCTTATAATATCCGGTGTAGCCCTGAACGCCGCGGACGTTGTTCACCAGCCGGGCATCTTCGAGGAAAGTTTCTGCAATAAATTTTGCCCGCAGAGGGTCGCCGGGCATAAGAACGGTTTTGCC
>CAYLKH010000120.1:0-2348 GCA_964384255.1 uncultured Oscillospiraceae bacterium | reverse complement strand
AAATCCTAACCCCTGCTATGAGATTGCCACGTCGCACGGCTTCCTCGCAATGACATAAAGGGAACTTTGCTCCCCGCAACTTTATGCCCATGACACGTTAACTTTGATTACAAATTAACAAAAAACACAAAAACGTCACATTTACTATTGCCAAACAGGAATAAATATGATACCGTATGTGTGTAACCGGTGAAGAAAAAGAATTAAATATGAAAGGACGATGAAGAAATGAAAAAGTTACTTGCAATCATTCTTGCCGCATTGATGCTTGTCAGCCTTGTGACCGGCTGCGGAGCCGGAAACGAAACACCTGCGGACGAAACACCTGCGGCCGAGAGCGCTGAGGCTCCTGCTCAGGAAGATAGCGCCGCTGCCGACGAGCCTGAAATTCAGGATGAAGCTCCCGCTGCCGACAGCGAAGAATCTGCCCCCCAGTACGAAAAGGTCAGCTATGATCTGCCCCTGTATCCTGACGGCGCAAAATTCTCCTTCTTCTATGCGCTCCGTGGGGGCCAGGGGACCAGTATGCCCGGCCGTGACGATTCTGCCAACGTGTTCTGGACTAAGATCCAGGAAGAGCTTAACGTAGATTTCGACTTCCAGGAACCCGGCGAACAGGTGGTTTCCGAAAAGTTCAATCTGCTTATTGCTTCCGGTGATTTCACCGATATCATCTGCGAAAACATGGTATCCATGGAAGGCGCTGCCTATACCGGCGGCTATGACAAAGCTATTGACGACGATATTTATATCGACCTGATGGAGTATATCGAATATGCTCCCAACTATGCCTATTACGCCCTTGGTGACGAAGCAAACCGCAAGGTCTGCGTCACCGATGCCGGCCGTATCGGAGCCTTCTTCACCATTTCGAACGAATCCGATATGCCCAATCTGGGCCTGACCGTCAACGCTGATTATCTGGCGGCTACAGGACTGGATATGCCCACCACCATAAGCGAATGGCTGGTGGTTGCCGAAGCCATGAAGAACAACGGCGTCCAGTATCCTATCGATGCCAACTCCGGCGGCTCCATCATGAACGGCCAGTTTATGAACGCCATGGGCGCCAGCCTGACCACTGGCTTCCTTGTTGAAAAAGAAAGCGGCAATTTCGTCTTCGGCCCCACTACTCCCGAGACGAGAGAATATATCGAGCTGTTTATCGACTGCTTTGACAAGGGCTGGATCGATCCCGACTGGACCGTAAATTCCGGTATGGAAAACCCCAAATTCAATCAGGGCCTGCTTTCTACCAAGGACTCCATGGCCGAACATATTTCCACCAATTTCGCCAACTATGGCATCAACCTTGAACCCTGCCCCATTATCCGCCGCGAAGGCTATGGCCCCGGCCAGACCGCCATTGTCAGCATGTCCACCTCCAACACCAACGCCGGTGGCGGCATGGTCATTACCACCGCCTGCGACGATATTGAAGGCGCAATGAAGTTCTTCGACTGGTGCTACAGCGACGAAGGTGCCGATATCTGTAACTATGGCTGGACCGAAGGGGAAACCTATTACGTCGAAGACGGCCAGAAGTTTATCACCGACTTCTATACCTCCCGCAGCGACCTGGGCTTCGGCAACAAGAGTATCTATACCTCTGACGGTGACTTTGGCCTCAAATACCCCAACATGACCTATTACGTCGCCGACGATATTTACAAAACCGCTGCCCAGCTGTGGACCAGCGACACCTCGACCGAATCCGCCATTTACCTCAGCCTGCCTTCTGCCGTCAGACTGACCTCCGAAGAAAGCGAAAGCCTTTCCAGCCAGATCGCCGATCTGGAAACTTATGTCGAAAGCACGGTTTTCCGTTGGCTGTGTAAGGAAGATCCCCTGACCGACGAAGCATGGGACGAATATGTTGCCACCTGCCAGTCCATGAGAATGGACGAGATCCAGGCAGCATACGAAGCAGCCTACGACAGATATCTGGCAAAATAAAGCTGATACGGTTCCAAGCCATAAGCATCAAGTGATACGAATATAAAATCCCCGGGATGTCAGAGCCTGATTTGACCTCCCGGGGATTTTTTTGTCAGATAACAGAGAACAGATAGCCCCTTCATTGTCATTGCGAGGAGCGAAGCGACGTGGCAATCTCATAGTAGGGGTTAGGATTTAGGATTTAGGGATTAGGGGCGCGGCCCACAAGTTTTTGCGAAAACTTGCGGGGAGCGCCGTAGGGGCTGCAAAAAATTGCTTCGCAATTTTTTGCGACCCCTACGGCGCAAAACGCGACGTTTTACGCACGGCGCAACTGTGTGGCGGTTTCCCACATTTTCGCGCCTTTGGCGCGAATGAAAATCGCGGAGCGATTTTCCGGGACGCCGAGG
>CAYLKH010000119.1:0-2495 GCA_964384255.1 uncultured Oscillospiraceae bacterium | reverse complement strand
CCGTCGACCTCCAGCGTGACAGGCTGGCGTTCTAACCAACTGAACTACCGGGCCAAATGGTGGGAACAACAGGGCTCGAACCTGTGACCCCATGCTTGTAAGGCATGTGCTCTCCCAGCTGAGCTATGCTCCCATTCGCGATTGCGGCGAAGCCTATTATACTAAAGGAACCTCGAATTGTCAACCATAAAATTGCAAAAATCCAATTTAAATTTTTAATCAGATTTTCGCAGGATAGGGCATTATTATTTCCCGGGAAAGAGTTATCCCGGGAATTCAATTTCACAGCTCGGCCAAAAGCCCGCGAATATCGTCGGCGGTGAATTTATATATCACATCGCAGAAGCGGCACTCGACCTCGGCAGTTTCCTGCTCCTCGGCCAGTTGAGTAAGCTCCTGTTTGCCGAGGCTCAGCAATACTCCGGTGACCCGCTCCCGGGAGCAATAGCATTTGTAGGCCACGTCACATTCTTCCAGAACCTCAACGCCCAGATCGCCCATAACAGTCTGGAGCATTTCCAGCGGACCCATTCCGCTGTCCAGCATGGCGGTCACATTACCGGCGGCGCTAATTCCCCGCTCCAGCTTGTCGACGATCTCGTCATCAGCACCGGGAAGCAGCTGAATAATATAACCTCCGGCGGCCCTGACAGACCTGTCCCGATCGACCAGGACTCCCAAAGCCACGGCAGAAGGTATCTGCTCGCTTTCGGCCAGATAGGCAGTCAGGTCTTCTGCGATCTCGCCGCTGACAAGGGCGATACTGCCCACGTAGGGTTCTTTCATGTTAAGGTCCTTGATAACGGTCAGGGAGCCTTCGGTTCCAACAGCGGCCCCAACATCAAGCTTGCCCTGATATTTTTCCATAATTGCAAGACCGGGATTCTGAACATAGCCACGGACGTTTCCGAATTCGTCACCTACTGCAAGGACTGTCCCCAGGGGGCCGCCGCCTTTGACCTGGATAGTGATGGATCCTCCTTCGACCTTAAGTGCGTTGCCCATCATGGACGCAGCGGTCAGGACCCGGCCCAGCGCCGCACAGGCTACAGGCTCGCAATTATGGATCTGTCTCGCCCGCTCCACAATATCGCGGGACGATATGGCTACCGCCTGGACAAGACCGTCATTGGAGATAGCTCGTATAAGTTTGTCTGCCATTAATAATCATCTCTCCTGGCTGTAATAAATATGCGAAGCTCCTTGTCGCCCGGTGCCTCAAGTTTCCTGTCGGCATAGAATTTAACATCGTGAAAACCGTTAGTCTCCAGCAGCTGTTTCAGCAGGTCAGGTTCGTAAGCATATTCGTAATGCTCTTCAAATCCACGGCGCCAAAAGCCGTTTTTCTGTTTTTTAAAGATATCCATGCCATAAAAGCACAGGTTGGTTTCCCGATCAAACTCGGTGCGCCAGACGCAGTAGGAATTTTCATCCTCGTCAATGAACATTCCGCCATCAAGGTTTTTCAGCTTATATGGGGAATTAATATCAAAAATCAGCAGCCCGTTGGGGTTGATAAAAAATTTCAACCGGCTGAATGTTTTGTCGGCATCGTCGGGGGATGTAAGGTAATTTATGCCGTCAAGGCAGCACACCGCACAGTCGACCGTGCCGTAAAGGTCAAGACCGGTCATGTCCTGATTGAGAAACAGGGGTTTCACGCCCTGAACATTCTGAGCTTTGTCAAAAGCTTCGGAAAGCATTTCCACCGAGCGGTCAACTCCAATAAGCTCGTATCCCCGCTCAGCCAGTAGGCAGGTAAGAGTACCCGTACCGCAGGCCAGGTCAAGCATGGTCCTGACCTGGATCCCTTCTGCCAGAAAGATCTGCTGATAGAAATCGGCAAAGGAGTCGTAATCTATGTCCCGGGTAAGTTCATCGTAGCACCCTGCAAGAATTGCGTATTCACTCATTAATATCACTCTTCAATCTGTCGAGAACTGTTCGGTATCCGTCCTCTCCATAGTTGAGGGCGCGGCTGACTCTGCTTATGGTGGCAGAACTGGCGCCGGTTTTTTCGACTATATCGTTATAGATATATCCCTCGTCAAGAAGCTGGGCGACCTTGAATCGCTGCTCCATGGACAAAAGCTCGTTAATGGTGCAAAGGTCGGTAAAAAAGCTTTTGCACTCCTGCTCAGTTTTGAGCTGAACGATGGCGCTGTAAAGCTCGTTATTTTCGTCGAAGCTCTTTTTTCCCATTGTGCCATCCCCTTTCTGAGGGTATTTTAACACATCATAGCGTGAAAGTAAACAAATAGCTATTGTAAAATTTCTGATAATAATATATCATGAGGCTGTCAAAAAACCTCGTAGAGTTCGCCGCTTTAGCGGCAAAAAAATTCATATATGAAATTTCCGGCGGCAGTGTATAACGTCAATGCAAGCATTGACGTCCCGGAAATTTCTCCGCTCGGCCTTCAAACGTGCGAAAAAGGCCGCATGGCGGCCTTTTGAAGTACGCAAAGTCAGCAAGCTGACTTCCGTAGTTTTGG
>CAYLKH010000118.1:0-2499 GCA_964384255.1 uncultured Oscillospiraceae bacterium | reverse complement strand
CCGTAGGGGCTGGCGTCCTCGACAGCCCGGAAAATCGCACCGCGATTTTCATTCGCGCCAAAGGCGCGAAAATGTGGGATACCGCCACGCAGTTGCGTCATGCGTACAACCTTGCGTGTCGCGCCGTAGGGGACGCAAAAAATTGCGAAGCAATTTTCGGACGTCAAGGCGCAGCCTTGATGAACCTTTTACTCCACAGGTGTCGCACCCTCTTATCCATTGCGCGGGGCGGAATTATCTGCAACCTTGTGCGTCTGGCGCAATTATCCGGATCCTGCCCCGTTCTGCGACCCTGCATCGCCTATTGTCAAACCGGCCCCGGATGTGGTAAAATATCCTTATTGAAAAACCCAACAGGAGTGTGCTGCCATGACCCATGAAGAAGTATTCAAATCAAAGCTTATAACCGCCGAACAGGCGATCTCCATGATAAAATCCGGCGATACCATCACCTGCGGCCAGTACGGCAACGAGCCGCGGACCATCCTGCGAAGGCTCCACACTCTTGCGGACCGGATAGACAGCCTGACGGTTTTTTGCGACAATCCGTCGGAGGATTATCCCTTCTTTTCCGACCCGGCTATGGAGGGCAAGGTAAAGATCTTGACCTCCTTCATGAGCGGAAACATCCGCAAGCATCATGACAACGGCCGATTTGGCTTTGTCCCGGTCAACCTCCATTCTCTCAGCACCACCATTGTTGACCATTACAAGCCCGACGTGTTTATCGCCGCCGTTGCTCCCCTTGACAAATACGGCTATATCTGCGTCTCCATGAGCCAGATGATCGAGCTGGCTATGATGGACCACGCCGAGCTTATCATATGCGAGGTCAACCCCAACATCCCCCATACCCACGGAACGGTGCGTATCCCTGTTGAGCAGGTGGACTACTTTATCGAAACCGACGGCGGCATTTCCACCCTGCCCGACACCCCCGTCACCGACGAGCAGCGGGCTATTGGCGGCCACGTGGCATCCCTTATCAACAACGGCGACACCATTCAGATGGGCATCGGCGGTATGCCAAACGCCGTCGCCGCCGAGCTGACCGGCAAGAAGAATCTGGGCGTCCACACGGAAATGTTCGGCTCGGCCATGGGTAAGCTTATGGCTGCCGGAGTTATCAACAACAGCCGCAAGAATTTCCATCGCGGTACGACCGTGGCATCCTTCGCCTGGGGCGACCAGGGGCTTTACGACTTTATGGACAACAATCCCATGATCGAGATGCTTCCGGTCAGCTATGTCAACGACCCGTCCAACGTCGCCGCCAACGACAATATGGTTTCGGTCAACACCGCTCTGCAAATCGACCTGACCGGTCAGGTTTGCTCCGAATCCATTGGTTATCGCCAGTATTCCGGCATTGGCGGAGCATTCGACTTTACCTACGGCGCATATCACTCCAAGGGCGGCCGCAGCATAATCGCCATCAACTCCACCGCAAAAAACGGCACCATATCCCGCATCCAGCCGTTTTTGAATCAGGGCGCTGTGGTTAGCATACCCCGGACCATAGTTGACTACGTGGTGACGGAGTATGGCGTCGCCAAGCTCCGGGGCCTGTCGGTCAGTCAGCGGGTCAACAGCCTCATATCCATTGCCCACCCCGATTTCAGGGACGAGCTGAGATACGAAGCAAATAAAGCAATGCTTTGGTAAAAATATCCCCTTCGGAAAATTTCCGAAGGGGATTTCAGTATGTCAAAATAGCCCAACGGACTGTTTTGTCACGCTGAAGGGGCTGTGCTGCAAACGCAGCACAGCCCCTGTTGTTGTCGGCAGGATAAAACCTGGCGCCCGGTATTTTAGAATTCGCCTTCAACACCGGCGACGTTGTCGGAGGTGATGTTGGTAACGGTGATGTACTGATAGTAATCGCCAACGGATTCGCCGGCAGCGATCTTATCAAGGGCAGAAGCCACGATAGAGGCTGTCTCCTTGGTGGTGTAGCTGGCGGTCAGGGTCATGGTTCCGGCTTCGATCGCAGCCAGAGCTTCCTTCTGACCGGTGATGGAATAAACCTGAACATCGGTCATACCGGCTTCCTGGAGCGCGTTGACACCGCCCAGAGTCAGGTCGTCGTCCAGACCGATAAGAACATCGATCTCGTCGCCATAAGCGGAGATAAAGTCTTCCATCAGGCCCTGAGCATCGGCTCTGGAAGAGAAGGCCCAGGCCACGTCGCCCAGGATCTCATAATTGGAGTTTTCGCTGATGCAGTCTTCAACACCCTGGTTACGGGCGATGTAGTCGGACTGAACAGGTACGCCACCGATACGGACTATCTTAAGACCGGCGTCGGAGCCGTTCTTGTCAATAACGGACTGAGCCAGGTTGTAGCCCAGAGCATAGTTATCGGGGCCAACATAGCATTCGACCAGGTCCTGAGCGGAGGAAACGTCGGTCCACATGCAGATGACGGGAATACCGGCATCGTTGATGGTCTTTACCCAGTCGTCAGCCAGAACGGGGTCAGCGGGGAAGAGAACGAAT
>CAYLKH010000117.1:0-2503 GCA_964384255.1 uncultured Oscillospiraceae bacterium | reverse complement strand
CGCCACGCAGTTGCGCCGTGCGTAAAACGTCGCGTATTGCGCCGTAGGGGCTGCAAAAAATTGCTTCGCAATTTTTTGCAGCCCCTACAGGAATCCCCCCAAAATATTCGCCTACGGCATGAATATTTCGACCCCCTTTAGCAAGGGGGTCTGGCATGGTGGATACTTTGTACGCTCTACCCAACAACTCAAATCCGCAACCGGTGAGATTGCCACGTCGCTGCGCTCCTCGCAATGACAGTTCTACCCAAGTTTTCGCAAAAACTTGCGGGGAGCGCCCCTAATCCCTAAATCCTAACCCCTGCTATGAGATTGCCACGTCGCTGCGCTCCTCGCAATGACAAGGGGGCAACATTGCTCCTCGCAATGACATCGATGGGTCAAGGTTGAACACAATGCAGGATATATCGCCCAACAGTCAGCGTAATAAACCAAAAAAGTATACTTTTCCTCGTCCGGAAAAGTATACTTTTTTGGAATGGTGAGTAACTTTAATTTTATCAGATTTTTACGTTGGATTCAATATTAACTGTGCAAATTTTCCATTCAATTTTTGCTCTTTTTTCTGTCCGAAAAAGTATACTTTTCTGAACTGAAGGAGATGCTAAAATGTTAAAAAAGCTACTATGCGCATTGCTATGCCTGTGTACGATTCTCAGCATAGTTACTGTATCTGCCTTTGCAGACGGGTGCGACGTTGCGCGGATCGGCAACAAAACCTACGCGTCGCTACAGGACGCAGTCAACGATTCTGAAAACGGAGACACTATCGTGCTTATCCGGGACATTGTCATCGAAATTCCGGATGCCAAATTGAATGCAACATATGATTATTGCCAGATATGGTACAAAACGCTGACCTTCGACCTGAACGGCAAAACCATCAGCTGGGGCGAGAGCGCAGCCGCTCAGACCGCTACCAAAGATGATATTGTGTTTTATATAAGAAACAGCACAGTCACCTTAACTGGCAACGGAACCATAGACGGAACCAATGTTGGCAGTATGTATAGCTATTCTGCATGTCTGTCAACCTCAAGCAGACTTACCATAAAAAACGGAACCTACCGTGGCAGCGAAACAGTGTTTTATATTTACAGCGGTAGCGAAAAAAACGGTTTTATTGACGGTGGCGAGATAACCATCGAAGGCGGATATATCGAAAACGATGTTACTGAAAATTATGGACAGACATTGAATGTTTCGGGTTTCATAGGGGAAAACGGCTTCCAGGATAATAAGCGGATAGTGATGAAGGGCGGCACGATCGTCAATGTGGATCCCCGCTACCTTAACGACGGCAATGCGGTTCCCAACGGCTATGCTGTGTGCAAGGTAAAGGTCAATGACTCCAAGCGGGAATACACCGTTGTCCCGAAATCCCAGGTCATCAGTTATTACACAGATACCCTTGAAGACGTTGACTCCTCATGGAATTACATATCCAAGTGGGAAGAGATACACGAACAGGCTTTTCCCACTACCGAAACCTACGCCATAGCAAGCGAAGGCTTCACCACAGCCCTCATCGGGACCGAATCTGCAACCGTCAAACTCCCCACCAAAGACACCGCCGCCTTTGACACTGCTCTGGATACATACAAGCTCCAGCTTTTGGCCGGGGACACTGGATTCAGCGATGTGGCGAAAACTGACTGGTTCTATTCTGATGTGACATCTCTGACCTCCAAAGGCATTGTTTCCGGGTATCCTGATGGAACATTTAAGCCCTATGGCGAAGTCACCTGGGGTGAGGCTCTTAAGCTGGTGCTTAAAGCCAATGGCTTTGGCGACATCCCCGCTACCGGCGACCACTGGGCATCCGGGTATATGGATAAAGCCATCGAACTGGGTTATATCTCCGGTGCGGTGGACCTGAACGCAGCCATCACCCGTGGCGAAATGGCTGACCTGTGCGCCGCTGCCATGAAGCTGGGAAGCGCAACCATCGCGTCTCCCTTCGCTGACGACGCACCTGCATCAGCCGTAGCCCTGTATGAAGCGGGCATAATCAAAGGCAGCGCCGATAACGGCCAGCTCCTTTACCGCGCAGACAGCACTATCACACGAGCTGAGATCAGCGCAATAATATGGAGAATGGTTAAAGCGAGATAGAATTAATCCCCTGTGAGCTACGGCTCACAGGGGATTTAAGCACAAATTTGCCCACGCGTCGTAGGGGTGCGTTGTGCGTTTTTTCGATACTGCCCGGTGGTCGGAATCCCCCCGAAAATCCCGGCTACGCCATGGGATTTCTTCCCAAAAGTTTTCACGGCGAAAAATTGTCGCCGTGAAAACTTAGGACGTTTGGCGAAGCCAAACGTTGCCCTTCTGGCAAGGGGGTCTTCCGCGTGCCACGACTCTGTACGCCTAACGCAACAGCTCAAATCACGCAAGGGGTGAGATTGCCACGTCGCTGCGCTCCTCGCAATGACAGGCGGGGTGCGGCACCTATGGAGTACAAGGTTCGAGAAGGTAATCAGTAGGCCGCCTGTAGGCCGGG
>CAYLKH010000116.1:0-2541 GCA_964384255.1 uncultured Oscillospiraceae bacterium | reverse complement strand
TTTTCGGACGTCAAGGCGCAGCCTTGACGTTAGCGTCACTCGACGACCCGAGCGTTGCGAAACCGAAAAGTACCCTGCAAGGGTACAACCTGGGTTGTCTCCGACGGGGTACTTTTCTGTCGCTGAACAGAAAAGTACCCAAAAGAGTCAGCTTAAGGGCTGCGCCCTTAAGAATCTGCCCGCTTTAGAAGGAATAGTTATTTTCGTTCTATGCCCGGCCTACAGGCGGCCTACTGATTACCTTCTCGAACCTTGTACTCCATAGGTGTAGCTACCCGCAAGATTTTGAGAAAACTTGGGTAGAACTGTCATTGCGAGGAACGCAGTACCCCGATTTGTCATTGCGAGGAGGCCAAAGAAGGAACTATCTGTTATCTGTTATCTGACCCCTGACACCAACTAAAGCAGGATGGAGCATCTTAAACTCCATCCTGCTTTTGCACAAGTGTTCAGTTTTTAAACAATCAGCTGACAGTTACCAGAATGTTACCGGTGTAGGTTTTGCCGGGTTCGGGAACGGTGTCAACTCCGTCGACCTTCATAATGACCGGGGAACCGTCGGGAGAATATACTCCGGAGGTTTCGTCAATGGTCAGGGCGGTAATATAGCTCCGGCCCCAGACAGTCCATGAGCTGCCGTTGGTCAGCCGGACAATAACGCCGTTGTTGACCGCTTCGCAGGGGCTGTCATAAACCTGATATATCTCCTGACGGGTGTCGGAGGTTATCTTATCCACAGCGTGCTTGCTGCGGGAAGCGGAGATTATGCCCTTGAGCCGGGTGTTATCGAAGGTCAAAACCAGATTCTGGGGATAATTCTTCTGGTTCATAGCGGCCATCATTGGGCTGCCTTTTCCTTCACCACCGGGACCACCGGGACCGACGGGCGGATTTGGGTGGTCCTGCGGAGCAGGATGCGGGCCATCGTTTTTGCCCGCAGGCCCAAATCCCGAAGGGTCAGCTTGCTGACCAGGTCCACCGGGACCGCCGGGTGCGCCAGGACCGCCGGGTGCGCCCATCATCATCATCATCATGGGCTTCTGGGCGTTGGTTATGGAATTGTAGAAATTGCCAAATATATCCATATCCTTAAAGGTTGCGCGGCAATCGGTGCAATAATCCTTGCGGTCGAAGCTGAAAATCTTCACATCGTGGTAATTTTCCTTCGTCACGTCGTGGTCGGGGTCTTTAACGGGGACAACATTGTCCACCTCTTTGCCATTTGAACTCATGCCCGGGTCGTCAGAATCATAAAGCTGGATAATGGTGTTGTTGCCAGCCCGGATTTTGCAGTTTTCCATATATATCTCGGGGTAGCAGGAGGGGATTATCATCAGGCTTCTGCCGGAATAAAGCTCGCTGTCCTTGCAGTACAGGCCGCCGCCCTGATTGCCCTTGAACATGGCGACGAACCGACCTGCCTCGGCTTTGGAGTTTTCCAGAGTAACCTTTGCGGTTTCGTTTGCAATCTTCATGGCCATATCCGGGGAGAAAATGTAGCTGTCCTTAAACTCCGTCAGCGCGGGGCCGATGGCATAGGTGCCGTAGCCGTGGTCGCCGCAGATCCTGACCTGGCAGTTTGTGACATTCATGCGGGTGGTGTACTGGCCCCATTCTGTGGGAGCGGAAGTATCGTCAGTGGCCAGAACGCCCCAGTTTTCGCACTGAATGGTGGAGTTTTCAAAGTTGACCGTGGGGCTGTTGATAAGGTTTATGCAACGGGTGGTACCCCAGCCGCCGCAAATCATGGCCTGCTGAGCCTTTTTGGGGCGGATTTTGGTAACTTCCTGAATCTGCTGGGGAGTGCCGCCCATGACCTTGATATCGGAATTTTTGATGGTGACAGTGGCAGAGCCGCCAACTACCATAGCGTTGCGCAAAATGCCCTGATTATATATCCTGAGGTTGTCGAACTCCAGCTCCGCGTCGCCGCCTGCGATTATACCAACACCGTGACCGGCAAAATCGTCGTCGCCGTGGCCGATGCCTTCGATGGTCAGGTCTTTGATAACGTATTTGCCGCTTTTGGCGATAATACCGTTAAAGAAATCGCCGTGAGAAACCAGCTGGCCGCCGGTGATGGTCCCGTCGCTGATCTGACCGCCCACATAGCCTGCCAGAACGGAGGCTTCGCTGTCGATGCCGTCGGAGTCAAGCACAAGGGCGCCTTCCAGATCCTTACGTCCGGCTTCTTTGCCGGTGATGGGGGTCTGCTGATAGGGGGCGACAGTGACCTTAACGTCGCCGGTGTAGGTTCCGGGCTTGAAGTCGAGCTGAACGCCGTCCACAGTCAGGGCGGCGTACATACCCTCTGGGGCAGTGATCGCCGCGCCCGGCTCGATCACAAGCTGCTCATATGCAGCACTCTGGGTGAAAATATGGTCTTCACGTATTGTAAAATTGTTCATGTTTAAGTTTCCTTTCGTTTTGTTGGATGGCAGAGAACGGGGGAAAGCGGGGCAATAGCTGTTGCGGCATACGTACAGCGTTGCATTACGCACCCGTAGGGGCTGGCGTCTTCGACAGCCCGGAAAATTGCTT
>CAYLKH010000115.1:0-2602 GCA_964384255.1 uncultured Oscillospiraceae bacterium | reverse complement strand
CCAAATACGTTGCCCTGAACTATGGCAAGCTGAGCTTCCCCTTCCGCCGTTTCCAGATAGGCAAGGTCTATCGCGGCGAACGGGCGCAGCGTGGCCGCTTCCGTGAATTCTATCAGGCCGATATCGACATTATCGGCGACGGCAAGCTGGACATCATCAACGAAGCCGAGATACCCGGTATTATCTATCAGGCCTTTAACCGTCTTGGCCTGAAGCGGTTCAAAATTCGCATCAACAACCGCAAAATACTCAACGGCTTTTATGCCATGCTGGGTCTGACCGAGCGTTCCGGCGACGTTATGCGTACCATCGACAAGCTTGACAAGATCGGTGCCGAAAAGGTCACCCAGCTGTTGCTTGACGACGGGATACCTGCCGAAAAAGCTCAGCAGATAATGGACTTTATCGCCATCACCGGCGGCAACAGCGCCGTTCTTTCCGCGCTGGAAGGCTATCGCGGCAAGGACGAAACTTTCGACACCGGTCTGGACGAGCTTGCCACCGTCTGCCGCTATCTTTCCGCCTTCGGCGTTCCGGAATCGAACTTTGAGGTCGACCTGACCATCGCCCGGGGGCTGGATTATTACACCGGCACCGTTTACGAAACCGTGATGCTGGACCATCCCGAGATCGGTTCCATCTGCTCCGGCGGCCGATACGACAATCTGGCAGAATATTATATCGACAAGCCTCTGCCCGGCGTAGGCATATCCATCGGCCTGACACGCCTGTTCTATGTTCTGGGTGAGCAGAATTATCTCAACACCCAGCTGGTCACCGCCCCGGCTGATGCGCTGATACTCCCCATGACCGACGACCTGACCAGAGCCATCGAAACCGCCACCTTCCTGCGTTCCTCCGGTATCCGCACTCAGCTGCATTGCGAGAAGAAAAAATTCAAGGCCAAAATATCCTATGCCGATAAGCTGTCTATCCCTTACGTCATCTTCATCGGCGAGGACGAAATAGCCGCAAATATGGTGACCCTTAAGGATATGGCCGCAGGAACTCAGGAGACTGTCTCCGTCGAAGCAGCTCTTGAGCGCATCAGGCAGGGCCTTGAGGAGAAAAACTCCGGAAGTCCCATTCAGGACAGTGAACAGTGAACAGTGAACAGTGAACAGTGAACAGATACTCCCTTCACCTGTCATTGCGAGGAGCGTAAGCTCCGTGGCAATCTAACCCCTTGTGAAATTGAGTAGTATCGGTAAAACGCAAATTGTTGCGGTTATAGAGAAAAATTAAAATCTGTGCCGCAGGCACACATTCCCTAATCTCTAAATCCTAAATCCTAACCCCTAATCCATAACCCCTACAAAAAAGGAGAAATAAATCATGTTTCAATCCAGAACCCATACCTGCGGCCAGCTGAGGATCGAGCATATCGGCCAGACCGTTACCCTTTGCGGATGGATGGAAAACGTCCGCCAGGTCAGCGGCAACCTTGCCTTCGTAGTGCTTCGTGACTATTATGGCACAACTCAGCTGGTAGCTGAGACCGAAGAAATTCTTTCCGCGGTCAAGGCGCTGAACAAGGAATCCGTCATTCGGATAACCGGCACCGTCCGTGAGCGCGACAGCAAGAACCCCAAGCAGGCCACCGGCGACATCGAAGTGGTCCCCGAAAAGCTCACCGTTCTCGGCCGCTGCCGCCACAACGAGCTGCCCTTCGAGATCAACCGCAGCCGCGAGGCCGACGAAACTGCCCGTTTGAAGCACCGCTACCTTGACCTGCGCAACCCCGAGGTCAAGAAGAACATCATCCTGCGCTGCAACGTTATCGCCGCCATCCGCGAAGCCATGCATAAGCACGACTTCCTTGAGATAACCACCCCCATCCTCACCGCCTCTTCTCCCGAGGGCGCCCGTGACTATCTGGTCCCTGCCAGAAAGCATCCCGGCAAGTTCTATGCCCTGCCCCAGGCTCCCCAGCAGTTTAAGCAGCTGCTTATGACCTCCGGCTTTGACCGTTATTTCCAGATCGCTCCCTGCTTCCGGGACGAGGATGCCCGGGGCGACAGAAGCCCCGGCGAGTTCTACCAGCTGGACCTGGAAATGGCCTTCGCCACTCAGGAAGACGTGTTTGCCATCTGCGAAGACGTTCTGCCCCCTATCTTTGCAAAATACGGCGCTTACGACCGGGCATCCGAAGCCCCCTTCAAGCGCATTTCCTACAACGATGCCCTCGAAAAATACGGCACCGACAAGCCCGACCTTCGTATCGACCTGGAAGTCCGCGACATCACGGCTCAGGTAGCCGACTGCGGCTTTGAACCCTTCGCTTCCGGCGTTGTCAGGGCCGTTGCTGCCAGCGGCTGCACCCTTACCCGCAAGAATATCGACGCTCTTTGCGCCGCTGTTGAGGTCCAGGCCGGTCAGAAGCCTTACTGGTTCCGTCTGGACGAGAACGGCGAATTTGTCGGTGGCGTTTCCAAATTCCTGCAAGACAGGAAGCATGCCGTCATCACCGCTCTTGACCTGGAACCCGGCTCTCTGGTTCTGGTCGCCGCCGGAAATGTAGATGCTGCCCGCAAAACCGCCGGTATAGCCCTTAAGCAGATGGGCGCCGCCATCCCCGGCCACATGGACAAGGAACAGTACG
>CAYLKH010000114.1:0-2716 GCA_964384255.1 uncultured Oscillospiraceae bacterium | reverse complement strand
ACAGGTCAAGATCTTTACGGGAGAAGTGACGGAAAAGTACCTGCGAAAGCTCGAAGTTCGCTGTGGTATCATCACTACGAATGTGTCCGACAAGGGTGAAAACCCAGACGCCGCAACGGTTTCCGAGGACGAAGATTCTTTGGGACACACGTTCAAGAAAATGATCGAAGCCTACGAAAAGGGCATGAAGTAAGGGATAGCGCCCATTTTTCTGCTGCGCATGGGTCGTAAAGCGTCAGGTCTTTACGGCCCATGCCTTTAGTTTGCCCAGAAAACAAATATGTTTGTAGAAAAAATTAATCAACGGCGGTCTTTCGGTGTGGTAAAATAATTACGCATTCTATATTTATCCGGTTGGCAATAATATTAAACACTTCACCCATGGAGGAAGTATACTTATGGAATACAAAAACATTCTCAGCCCCATCACCATCAATGGTATAACTCTCAAAAGCCGCATCACCCACTCCAAAAGCGGCGGCAGTCTGGACGGCAGCCCCCGCCAGTTTGAAAAATCCACCGCTTATTACACCACCGTCGCCAAAAACGGCGCCGCTCTGGTATGCATGATCGTCGGTACCTGGCCCGACTGCGAAGGCAAGCGCAGCGTAATGTCCCGGCTGTATATGGACGATCCCGAGATCCAGGCAGGTTTTACAAAAATGATCGACGAGGTGCATAAATACGGATCTTTATGTACCGCGTCGCTGATGAACGTTGAACCCCAGGAGCTGAACATCAGCCATCTGGACAAATGGGACTTCGATTTCAAGGGCGACTACAACCCCAACTTCAAAAACAAGCCTGAGATATCTGCCCAACGTATCGAAGGGATGATAAACGACTTTGTTTATCAATGCAGCGAGCTGAAACGCATCGGATTCGACGGCGTTACCTTCTACATGAGCTACAGAGCGTCCATTCTCGCCAACTCCATCTCCCCTGTTCTCAACCAGCGCAAGGACGAGTGGGGCGGCGACACTCTCGAGGAGCGGGCAAGGCTGCCTCTCGAGGTATTCCGTCGGGTCAAGGAAGCCTGCGGGCAGAATTTCCTGATCGAGATCCAGACCTCTGCCGAAGAAGAGCAGCCGGGATACGACATCGAATACTGGCTGGATTTCTGCCAGCTTTGCGAAGGTCTGGTAGATATTTTCCAGGTTCGCGGCTGGGACGGCTCCTATACCCATGTCACCGGACTGGTATCATCCAAGGAAGCTCCGGTCAACCTGAAATATGCCGAAGCCTTCAAAAAGCGGGGCATCAAGGCTCTGGTGGCGCCTGTTGGCGGTTTTGGCGACCCTGACACCATGGAGCAGTTCCTTGCCGAGGGCAAAACCGACCTTATCGCCATGGCCCGGCAGTACACCGCCGACACCAGCTTTATGGAAAAGCTTCAGCAGGGCCGCGGTCAGGACGTTACTCCCTGTCTGCGCTGTATGGGCAAATGCGACAGCCCCTGCTGCTCAGTCAACCCCTATTACGGCCTTTTGAAAGACCCCAATATGTTCCCACCCACCGAGGGCGGCAAGAAGGTCGCCATTATTGGCGGCGGCGCTTCCGGTATGCGGGCAGCCATGGCTGCGGTCCAGCGCGGGCATAAGGTAACACTTTTTGAAAAATCCTCTCAGCTTGGCGGTCAGGCCCGGTTTGCCCGGTTTGCCGACTTCAAGTGGAACATGGCAGACTATCTCCAATGGATGATCCGCCAGACCGAAAGCTGCGGATGCGAGATACTGCTCAACACCGAAGCCACGCCGGAGCTTATTGCCCGTGGCAACTACGACGCTATTATCTGCGCTCTTGGCTCCCAGCCGAAAAACATCCCCGTTCAGGGAGCGGACACTGCAAATGTATGGATGGTAGACGATGTGTTTGGCCGTGAAGCTGAGCTGGGCAAAAATGTGGTGGTAGTCGGCGGCGGTCAGGCCGGACGTGAAACTGCCCTGTATCTGGCCAGAGCCGGTCATAAGGTGACTATGCTGACCCGCGGTCAGGAGATTTTCACCGACAACAACCACTGCATCTACGCCGAGGTCCATGCCTACGAAAGCGAAGAAAACCTCACCACGGTTGAATTCGCTCAGACCACCGAGGTCGGCGACAACTATGTTGTGGCCGATATCAAGACCAACGCACCCCGGCGCAAGCTGACCTTTAACGGCGTTGGCGAAATGCTCAGAAATCACGAACCCAGGCCCGAGCCTATCCCCGGATACATATATCCCCAATACCCCAGCGAACCGATGATGGGTATGCCCCCTATGGACAACAAGGACGGTCCCGGCGGTCCTGGGGGACCTGACGGCGAAAAGGGTCCTCATGACACCCGTGGAGCCGGATTTGCCCACGAGCCGGAGGTCATCGAAACTATCGCCGACGAGGATATTATCTGGGAACATCGCCGGTTCGACTGCGACAACGTCGTTATTGCCGGTGGTCGTCAGTCACTGACCGATGCGGCAGCAGCCTTTACCGGTCTTGCGCCGAAGATTTACGTTGTTGGCGACAATGTTCAGCCCGGAAGCATACAGGAATGCACCCTTACCGCCTTCGCCGCCGCAATGGATATCTAAAATCAAAATGATCCCACTGTTGGATTTTTCCAACAGTGGGATTCAGCGTGTCAAAATAGTCCTGCGGACTATTTTGACACGCTGCGACCCCCTTGCCAGAAGGGCAACGTTTGGCTTCGCCAAACGTCCGAAGTTTTCACGGC
>CAYLKH010000113.1:0-3008 GCA_964384255.1 uncultured Oscillospiraceae bacterium | reverse complement strand
CTCGCAATGACAAAAGGGGTACTGCGCTCCTCGCAATGACAAAAGGGGTACTGCGTCCCTCGCAATGACAGGCGGGGAGCGACACTGATCCCTCACCCCTGATCCCTGACCCCTCACCCCTGATCCCTGAACAAACCTTCTGGCACAAATTATGCTGTATTCAATCGTGACGGAAAATGAAAGGAGACATTAAAATTGGAATTCATGTTCAAAGAAGATTACAGTATTATGTATCCCGAATTCAAAGACAAGCTGGAGATATTCTATCCCGGGGTTTATTCTCCTCAGGAGCAGGCTGCTCTGGATTCTTTTCTGGCCGGTACCTACAAATCCGATATGCCCGGCCCCATGGCTGAGGCCAGCAGCTCCATGGACCCGGTGGACGACTATAATTCAAAGCTTTATGCCAGGGCTATTGACAAATACAACCCCCTGTGGTTCGACAAAGAATATGCCCAGAGCTATGGCTGGGCCGATACACCTGTGCGGGCGGGCTTTGTAAGCGCCAACGCCGGTATGGCTCAGCTGCCCAAAGAGCTGGGTGACAACGCAAACTTTATCCACGATCAGGTGGTTGGGGACGCATATGACCACGAGGTAGAATATTTTGTCCCCATTTATCCCGGAGACAGTTTTGATATCCGCAACCGCAAGAACGATTTTATCGACGCGACTGACCCCAACGGCAGCCCTATCCGTGCGCTTATCTGCGTGACCTCTGCCGAGGCCTATAACCAGCGGGGCGAGCTGGCCATGCGCGTGGTCAACCGGTTCCCCAGCTTCC
Organism: uncultured Oscillospiraceae bacterium; assembly: GCA_964384255.1. Lineage (GTDB taxonomy): Bacteria > Bacillota > Clostridia > Oscillospirales > Oscillospiraceae > SIG469. The sequence goes on along the minus strand of CAYLKH010000113.1, from coordinate 2,224 downwards.
GCTGCCGCAGCAAGGATCCCGATTTCAAGCCCCCATTCCAGCACGCCTTTAACCGATATGTCCACCCTCGCCCCACCTATACCGACGAAAACTGGGAATATATCAAAAAATATATGCTGGGCGAAAAGCTCCGTCAGGAACCGCTGTACTGGGAAGACGTTAACATCGGCGACGAACCCACCCCCATTTGCGAAGGCCCCATCATGCAGTGCGACATGATACGCATGACGGGATGGCAGATCGTTACGGCCAACCTGAGGGACCAGTTCGAAACCGGCAAGGGCCATTTTGGCAAGGACCGGGACACCGGATATTACAACAACATGAGCGCTTCTCATGTCTATAAGGAATATTCCAATTTCTTCAACTTCACCAGCCGGGATCTTGGCGTTCGTCTCATAACCAACTGGTGCGGCCCCACAGGCATGGTGGCCAAGTGCGCATGGCGCATGATCAACGACGTTCCCCCCGAGGAAGAGCAGAACCATCTGCCCGAATCCTATGCCCGCCCCAGCTGGCTGTTTAAGGTACCTTATCTTAAAGAAGCAGGCAAATTCATGAACCGCCACGGCTTTACCGGTGATCTGGGCCTGATGAAGGGCTACGTCACCGATAAGTATATCGAAAACGGCAAACATTATGTTGAGATCGTTGCCTGGGCTGAGGACATCAACGGCGACATCTGGTCCGAAAACCTGTTTACCGTTATTCTCCCCAGCAAAGAAGAGTCAAAATGATCGAAAGGAAGTAAGCATATGTATCTTTTCAAAAACGCTATGATCCTTGATGCCGACACCGATTATGCCCGGTTCGACGTTCTGGTGGACGGCAATAAGATAATCGAGACTGCCATGGACATCACTGCTCCCGAGGGCTGCACGGTGATCGACATGGAGGGCTATACCCTGCTGCCCTGCTTTGTGGACGCTCACGTTCATGCGGGCAATGTGACCAAAGACCGCAAAGGATTTGAAGACAGCTCCATCCGCAAGCTGGCTCTCATGGGCGTTTCCCTGTGCAAGGACGACGGAATTCTGGCGTCCCTTGAGCTGGAACCCTATCTGGAATTCCTCGACAGCTGCAAAACTCCCAACCACGCCCGGGTGGTCACCGCCGGTCGATATATCGACGTTGAAGGCGGCTATGGCATGGGGCCCGGCGCTCATATGGGCGGCGGTCCCGGAGGTCCCGGCGGCCCTGGTGGTCCCGGCGGCCCTGGCGGTCCGGGTCAGCAAGCTGACCCTTCGGGATTTGGGCTTGCGGGCAAAAACGACGGCCCGCATCCTGCTCCGCAGGATCGCCCAAATCCAGCCGGAGGTCCGGGTGGCCCCGGTATGCCTCCTGAGATGATGGATATGGGAGCCAACACCGGCTGGGGCATTAAGATCGAAACGGCAGAGGAAGCAGCCGACGCTGTTACATATCAGTTCAATGCCGGTACCGACGGCGTAAAGATAGGCATCGCCGACAACGGTAACCAGATGACTCTTGAAGAGATAAAAGCCATTACTGACCGGGCAAAGAGCCACGGCATGTGGACCACCGCCCATGTGGGTACCTCCAAAGCCCTGCAAAAACTGGTTGACGGCGGCATAGGCGAAGCGGCTCACACTCCCGGCGACCGTATGCCCGACAGCCTTATTGCCCAGATGGTGGCCGGTGGAGTTTCCATGATAACCACCGTTGGTGATTTCAAAACCGAGATCGAGGGCATGGATCGCATGATGAATCCGGGCAAGTCCGACGAAGAACTGCTGGCTGTCCGCAAAGAGCGCAGGGCCGTGGTTCTGGACAACCTTAAGCGCTTTGCCGACGCCGGAGGTCTGATCGCCATCGGCACCGACCTGATGAACAGCGACAAAAACGCCAAAATACCCGTATCCGAGCTTCGCGCACTGTCCGAGGCCGGGCTTGAATTCAGCCATGTTATTCGCTGCGGCACCGCCAACGCCGTGGAGGTCTGCGGCCTGAACGACGAAGGATTTATCAAAGAAGGTATGCTGGCCAACATCATCGCCATCCCCGGAAAGATGGACGACCGCTTTGAAAAGCTGGATCCCCCGGTATTTGTCATGAATCAGGGCGTTATCCTCAGGGACGACCGATAAGCACCCAGTCCGGGAGCAGATAACAGAGTACTGATACTGTCATTGCGAGGAGGCCGCAGGCCGACGTGGCAATCTCATAGTAGGGGTTAGGATTTAGGATTTAGGGATTAGGGACG
>CAYLKH010000112.1:0-3109 GCA_964384255.1 uncultured Oscillospiraceae bacterium | reverse complement strand
CCTCAGTCGAAACTCTTTCCCTTTTTTGCGGTCTCACATCATTGACAAATGAACATTAGCCCTGTAAAGCACCCCCGGGCGACCCGTTATTTTCCCGCCTTGAAAACCATCAGCTTGCTGAGAACATAGTTCAGCACGACCACCACCACCTGCATCGACAGCTTGGCCACAAGCTCCGGAGTTCTGACAATATCCACCAGCAAAAGCAGCCCCAGCTCCTCAACTCCAAGGGAGAACAGCCGAGCTGCGTAAAAACGCATAGCCTCTGCCCAAAAAGCTTTACCCTGAGCATCACTTTTAAATACAAACCGCCTGTTGGTCATAAAGGCAAAGGTCACCGCCGCCACCCATGACACAACGTTGGCTACCAGATAATCCATAACCGCACAGGCCAGTTGGAAGCTTACTACGCTGACCAGTGTTGTGAGAACTCCAAACGCTATATAAAGCGCCGGTTCCCTGCCCTTTTCAGTAATGTTTCTAAGCTTTTTATTCAATCGGTCCACCTCTTATCCCGGGATCAGTCTCTGGTTATAATTAAGCATTATAGCACATATTAAAATTACAGCAAGTGTCATTTATCCCCTTGATAATAGCTTCGGCCTGGGTTATATTATTTGCAAATAATGACAAATTAATTGGAGGTATGGATATGACCATCAAAATAGGTATCATGGGTTATGGCAACCTGGGCCGTGGGATCGAGTGCGCCATCAGGCAGAACGACGACATGGAGCTGGCAGCTGTCTTTACCCGTCGGGATCCGTCTGCACTTTCTATACTTACCCCTGATGTTCCGGTCCTGTCCGCTGACCGGGCCGAAACCATGGCCGACAAAATCGACGTTTTGATGATTTGCGGCGGAAGCGCCACCGATCTTCCTGTTATGACACCCAAATACGCAGCCATGTTCAATGTTGTCGACAGCTTTGACACCCATGCCAGGATCCCCCAGCATTTTGAAGCTGTGGATACTGCCGCCAGAGCTGGCGGAAAAACCGCCCTTATTTCCGGTGGCTGGGATCCGGGCATGTTTTCCCTCAATCGGTTATACGCCAACTGCATTCTGCCTCAGGGCAGGGATTATACCTTCTGGGGCCGCGGTGTGAGCCAGGGCCATAGCGATGCCATTCGTCGTATCCCCGGTGTGGTGGATGCCCGCCAATATACCGTCCCTGTCCAAAGCGCCCTTGATTCTGCACGTTCCGGTGAAGGCAGAGAATTCACCCCCCGGCAAATGCATACCCGCGAATGCTATGTAGTCGTGGAAGACGGAGCTGACAAGGAAGCTATCCGGCAGCAGATAGTCACTATGCCCAACTATTTTGCCGATTATGACACGACCGTAGAATTCATCACTATGGACGAGCTTAAGTCCGAACACGCTGGCATCCCCCATGGCGGCTTTGTTATTCGCAGCGGCAAAACCGGCTGGAATGGCGAAAACAGCCATGCTGTCGAATATAGTCTTGATCTGGATTCCAATCCTGAATTTACTTCTTCTGTGCTGGTATCCGCAGCCCGGGCAGTGGTCCGATTCGCCGCCGAAGGTCATACCGGCTGTCTGACCATGTTTGACGTTCCTCCGGCCTATCTCAGCCCGTATTCCGGCGAATATCTCCGGGCTCATATGCTGTAAGCAACCAGAACGGTTCAAAATCTCTTTCACCATCACAGACAAATACAATAAATCCCCGCAAGGACAGGATGGTCATCCAGCCCCTGCGGGGATTCGATTTGCTGTATCCGGTTTTAATGGCCCTTTGCAGTTCCGGCAGAAAATAAACCAGGTCCCGCTCGTAATGAGCGGGACCCAAAAGAGTTATTAATAATACTTTTTTCTGCTGTTCTTACGAGCAGCTTCGGATTTCTGCTTACGCTTCAGGCTGGGGCTTACATAATGCTCTCTCTTCTTGACCTCAGCAATAACGCCAGCCTTCTGGCAGCTGCGCTTGAATCTCTTAAGAGCGCTTTCCAGCGATTCATTTTCTTTGACGCGGATTTCCGACATTGGTTTTCCCTCCCTCCGACGCGCCTTCCTGTGGAAGGGGCTTTGAGCAGCCATGCATCATGGCTTTAGATATTATATTAGTTTGCAGCTCAAATGTCAAGCAAAAACTACTTTATAATCAGATTTACCAGCTTATTTTTTACATAAATGGTCTTAATGATGCTGCCTCCGGCATCAAGCTGCTTTTGAACACGCTCGTCCCGGGTCGCTGCGGCAACAACGTCAGCTTCCTCGCTGTCGGCAGGCATGGGAATGGTCCCCTTAAACTTGCCGTTTACCTGAATTGCGATATCAACCTGAGAATCTTTCGTCTTTTCTTCGTCATATTCAGGCCAGGCAGACAGAGAACACAGGCCCTCGAATCCCATCTGTTCCCAAAGCTCCTCGGCGATATGGGGAGCAAAGGGGCTGACAAGCTGGAGCAGAGTCTTCATCTCAGCCTTGTTGATGCCCTTGTCGGTAAAGTCGTTGACAAGGCTCATCAAAGTAGCTATGGCAGTGTTTGCTTTCAGGTTGTCAATATCGCTGCCGACCTTCTTGATAGCCTTGTGGATAGAAGCCTCGTGGGTCTGGGAATAGCTGTCGCCCTCAGTGACCTTTTCGGACAGATTCCAGATCTTATCCAGGAATCTCTTACAGCCCTTAACAGCCTTAGATTGCCAGGGTGCTGCCTTTTCAAAGTCACCGATGAACATGATATAAGTCCTCATGGTGTCGGCGCCATATTCGGCAACGATATCGTTGGGATTAACTACATTGCCCTTGGATTTGGACATTTTTTCGTTGCCCTCGCCCAGGATCATTCCGTGACTGGTACGCTTTGCGTAAGGCTCAGGCTGAGGAACAACACCGATATCATAAAGGAACTTGTGCCAGAAGCGGGAATAGAGCAGATGCAGCGTGGTATGCTCCATACCGCCGTTATACCAGTCAACAGGCATCCAGTAATCCAGAGCCTCTTTGGAAGCCAGAGCCTCGTTGTTATCGGGATCAAGGTAACGCAGGAAATACCAGGACGAGCCGGCCCACTGGGGCATGGTATCAGTCTCCCGGCGGGCAGGGCCACCGCACTTGGGGCAGGTGGTGTTGACCCAGTCG
>CAYLKH010000111.1:0-3123 GCA_964384255.1 uncultured Oscillospiraceae bacterium | reverse complement strand
GCTCAATTACCTATTCTTTTGTTTTGGCTCTACCCCAACTATTGACACAGAACCTGCGCTTTTTCGCCGGTTTGATCGCTTAATGTAACTTGAGTTAAAAAATGCCACCTGTTCCCAATTTTGCAACTTTATTTCATTTCGAATCCACATTATAATTTTTGCGAATGCGGATGCACAACGGCGCTTGCGCCACTGGCTCAGATCTCCGCAGAAAAATCTCACTTAAGAAGGTGGAATTCATTATGAAAACAAAACTGTTGAGAATGATTTTGATCACAACAGCTCTGGTGCTTTTGCTGACCTGCGGAGTGTTGGCTGCCGAAACTACTGAGATCACTATCATCCACACCAATGATGTCCACGGTCACGTGGACGTTGAACCCTATGTGGCTGCCATGGCGGCAGGTTTCCGTGACGAAGGAAAGAACGTGGCCGTGATCTCTGCCGGTGACGCTCTTGACGGGACCTCCTTTACCAATGCCGACAACGGTCTGGCAATGGCATCTGTTATGAGCAGCGTCGGCTATGACTGCTTCATTCTGGGTAACCATGAGCAGAATATGCTTAAGGATTCTGCCGAAGATTTAGCAGCTGACCTTGAGGCATTGGGATGCCCCGTGCTTGCCGCAAACGCTGACGACGCAATGCGTCAGCAGCTTCCCGGGATACAGGATTATGTCCTGAGGACCTATGGCGATGTGACCGTTGCTTTCATTGGCGTGACCACCGCATATGACGGCTCGGTGGACTATGTTTCCGCAATCGAGGCCGCCCGGGACAGCGCTGCCGCTGAAGGCGCTACGGTTTTTGTAGCCATAACCCATGTGGGTAATATCGATGCCGATGACGAGACTAACAACAGCAAATACTTTGCCCAGCAGTGTCCGTGGCTTTCGCTGATAATCGATTCCCACGACCATGCGGTTTACGAAACCGGCATTGTCGAAAACGGTGTCCTTATAGTTGAAACCGGCGAATATGCCGGCAATATTGGCGTTGTTACCCTGACCGTCGCAGCTGACGGCACAGTCTCTGCTTCGGCAAAGCTGGTGCCTCAGGCAACCTACGAGCAGAACTATACCCCCGATGAAGAGGTTGCCGCCCTGGTAGAGCAGTATCGTGAGGAGCAGGCCTATCTTAACGAAGTTATCTGCCAGATACCAGCCGATCTTGACGGCGAGCGCAGCTCTGTCCGTTCCTTTGAGTGCAATCTTGGCGACGTGACCAGCGACGCAATACTGTGGGTCACAGGAGCCGATTTTACAACTGTCAGTGGCACTTACCTGCGTGCCAGCGTTTCTGCCGGTGATTATACCAATGCTGACCGCCTGACCACCTTCCTCAGCGAAATGGAGATAGTAGTTTTGAAGAAGACCGGTCAGGAAGTTTGGGATATGATGGAAGGCATAGTCGACAGCTATGGTCTGGGTGGCCGTGGCTTCTCCCAGATAGGCGGCGTTAAGCTGGTATTCGACCCCAGCAAGCCTGAAGGAAGCCGTCTGCAAAGCGTTACCATGAGTAACGGCGAAGCTCTGGAGCTTGATAAGGAATACACCTATGCAGCCTTCTCCATGGACGCTCAGGGCGACGATATGATTGAAGGCGTAGATTACTGGACCGCTACCGAGGACGGAGTTCCCTTTGGAACCATCCCGCAGGCGTTTGTAGACTATATCAACAGCGGCGAAGCCGGAGACTGCCAGATCGACGGACGTTTCGCTATTGAAGTTGACCTCGAAGCAGGCCAGACCTGGGAGGTCGCCGCAACCTATGCCATCAGCAGCCTGACAGCGGCCGAAGGCTCTGCCATCACCGGCGCTTATATGACTGTTGACGGAGTTTACACTCCCATCGAATATGGAAAGACCTACACCGGAGATATCGTCATCAACGCTGTTGAAGCTTACAGCGATGTAACCGGAGAAAATGCCGAAAGCATCTACTACCTTACCTCCAAGGGTATCCTTCAGGGCTACAACGGAGCTTTCCGTCCCGATGACGCTGTTACTTATGGCGAGCTTCTGGTCATGCTCCATCGTATGAGCGGCGCTGAACAGACCGAGATCCCCGGCGTTGCCTATTATGCCGCTGCCGTTCAGTGGGCATCTCAGCTGGGACTGTTCCAGATAACCGGCGTTGTTGACCCCGTCGCCCCTGTAACAGGCGCAGCAGCAGCTCAGGTGCTGACCGCGATGCAGCAGGACGCTTCTCTTGCTGCTTACGTGGGAACATTGGGGACCATCACCCGCGGACAGGCCGCTGAGATTTTGGCCCAGTTCGTAAAATAAGTAACCGCAGAACAATTTATCCTGACCATAACCGCCCCATCCTGCCAATGAATAAGCAGGGTGGGGCGGTTTTTGATCTGTACTTTGTTCAATGGTCAGAATATAAGGCTGAGTTAGAAGACCTTTCGTCAAAATGTCCATTTGATTTTTAAGCCGAAAACTGATATAATGATTTTCGCAATGAGTAGCTGAAACGGCGTAATTCCGGTTGTTTCAGCTGCTCATTTATTTTTATGCAAAAAGGTGGTACTAATGGAAAACTCAAACAGCTATCTGGGGACGGAAACTATCGGAAAGCTCATGAAACAATATGCCGTTCCCTGTATCATTTCTCTTCTGGTTGGCGCATTGTATAACATAGTCGACCAGATATTTATTGCAAACGCCAGCTATCTTGGCTCCTATGGCAACGCGGCAAATACGGTCGTCTTTCCGCTGACGGTGGTCGCTCTGGCGATCGCGGTCATGATAGGCGACGGCTGCTGCGCATATGTGAGCATCAGCCTTGGCATGAAGGACGACGCCGTTGCGAAAAAAAGTGTTGGAAACAGCGTCGTTATGACTCTGGTCGCCAGCATTATACTGACCGCTGTTTACCTGATTTTTTCGGACGGAATAATCGCCATGTTCGGCGGCACCGTCAATGAAGAAACATTCTATCATAGTAAAGAATATTTCTTTTATATCACTCTGGGCCTGCCCTTTTATATGTTCGGTCAGGCGATGAACCCGATCATTCGGGCAGATGGCAGCCCAGGATTTGCCATGATCTCGACTCTGGCAGGCGCTGTGATAAATATTATTCTGGACCCCGTGTTCATCTTCGTTTTCCGCT
>CAYLKH010000110.1:0-3124 GCA_964384255.1 uncultured Oscillospiraceae bacterium | reverse complement strand
CGGCAAGGTATATTCCCGTGATATGGCCTATGCGGCCTCACGATACACCGAGGCAAAGCTGGAGCCTATTTGCCAGGAGCTTTTCAGGGACATCGACTCAGACACCGTCGACTTTGTGGACAACTATGACAACACCATGAAGGAACCGTCCCTGTTGCCTACGACCTTCCCCAACGTGCTGGTATCTAACAACACCGGCATCGCTGTCGGTATGGCCAGTAATATCTGCGGATTCAATCTGGCAGAGGTCTGCCAGACAACTATTGATTATATCAAGGATCCTGAACATGATATTATGTCAACTTTGCTGGCCCCGGATTTTCCTACCGGCGGCCAACTGATATACAATGAGCAGGAGATACGGGGGATATACGAAACCGGTCGTGGCTCCTTTAAGCTTAAGGGCAAGTGGAGATATGTTAAGGAAGGCAACCTTATCGAAATTTACGAGATACCCTACACCACCACCGTTGAAGCCATATTGGATAAGGTGACGAAGCTTTTCAAGGAAGGCAAGGTCAAGGAAATTTCCGATATGCGTGACGAAACTGATTTGGGCGGATTGAAGCTGACTATCGACTTAAAGCGTGGCGCTGACCCTGAAAAGCTGATGCAGAAGCTTTTTGCCCAAACGCCTCTGATGGACAGCTTTCCCTGCAATTTCAATATCCTTGTGGGTAATATGCCCAGGGTAATGGGTATCAGAGAGATCCTTGAGGAGTGGACGGCCTGGAGATATGAATGCGTCCGCCGCCGCATTTTCCATACCCTGAGCCAGAAAAAGGCAAAGCTACATCTGCTGCTGGGGCTTAAGAAAATTCTACTGGATATTGATAAGGCCATCAGCATAATCAGAGAAACCGAAACCGAGGCTGAGGTCGTGCCAAACCTGATGATAGGCTTTGGTATCGACGAGATCCAGGCAGAATACATTGCCGATATCAAGCTGAGGAATATCAACCGGGAATATATCCTCAGGCGGGTGGAGGAAACCGACGGGCTTGAAAGCGAGATAGCCGATCTGGAGGATACGCTTAAAACAAAAAAGCGTGTTATGGCGATCATAATCAAAGAGCTGGAGTCGGTTAAGAAAAAATACGGAGCCGACAGAAAAACCGAGATAATCTATGATGAAGAGATACCCGACTTCAAAGAGGAAAAACAGATCGACGATTACGCTGTTAATATTTTCCTTTCGCAGGAGGGATACTTTAAGAAAATAACCCCCCTGTCCCTCCGCATGGGCGGCGAACAGAAGTTCAAGGAAGGCGACCGGCTCAGTCAGAGCTTTGAAACCACTAACACTGCCGAAATACTTCTGTTTACCAATTGCCAGCAGGTTTACAAGGTCCATGCCTATGATTTTGACGACACAAAAGCATCGGTCCTGGGCGACTATCTGCCGTCAAAGCTCTCTATGGATCAGGGAGAAAACGTAATATTCATGTGTCTGCCCGGTCAGGGCGGAAGCGTGATTTTCTTCTTTGAAAACGGAAAAGCTGCCAGGGTCGAACTGTCGGCCTACGAAACCAAATCTAACCGCAAAAAGCTTACGGGGGCTTACAGCGATAAGTCGCCGCTGGTCAGCGCTGTCCACATAACCGATGATGTCCAGGTGGCATTGTATACTACCGAAGACCGGGTGCTGATATTCAACACCGCTCTCATGGCTCCCAAGACTACCAGAACCGCCCAGGGGGTCAACGTTATGACTATTAAGCCCAAATACAGGCTTAAGGAAGTGAAGCTGCTGGAAAGCACATCTATCAAAAATGTTGCCCGGTACCGGGCCAGAAATATTCCTGCCGCCGGAGCGCTTTTGAAGGACGAAGACAGGGAAGAACAGCAGACAAGCATACTCTAAAAGGGGAGAAGGCAGTGAAAAAGCTTTTGGCGATATGCCTTTTGATAGCCCTGCTGCTTTGCGGCTGCTCGGCTATGCTGGAAAAGGAGTACACAGTTGTTGAACCTCACAGCGAGCAGTATGTGAGGGACGATCAGTCGGATTTTTTGACGGTCGAAAACTATGCCGGACTTAAAAACGCGATTTTGAGCATCGTTGAGTCAGGGCTTGAATACGGAGTCATACGGGCCAATAACTACGAGGGCGATATTGCTCAGGACCTGGCAGACGCATCCTATGAGGTGGCGCGAAACGACCCCCTGGGAGCCTTCGCCATCGACTATCTGACCCACGACTATAGCCGCATAGTGTCCTATTATGAGCTACATCTGAATATTACCTATCGCCGCACCAGAGAAGATATTGAAAGCATTGTGCGTGTCGCCAGCGACAGCGACCTGAAAGAGAATATCACCCAGCTGCTGAAAAGCTTTGGCACAAAGGCTGTTTATCGATTTTCCTATTACGACGATAAGGATTATGCACAGCTGGTGGAAGAGCTTTGCGCTCAGGACCCCACCCTTGAGCTTGGAGATCCTAAAATCACCGTCGCGCTTTATCCCGAAACCGGTGTCCAGAGGATAGCTGAGCTGACTGTTCAGTATAACTCGGATACTCAGCAGCTTCAGCAGATGCAGGACGAACTGGAAAGCAGTATCCAGCAAAACGTTGGAGGTATCCAGCCGGAAGCAGACGACGAAATGAAGGCATATCGGCTTTATCGAAAACTGGTAGATTACACAGAATACGACTGGGAAGCCTACGAGCTTATCAGCGAAGGGAATATCAGCAGGGAAGACGGCACCGGAACCGCTTATGACGCTCTTGTGAACCACAGATCCCTTTCAGAAGGGATAGCCAAAGCCTACTATCTGCTGTGTGCCGAGATGGATGTTCAGTGCATGGTGGTCCATGGAAGAAGCTCGGGATATGACTACGACTGGAACATAATCAAAATCGGTGATGAGTATTATCATGTGGACTGCGCCGCCGCCATAATGGACAGCTCCCGCCAGGGATATTTGCTGCGGGATGACGATATGACTAATTATCGCTGGAACGATGAGCTGTATCCCGCCTGCGACGGCTGGATGACTATCGCAGACCTTTTGCCTGCTTCGCACAGATCTCAGGAAGAATAACAGCGAGCCGAAAATTTATAATTTTTGTTCATTTGTCAATGATGTGAGACCGCAAAAAAGGGAAAGAGTTTCGACTGAG
>CAYLKH010000109.1:0-3225 GCA_964384255.1 uncultured Oscillospiraceae bacterium | reverse complement strand
CTGACTTCCGTAGTTTTGGCTTCGCCAAAACTATAACTGCCGAAGGCCGCAAGAACTCGTGTCAAAATAGTCCAACGGACTATTTTGACACGCTGAATAATATATCATTTCAATTATCGCAGGATACTTTCTGCCTTTGGCTACAGTCTGATCATCTTCAAAAAGGAGAAAATACATGGATGAAATAACACTTATGAAAATTAAGGCAAACCGCGACGCCATGAAAGGCTCAGTCGGTGACGGGTGCCGGTCAGATCAGCTTTCCGGCGTTTCTCAGCCTCCAATGCACCTGACCCGGGAATACATCCGCGTTATACCTCTGACCCGGGATCACAGAGCCTGTATCTCGAACAATGACCTGTTTTCCGTTATGAACAGCCGAAGCTCCCATCGAGCCTACACCGGGGACAGTCTCAGTCTCGAAGAGCTGTCGTGGCTTCTTTGGATAACCCAGGGCCAGCGGCAGATCATCGGCAAGCGGAATAAGGCATCCATGCGTACCGTTCCGTCCGCTGGAGCCAGACATCCGCTGGAAACTTATCTATACATAAACCGGGTCACAGAACTGGAAAGCGGGCTTTACCATTATATAGTCAACGACCACAGCCTTGGGCTGCTTCGCACCGGCGACGAGATCAAGCAGCAGATAGTATCTGCCCTTTCGGGTCAGAGCTTTTATGGCGAGGCCGCAGTGGGCTTTATCTGGTCTGCGGTCCCCTACCGCTCCGAATGGCGCTATGGAGTCCAGGGTCCGAAATATACTCTGCTGGATGCCGGTCACGTTTGTCAAAATCTCTATCTTGCAGCCGCCTCCATTGGTTGCGGAGCCTGCGCCATTGGGGACTATATCCAGCAGCAGGCTGACGAACTGTTTGGACTGGACAGCAGCTCCTCCAGCGAAAGCGGGCAGGAATTTGTTGTCTATGCCGCTGCCGTAGGCAAATTGGAGCAAACCGTGGTCAACCCATAGTTAACAATTATTACCCGTATGTCAATTTGTATATAAATTGCAACCCGTTCAAATATATTCGTTGCTATTTTGCCAAAAGTATGATAACTTTGAATCAGGAAATAAACTGAAAAGAAAGGAACAGAAGGAAGAATGAACCACAAATATCAGCACGTTCTCCAGCCTGCAAAGCTGGGCAAAAACATTCTTAAAAACCGCATCATCAATGCCAAATCCGTCGCTATTCAGGACGATTTCGACTCCATGGCCGAATTCCTCGGCGGTCTTGCCAAAAACGGTGCCTCCATAGTCACCTGCGCCCCCGGTATGTTCAAGGAAATAAAGGGCCGCACCTTCTTCACCAGCAGCTATGACATGGACAAGATGGAAGATCAGCAGGGCTTTAAAAAGGTCATCGAGCGTATCCACGCTTATGGCTCCCTTGCTTCCGCATCCACCATGTGCTACCTCCCGGTAGACGTTTCGATCTCCGATATCCACGACTGGTCAGTCATTCCCGAGAGCTTCCCTCCCGGACCTGAAGGCATTTATTATATGTCCATGGATCCGGACTTCATGAGAGAGCATGGCCACGAAAAGATAGTTCCTCCCGAGATAACCAAAGAGCAGATCAAGGAGTTTATCGCTCTGTTTACCAGCTATTGCGTCCGACTGAAAGAGCTGGGCTTCGATATGGTAAATATCTACGCCAGCTACAACGCCTCGATTTTGGGCAAGTCCCTGTCCAGAGCGCTGAACCAGCGCACCGATGAGTATGGCGGAAGCAACGAAAACCGTGTCCGTCTGCTTTGCGAGCTGCTTTCTTCCATTAAGGAAGCCTGCGGTAAGGACTTCCCCATCGAGCTTCAGATCTCCGGCCACGATCCTCTTAAGGGCGGCTTTACTGAAGAAGACTTTGTTGAATATTGCCAGATACTCGACAGCAAGGGTCTTGTAGATATTTTCCAGGTCAGAGCCTGGTCCGGTGACTATACCCACACCAACTCCTATACCTCAACCAAGGAAAATCCCACCAACCTGCGTTTTGCCGCCATGCTTAAACAGGCCGGGATCAAAGCCTATGTGGCTCCTGTTGGCGGTTTCCAGGATCCCGCCGTTATGGAGCGTGTCCTTGCCGAGGGCAAGTGCGACCTTATTGCCATGGCCCGTCCCCTTATCTGCGACGAAAACTATTACGAAAAGATCCTTGCCGGTAAGGGCGAAGAGGTTCAGAGCTGCATCCGCTGCGACAAATGTCATGGCGGCATCTGCTCCATCAACCCCAAGCTGGGTATCAACAAGCAGTTCCCCGATATGTATAAGGCTCCCACTTCGGTCAAAAAGGTCGCCGTTATCGGTGGCGGTCCCTCCGGCATGAAGGCCGCTATCACCGCTGCTGAGCGCGGTCACCAGGTGACCCTTTTTGAGAAAGAAGGTTATCTGGGCGGTCAGCTCCACCACACCGACTTTATGGACTGCAAATGGGGTGTCCGTGAATTTAAGGACTATCTTGTCATGCGTCTGAATCAGCTGGGTGTCGACGTCAAGCTTAACACCGAAGCTACCGCCTACATGATCCAGGCCGGTGGCTACGATGCCGTTATTGCCGGCACCGGCTCCACTCCCAAGAAGGGTTCTTTCCCCGGGTCTGACGGTGCCAACGTCTGGGCTCCTGTAGATGTATTTGGCCACGAAAAAGAACTGGCAGACGAAGTCGTTGTCGTAGGCGGCGCCATGATAGCAACAGATACTGCCATGTACCTGTGCAACGAAGGTCACAAGGTGACTATCATCACCCGCCAGCGTGAAGCAGGCCACGATTACAGCGCCCACAGCGCCGACGCCTTTAAGGATTATCTCAGATCCCGTCCCAACATCCACTTCGTCACTGAGGCTCAGACCACCGCTATCGAGGAAGACGGCGTTGTTTACACCGACAAGGAAGGCAACTCCCACAAGATCCCCTGCGGAAGCGTTGTTGTTGCCAACGGGCGCATACCCAACACCGAGCAGGCCTATGCCTTTGCAGGCAGCGCGCCCCAGTTCTATGTTGTAGGCGATGCCTGCCAGCTGACCGAAGCCAGCAAGCGCGGCGGCCACGGTCCCGGGCAGAAGTCCGACCCCAACAAGGATACCACAGATGCTGGCATCCGCCACAGCATCTACACCGGCTTCACCGCCGCAAACTGCATCTGATCTGAAGCGACCAAAGGGAGTGCCAGCATATGATGAACGCCGATAAGGAAGTATTGAAAACAAAACTAACTTAACGGCTG
>CAYLKH010000108.1:0-3574 GCA_964384255.1 uncultured Oscillospiraceae bacterium | reverse complement strand
CGGGACCACCAGCACCAGGACCGCCGGGACCACCAGCACCAGGACCGCCGGGACCGCCAGGTCCGCCTTCACCGCCGGGGCCACCAGGACCACCAGGGCCGCCGCCGGGGCCGCCCATGCCCTTGCCGCTCATGTTGGGGTCGTCGTTGGGGAAGCGCTCAAGAATAACGCCAATAGCGGAGTTCAGCTGGGAATCGGAAACGTCGATGTAAGCGCCCTGACCCTTGACCTGAAGGACAGAACGTTCGGTGTTGAATACGCAGCCCTTTTCGATGGTCAGGGTGCCGGTACCCTGACCGCCGTGCATCATAACGCCCACCTTGCGGGAATTGACCTTGCTGCCGTTGGTGAACAGGCCACGGCCTTCGGCGCACATGATAAGGGGATAGTTGCCCATGTTGATGGTGCAGCCGGAGAAGGTGTCCAGACAGTCGCCGATGGAATATGCGCCGTAGCCGCACTTTTCGGATTCGATAAGGCAGTCATTCATGGTCAGGCGGGCATCCTTGTTGGTGCCGTCGGTGGAGAAGGTACCCCAGTTTTCGCACTTGACATGGCAACGGTTGTAGGTAACGTGAGCGTTGTCTACCAGATTGGTGGTGCGGACGCGGCCGGTAAGACCCAGCATCCAGGGAACCTTGGTCATGCCGTGGATATTGTTGGGCTTGTCGCCGTCGGCGGCGAACAGCTCAGAATCGTTGACCTCGACCACAGCGTCTTCGCGGCCGAGGACGGTGGCGCGGATGGAGCCGACAGTGTGGATCTTTGCGCGGTTGATGGTGACCTTTGCGTTGCCCATAGCGGTTATGCCAACGCCCTCGCCGGTAAAGTCGCAGCCGCCGTTGCCAATAAGCTCCATCTCAACATCTTCGATAAGGGCTTCGCCGTCGCGGACCATGACACCGCCAAAGTTGTCGCCATGAGAGATGATCCTGAGGTTTTTGACATAGCCGTCTTTGATCTCAACATCGCAGTTGTGGGAAGCGACAACGGACTGGTTGGGGGCATATTTGCCGTTTTCAAAGGAAACGGCGTTGGCCATGCAGTAATGGTCAACAGAACCGTGAGTTTCGTAGTCGACAATAACGCCGTCGATAACGCTGAGCTTAACGTCGCCCACGTATTCGCCGGGGTCCAGATCTCTGTGTACGCCGTCAACGGTCAGAACGACTCTTTTGCCTTCCGGAGCGGTAACAACGGCGCCTTCGCCGATGACCAGCCTGGAAAGAGACTCAGACTCGGCAATAACGCAGGACTGGGAAATGATTTTTTCCATTTTGATTTTCCTCCTGATATTTTTATGCGTGAACTATGGCATAAATATACCATATAATTCGCTTTATAACAAATATTTTCTCTGTGAAGCCATACAAATGGTAGAATCGGACAAAATGTGACAATACGATCAGATAACAGATGAGGTGCGCCGACCGAACAGCTTCTTAGACAATAACTGATCCCTGACCCCTCAAGGCAGGCTACAGCGTTTACCTGAAAGGCAAAACGCGGGTTTTCTGAAAGCCTGATTAATAAGCACTTACTTGCTGATTATCTCCTTTTTCAGCCGGGCGAATCTGGGAAGGCCGTTTTCCTTATTAAGGCCCGTTTCGCCCTGAATGAGGGGGAGCGCATAGTCAAAAAATTCCTTCGCCATGCCGCTGCCGTTGTCGCCTATCCATTCCATGGGGACCTTCTGCTCGTAGTTTGCCACATCCTCAAGGGGGACAAGCTCAAACCGGGAGCTGTAAACGTCGCCATTTTCCCGCATGATGGCTACCATGCGGCCGGTTTCGCCGGAAACGGCGGCCTCAACAGCGGTTTTGCCGACCATAAATGCTTCTTCAATATCGGTGCCCGAAGCGGTGTGGGCGGCGCAGCGTTGCAGCAGGCTCAGCTCGATGCCGCGAACCTTGGTGTTGATACGGGATTTGACAAAGCCCGTAAGGGTCAGGGCAAGACCGCCCATCTGAGCATGACCAAAAGCATCTTTGCTGGACGCAAGGGAGGAGCCGTATTCGGAAATATACTTTCCGTCCCGGTCTTTAACGCCCTCGGACACGGCAACGATGACCTTTTTCTTCCGGTCGTATATCCGCTGGACATCGTCGAGAAAAGCGTCCATGTCGAAGACCTTTTCGGGCAGATAAACAAGGTCGGGACCGTATTCACCGGCCAGAGCGGCGGCGGCGGTGAGCCAGCCGGCGTTGCGCCCCATGATCTCCACCACGGTGACCATGCCGGAATCGTAAACCGTGGCGTCCAGATACAGCTCCATCATGGTGGTGGCGATATACTTGGCGGCGCTGCCGTATCCGGGGCAATGGTCTGTGCCGAAAAGATCGTTGTCGATGGTTTTGGGTACACCGATAACGTTGCAGTCATAGCCGGACTTTGCCATAAAGGCGCTGACCTTCTGACAGGTGTCCATAGAATCGTTGCCGCCGATATAGAAGAAATAGCGGATATCGTATTTTTTGAATATCTCCAGTATCCGCTCGTAGTCCTCAGGCTCCACAGCGGGATCCTTCATCTTGTATCGGCAGGAGCCAGCGGCAGAGGAAGGGGTGAAGGGGAGCAGAGCCAGCTCGGCAGGATCCTCTGCGCCAAAGTCGAAAAGCTGGTCGTTCAGAACGCCGGTAATGCCGTGGCTCATGCCCAGCACCCGGGTGATGTTTTCGCTCTCCAGAGCGGTTTTGACTACGCCGTAAAGGCTGGAATTGATAACAGAGGTGGGGCCGCCGGACTGGCCCACCAGGGCTGCGCCTACAAGGTTTTTCATGGTCATATCATTCCTTTTGGAAAAAATTATCATATCCGAATTATACCACATTCGTGAGCCTGTTTCAACTTGTAGTAGGGGTCAGGGGTCAGGATTTAGGGGTTAGGGCCGCGGCACTGACCACTGAATCCTGACACGTTGAACTAAAAGGATTGCTTTTCTTTTCAAATGTTGGTAAAATAACGTGATGAGAATAATTTGAAACGATTGGAGAAGATAATTATGCCTATCGTAACATCCACCGAAATGTTCAAAAAAGCCTACGAAGGCGGCTATGCCATCGGAGCCTTCAACGTAAACAACATGGAGATAATCCAGGGCATTACCGAAGCTGCCGCTCTGGAAAGGTCGCCCCTCATCCTCCAGGTATCTGCCGGTGCCAGAAAATATGCCAAGCACGTATACCTGATGAAGCTGATCGAAGCCGCTATCGAAGATACCGGCCTGCCTATCTGCGTCCATCTTGACCACGGCGAAAGTTTTGAGGTCTGCAAATCCTGCATCGACGGCGGATTTTCTTCCGTTATGATCGACGGATCGAAGCATTCCTTCGAGGATAACGTTCGCCTGACCCGTCAGGTCGTCGAATATGCCCATGACCACGGCGGTGTGTTCGAAGGCGAGCTGGGCCGACTGGCCGGGATCGAAGACGACGTAAACGTCAAGGCCGAGGATTCCAGCTATACCGACCCCGATCAGGTCCAGGAATTTGTGGAAGCCACCGGCGTGGACTCGCTGGCTATCGCTATCGGCACCAGCCACGGCGCTTATAAGTTCAAGCCCGGCCAGAAGCCT
>CAYLKH010000107.1:3439-3647 GCA_964384255.1 uncultured Oscillospiraceae bacterium | reverse complement strand
ACCATCACCCTGCTGACCGACTCCCAGGGCAACAAAATGGGCAAGACCGCCGGTAACGCTGTCTGGCTGGATCCCAACAAGACCAGTCCTTACGAGTTTTATCAGTACTGGCGCAACGTGGGCGACGCCGATGTTATCAAGTGCCTGCGTATGCTGACCTTCCTGCCTCTTGAACAGATAGACGAAATGGCCACGTGGGAAGGCTCCC
>CAYLKH010000107.1:0-3429 GCA_964384255.1 uncultured Oscillospiraceae bacterium | reverse complement strand
AACCTCGTCGGCAGTAATCAACAGCTCAATACCGCCAAGGAGATCCTGGCATTCGAGCTTACCAAGCTGGTCCACAGCCAGGAAGAAGCGGAAAAGGCTCAGGAAACTTCCCGCGCCCTGTTCAGCACCGGCGGCGATCTGGACAACATGCCCTGCACCCAGCTCTGTGACTGCGATCTTACCGACGGCGCTGTTAATATCCTCGATCTGATGGTCAAGTGCGGACTGGTCGCTTCCAAGAGCGAGGCCCGCCGACTGGTCCAGCAGGGCGGCGTTGAGGTCAACGATGCCAAGGTTACCGACGTCGCCGCCTGCTTCGATTGCGATGCCCTGAAACAGGGACTGAAAATCAAAAAGGGCAAAAAGGTTTTCCACAAGGCTTCCATGTAAGAAGCGATAAATATTTATTTTCCATAACCCCGCCCCTCTGCCACGGTGTTCCGTGTTGGAGGGGCGGGGTTTGCGGTTTACATAATTCAGCATATAACGATCGACACTCCCTTCACGTTTTATTCCCCCAAACATATATTGGAAGGAAGGGAGAGGTGAAGCAGTGTTTACATTCGCAATTATCGGAGGGGACAGCCGTCAGGTCAGGCTCGCCGACCTGCTGGAAAAAGACGGACACGAGGTTTTTCGAGTCGCCCTTGGAAATGATGGAAAATCGTCCCGGGAATCAGGAAATTTTGAGCAATTGATCAAAAGCGCTCATGCTGTGCTGCTGCCGGCACCGGCTTTTACTGGAGAAGAATCAGTGGTGACACAGTGTTCTGACGAAAGAATTTCATCAGATGATATTTTAAATAGCTTAAAACCCGGCCAGATAGTCATTGGCGGAGGGCTTGGGGCTGAATTTGAAGCAGGAACTGCAAACCGTGGATGCCAGGCGTTTGACCTGCTCAAGATGGAGGAGTATGCCATAGCTAACGCTGTGCCAACAGCCGAAGGGGCTATTCAGATGGCCATGGAGCTTACTCCGATCACCATAGCCGACAGCCGCTGTCTGGTGGTCGGGGCAGGAAGGATCGGTAAGCAGCTGGCCATAAGGCTCAGGCTTTTGGGGGCGGAGGTAGTGACAGCCGCAAGAAGCGAAAAGGATCTGGCTTTTCTGCGGGCGCTGTCCCTTAAGGCGGGATCTGCTCACCGGCTTGAAACACTGGTTGAAGGACGTGACATAATATTCAACACTGTTCCCAGCAGGATATTTACCGGCAACGTGATGGAAAAGATAGATCCGGGGTGCCTGTGCATCGATCTGGCCTCTTTGCCCGGAGGGTTTGACCAGTCTGAGGCAGAACGTTTGAATATCCGGCTGGTCCGTGGGCTGTCGCTTCCGGGAAAGGTCGCGCCCCACACCTGTGCAGCCGGGATGAAATCAATTGTTGAAAGAATCGTTATGGAAAGGGCAAAACCCTGAGAATGAAAGGAAATGAATTTTGGAGAACAGTATAACTCTTGGAGCTGCGCTGTGCGGTTCGTTTTGTACATATGGCAAAACGCTCCCCATGCTGGAAAAGCTCAGGGAGCGTTTCGGACCGATACAACCTATAATGTCTGAAATCGGCCAGAGCTGCGACACCCGATTCGGTCGGGCTGAGGAGTTTAAGGAAAAAATACATAGTATCTGCGGCAAACCGATCATGACCACCATAGCCCAGGTCGAACCGATCGGCCCCCAAAAGCTGCTGGATGTGCTGCTTATAGCTCCCGCTACTGGAAACACCATCGCAAAGATCGCAGCGGGTATCGCCGACACGACCGTAACTATGGCGGTCAAATCCCATCTGCGGAATCAGCGGCCCGTGGTGATCGCGGTTTCGACCAATGACGGACTGGGGGCAAACGCCAGGAACATTGGTGCGCTGATGGCGAGAAAGCATATCTATTTTGTTCCGTTTTATCAGGATGATCCGGAGGGAAAGCCGAATTCCCTGCTGGCTGATATGGATAAGGTCGCAGAAACAATTGAAGCTGCCCTGAAAGGAAGGCAGCTTCAACCGATACTTAGATAACAGATAACAGAAATCGACCCCTGTTATCAGATCTCGCTCAAATCGTAAGGCGAGGTCTGGTAGACGTAGTAATTAAGCCAGTTGCCGTAAAGCAGCTGCCCATGAGCCCGCCAGGTAACAACGGGGGGCAGGGTTGGGTCATCGTTGGGGAAATAGTTTTTGGGAACATCGATGTCCATGCCCTTGTTCACATCCCGGAAATATTCGGCCGAAAGAGTATCGGCATCATACTCGGGGTGGCCCATAATGAATATCTGGCGCTGATCCCGACTCATGACAGCAAAGACTCCCGCATCCTGAGAAAGAGAAATGAGCCGGAGATCCGGACAGGCGGCGATATCCTCAACATGGACCTCGGTGTGGCGGGAATGGGGGACAAAGAATATTTCGTCGAAGCCACGGAAAAGAGGAAGCTTTTTGTCAAGAGTATAATGGGGATAGACACCGAACATTTTCTTATCCAGCTTGTATTTGGGGATACCATAATGGTAATACAGGGCAGCCTGGGCACCCCAGCAGATATGGAGAGTGGAGTAAACGTTGGTTTTGCTCCACTGCATTATTTCGCAAAGCTCGTCCCAATAATCAACATCGGTGAAGTCAAGGTTTTCTACGGGGGCGCCGGTTATTATCATTCCGTCGTAACGCTTGTGCTTTATCTGATCAAAGCTGGTGTAAAAGCTTTCGAGGTGTTCGTCGACTGTGTTTTTGGAAACGTGGCTCAGGGTGCGCAACAGCTCGATCTCGATTTGCAGCGGTGTGTTGGAAAGCTTCCGCAGCAGCTGAGTCTCGGTCACTATCTTGGTCGGCATAAGATTCAGAACAAGGAGCCGAAGTGGACGGATGTCCTGGGAGATGGCTCGATGCTCGGTCATTACAAATATATTTTCTCCTTCCAAAACGGAGGTGGCAGGCAGAAGGTCGGGTATTTTGATAGGCATTTGGACGCTCCTTATAATGAGTGATCCGTGGATCACGATGACTATATGATAGTTATTCAGTAATAGGTATATTAGCACAGTAAAACAAAAAGTGCAAGTTTTTGAAAAAGTGCTTGACAAATGGAAGAACATGGGCTATTATAGGCAAGCTGTCTCGCGGGACAGCACGGAAACAAAAAGAATGAAAAGAGTTCTTGACAAATGTTTCCCGGTATGATAAAATGCACCTCGCGCCCGAAACGGCGCAAAGCTTTGAGAGCAAAGCTCAAAAAGAACTTGAAAAAAAGTTCTTGACAAACGCGAACATCTGTGATAAGATACGCTTCGCGTCTGAAAGACCGAAAGTTCTGAAAGAGCAAAGCTCAAAAAGAATTTTAAAAAAGTGCTTGACATGTGACAGAAAATGTGTTACATTAAAGCTCCGCTTGAAGCGGGATGCACCTTGTAAATTAAACAACGTGAACAAGAAAAGCACC
>CAYLKH010000106.1:0-3693 GCA_964384255.1 uncultured Oscillospiraceae bacterium | reverse complement strand
CGAAGGCCGCAAGAACCCGTGTCAAAATAGTCCAACGGACTATTTTGACACGCTGACAGAGAACAGATAGTTTATTCGCTATCTGTTCTCTGCTTTTTCAGCTGATCCAACAGCTTATAGCAAAAGCTGTTGAGCCGGGATATGTTCTTCGGGATGTTTTTCAGCAGCATATCTGCTGTGGCGACCGACAGGGTGTATTCTTCAAGGCTGATAAGCTCCGCGTCAAGTGCGTTGTCAAGCTCGTCTCTGTCCAGCAGTTCGACCCGCCCGTCAGGCAGGGCAACAACGTCGAGGTAAAGGTCGATGAAATATGACCGGTCGCCGTCGATATGGTTGCCCTTGGTGGTGTCGAAATAGTACTGAATTATGTGGCCGCTCCGGTCGAACATAACGGACATCCACCAGTATTGGCATTCTGGAGCCAGCTGCATCCATGAATAACCGTCGTCAGCAATGGTCAGGGGGTGACCGGCGGCCGTGACCACCAGAGGGGAAGTGACTTTTTTTATCTGCATCAGGGCTGCTGCGGCATTGAATTCCGGAAGCTCCAGGTCCAGAAAGAAGGGTGAAGAGTCGATGATCCTGGCCCAGCGGCTACGGGTGATGGAGCGGGCTTCGCCGCTCATATTTCTGCCGCCAGCTGCTTGATATAACGCCCTACGTCGGCTTTCAGATCGTCTCTGCGCAGGGCAAAATCGATGGTTGCCCTAATGAAGCCGAATTTGTCGCCGACGTCGTAACGGTTGCCCTGGAACTCGCAGGCGTATACCTGCTGACGGGTCATAAGGCGACGGATGGAGTCGGTGAGCTGTATCTCGCCGCCTTTGCCGGGGGTCTGGGTGGCCAGAAAATCAAAAATCTCGGGAGTGAGGATATATCGTCCCAGCACAGCCATATGGCTGGGGGCGTCTTCCAGAGACGGTTTTTCCACCATGTCGGACAGGCGATGGAGATTGCCCTGACCACCGTCAAGAGCAACGATGCCATATTTGGATACATCAGACTCGGGAACAGACTGGACGCCAAGTATGGATGCGCCGACCTTGTGATAACAGTCGATCAGCTGCTTAGTGGCTTCGCCGCTGCCGGTGTTCAGAACTACATCGTCACCCAGCAGCACGGCGAAGGGTTCGTTCCCGATAAAGGACCGGGCGCAAAGCACGGCGTGACCCAGGCCGCGAGGCTCCTTCTGACGGACGTAATATATGTTGGCCATTTCGGCGATGTCACAAACCAGTTTTTCTTCGGCCAGTTTGCCGGAATCGTGGAGACGGTATTCCAACTCGAAGGAACGGTCGAAGTGGTTTTCCATGGCGTGCTTGTTGGCGTTGGTTATTATGAGTATTTCTTCGATGCCGGAATTCACAGCCTCCTGAACTATATACTGAACAGTGGGGGTGTCGACAATGGGGAGCATCTCCTTAGGCATGGCTTTTGTTGCGGGAAGAAAGCGGGTTCCCAGGCCGGCGGCGGGGATTATTGCTTTTCGAATGGCCTTGTTCATAACCGTTACCTCCGAAATTAAATGGATGTGGACATTTTATACCATTTTTATTGAGTAATCAAGTGCTGTCCTGCGCATAATAGATCCAGGTGAGATAATGAAGGACAAGAATTATGTTCCGTTTCATCCGCGGAAGGAACCAAAGTACGACATGGACTTATCTGCCCGGGCTGTAAAGGAAATATTCAGGGATGCGGCCGATTTTTACTCCCGACAGATCCTCTGTGACGGAGAAGCGGCGGCAGAGGTATTTTTCATCGATGGGCTGGTATCCGGCAGCGAGATAGCGGAATATGTGATCAAGCCGTTGATGGACACGCCCACGGGCGGGGAGACGGCGGACGGGCTGATCGATCGACTGAGCCGGAGCGAGATATGCGCGGCCACTGGGGAAGAGGTCCGGGATATGGATGGTTTATGCTCCAAGCTGGTCAACGGATTCGTAGTAATAGTTGTTGACGGGGCCACCAGGGCGCTGGCATTTGAGGCCAAAACCGGCGAAAAAAGGGGCATATCACCGCCGAACGTTGAAAACACTGTTAAAGGATCGAAGGACGCTTTTGTAGAGACTATAAGGACCAACACGTCTCTGGTTCGGCGGCATCTGAGGACACCGGAGCTTCGGATCAAGGAGACTGTGGTTGGAAGAAGGACGCTGACGAATGTTTCAATATTATATATAGAAGGCATAACCAATGAACACATGGTATCGGAGCTTGAAAAAAGGCTGGACGCCATGGATGTGGACGGGCTGCTGACTGTGGAGACACTGAACGAATATCTGTTTGAAAGAAGAAGTCTGTTCCCAAGGCTGATGTATACGGAAAGAACGGACAGATTCTGTTTTGAACTGCTGGAGGGCAGGCCCGGGATCCTGGTGGACGGTATGCCGGTCGGATTCATTCTGCCTGCGACACTGCCGCTTATTATGAAAACGGCCGAGGACAGGGCGGAAAATCACATTGCGGCCAGTTGCCTGAGGCTGCTGCGGTATGGCGCATTGATAGTGACGCTGCTGCTGCCGGGAGTATATCTGGCTGTGAGGGGATTTCATTCGGAGATGATACCGCAGGTGCTGCTGGACTCCATATTGGAAAGCAAAGAAAAGGTCGCGGCAGGCACTGCGTTTGAAGTTATCTCGCTGCTTTTGTGCTTTGAATTGCTACAGGAAGCGGGTTTACGTATGCCCCAGAACATAGGCCAGACCATTGGGGTCATAGGAGGACTTGTGGTTGGGACAGCGGCGGTAGATGCGAACATTGTGTCCCCGGTAGTTCTGGTTATGGTATCATTAGCCGGAGTGGCGGGATATACGCTGCCAAATCAGGACTTTTCAAATGCAGTAAGGGTTTGGAGATTCCTTATGGTTCTGGCTGCATGGGGGTTTGGACTATTTGGGGTTCAGGTAGCATGTCTGCTGTTGCTTGTGAGTTTGAGTTCAATTGAAAGCCTGAATGTGCCGTTTTTGTCGCCTTTGACTACCGCAGAACCTGATTCAATCATTGAAAACATTGCAGTTAAGCCCGCAAAGGAAAAGAAATTTCGGGAAAAGGCATTGCAGACCAGGGATAAAAGGAGCAAAAGATGATGAAAAAGACAGGTACCGGAGTTGCTCCGCTGTTAGTTTGCGCTATAATAGGAGTGTTTTTGAGGATCATACCGCAGACACGCATGTGGTCACCGGCATTATGGGAAGCAGATAAGATGTTTGGACTGAGCAAAGGGGTAGTGGCGGTATTACTTGTTGCGGCTGCTTTTTGGTCAGGGACACGAGGGACAGAAACGATAAAGAGGGCAGGAGCGGTGGCGTTGCCAATAATGCTGGCGGTGCTGGTATGGTCGGCGATTGCCGGTTTCGGCGTTGGAATCAGCCAAAGGTATATGCCGCTGGCTGCAACTACGGCAATTACGGGGGATTTCCTTGCGATTTCTGGCGAGATTGCGTGGATTTTCGATACTTTCAAAAAAGTAAGAAAAAATTGAAAAAAAGTGTTGACAAAAGTCGAATCAAATGGTAATATATCGGAGCGCTCGAGAGAGCCGGTAAAAATAGACCGAAACGAATCGAAAATAGTCAAGAAAAAATGAAAAAAGTGCTTGACAAATGAGAAAAGTTATGGTATATTAAACCTCGCCGCTTGAAGCGGGATGCACCTTGTAAATTAAACAACGTGAACAAGAAAAGCACC
>CAYLKH010000105.1:0-4072 GCA_964384255.1 uncultured Oscillospiraceae bacterium | reverse complement strand
ACGTCGTCCCCTACGGCGCACTACCCAGGTTTTCGCAAAAATCTCGCGGGGTGCGTCCCTAATCCCTAGATCCTAAATCCTAAATCCTGACAAAAAAACAAACCGGCGCAGCGGACAGGCTGCGCCGGTGGTTATTTAATTATTCATTCTTCTGCCGGGTATATCAACCAAATACGAAGTACAGTATCTCAGCAGCCATTGCGCGGGTGCAGCCGGTGCTGAGGTCAAAGGATGTATAATCAATACCCTTTGCCATTGCCCAGGCCATAGCATCCTCAGCAGTTATGCTGACATCGGGGTTGCTGAGCATCAGGGCCACGATCTCTTCCAGCGTGCAGACCTGATCGGGGTTGAAGGAAGTGGTGACTTCGCCGGTGGACAGTCCGCTTTCTATAGCCCACAGGACAGCGTCATAATAGTAGCTGCCGGACTGGACATCGGTGAAGATATTCAGGCCGCTCTGGGAGGTGGGGCAACCGGCAGCACGCCACAGGAAGGTGATAAACTGGGCGCGGGTGCAACCGTCGTAGGGACTGAATGTGGTGCCGTCCCCGGTGCCGACGATAATGCCGTTATCCACCGCCCATGCAACAGCCTCGGCGAAGGAATCGTTCTCGGAAACATCGGTAAAGCCTGTGCTGCCCACAAAGTCGGTCACACCGGAGAAGGCGTTGACCTTATCGGTCATGTAGAAAATGCAGCTGACAACAGCGCTGGAGCTGCTGCCGCCCATGCCGGGACGGCCGCCGGGTCCGGCATTGGGTACAAATCCGCCAAAGTCGGGAGCGCCGCCGAAGTCAGGCATACCGCCGCCGAAGTCAGGCATACCGCCGCCAAAGTCAGGCATTGCGCCGAAGTCGGGCATTCCGCCGCCAAATCCGCCAAAGCCTACGCTGGTGCCGGTGTAGCACTGCTGAACAGCGTCGTCGGAATAGCCGGTGACAGTGGTGATGTCGTAAAGGCCGTTTACGTCTGTGCCTTCTACGTCGCCGCCAACATAAACATAATAGCTCTCGCCCACCTGGAACTCGGGGGAGCTGATAACAGCGCCCTTATAGCCCCGGTTGTAGGAGCCGGTAGTCTCGTCCTTGTCGGGGTCGTAAGCAAAAATCACGTTGCCCTCCAGGTCGGTGACGATAACAGCTTCGTCAGAGTCCTGGGAGGAAGTGAACTGGAGATTCATGGTGACCTGATCGGAATCGCTTTCGGCCCAGTCCATGGTGGAGCCGGTAGCCACTACGTAGCCGCCGTTGACGAAGGAACCCATGTCGCTGTCAAGTCCGGAGTCGGAACCGGGGTTGGCGCAGGAGATGACGGTGCCGCCATTGATGACCAGGAATCCGTTGGAGTCGATGCCGTCGCCTTCGGCACCAAGGCCGGAAACGATATGGACGCTGCCGCCGTTGATGGTCACTACGGAAACGCCGTCCTCGTTGACGTTGATGCCGTCGTCCTGGGAGCTGATATTGACGTTGCCGCCATTAATGGTCAGGTGCAGCTCGGTATCAAGGCCCTCGAAACCGGCAGTAATGTTCAGAACGCCGGTGCCTTCGGTCTGGCCGTTGATATTCATGGTCATATAGGAATAGAACGCGCCGTCGATCTTGAGATATTTTTTCTGAGCAGCGCCGGTATGAGGTTCGGCATCGTCAGATTTGAACTTGGTTTTCAGGATACGGTAGATGTTGGTGCCGCTGAAATTGTTGACAGTGCCGTCAGCCAGGACAACGTTTGCACCGGCTTCGGAAGTGTCGACATTTTCGGTCCAGCTTTCCTGATCTTCCCAGGTGTTGTCGCATTCATAAACGTTGGCAAATACCAGGGATGCGGCGACGGTGCAGGTAACGTCGACGCCGTTGAGGATAACGGTGACCCTGGCGGTGGGATCGTCAAAGGCGTCGTCACCCAGGTCGATCCAGATCTGGCCATGCCAGTTACCGGTGATGGAATAGGTACCGGCTTCGGTGATATGCAGCACAGCGTTGCCAAAAGCTTCTTCGGCGCTGTGCATCATCTGAGTGGGGACGCTGTTGCCGGATACGGGCAGAGTGGAGAACACATAGTCGGTATAGCCCTCGGCAGTGTAGTAATAGCACCACTCGGTATCGTCGTCATATCTCTGGCGGACAAATCCGTCTTCGGGCAGCTCGGGATAGTAGTAAATGTCGTGAGCGATATAAACCGATTCTTCGCCGGTAGGCTCGGTACCGGTGTAGTAAGCGCCGGGAACATTCTTGACCTCGTCGTGGACCTCGGACGGGTCTATGTTCCAGGTGTAGTCGTATTCAACGACCTGTTTGCCATCGTAAGTGGCAGTGTGGCTCCAGCTGCCGTCCTCGTTTTCAGAAGAGGAAAGCACCAGGGTGTGTACTGTTTCGTTGCCTTCGGCAGCAGCTGATACGGTCAGCAGGCTCGCCAGCATACACAGCACAAGCAGCAGGGAAAGAAATTGCTTTCTTCGCATGATTGATCCTCCTTGTGTATTGAATAATGAGTATGCGCAGTAATATGTTACTCCATTATGGTCTGGAAATTGTGAACAAATTATGAACACTTGGGTCCATCGGAATGTAAATTTTCTCCTTCAACATACAATGTGTATTTTTACACCCTTTTGCAAATTTTACAAAAATGCTTTAAAATCCTAATTTAATTTATACATATTGTAAATATTAACAAACCGTGAGCAAATTACGTATCAAAACTCTTGCAAAATCGGCGTGTTATGATAAAATAAGTAATTGTGAAATGTGAAATCACATTAATTTTGGAAGGAGTGTTTCCGTTTTGGAAAATCTGTTCTGGGTCGGCTTTATTGGCGCGGCAATAGCTCTTGTTTTTGCTCTGCTTCAGCGCAATAAGGTCATGAAAGCCTCTGAAGGTGACGAGAAGATGGTCAAGATCGCCGCTTCCATCCGTCAGGGCGCTAACGCTTACCTCAAGCGTCAGTACACCACTGTCGCCAAGGTATTTGCAGTCGTATTTGTGATCCTTCTGGTCATCGCCTTCGCCTCCAAGGGCGAGATGCTGTCCAGGGTCACCCCCTTCGCTTTCCTTACCGGTGGTATCTGGTCCATGCTGGCCGGCTTCATCGGCATGAGGATCGCTACCAACTCCAACGCCCGTACCGCCAACGCTGCTCACGAGAGCCTGAATAAGGGCCTTAATGTCGCCTTCTCCTCCGGCTCCGTTATGGGCTTTACCGTTGTTGGTCTTGGCCTGCTGGACATCAGCCTGTGGTTTGCCGGTCTGAAGCTGTTCGGCAATATGGACGCTACCACTTTGGCCAACATCATGGTCATGAACGGCATGGGCGCTTCCTTTATGGCTCTGTTTGCCCGTGTTGGCGGCGGCATCTACACCAAGGCTGCCGACGTCGGTGCCGACCTTGTTGGTAAGGTCGAGGCCGGTATCCCCGAAGACGACCCCCGCAACCCCGCCACCATCGCCGACAACGTTGGCGACAACGTAGGCGACGTCGCCGGTATGGGCGCTGACCTGTACGAAAGCTATGTCGGCTCCATCCTGGCCACCTTCGCTCTGGGTACTGCTGCCGGTTATGGCTGGCAGGGCATCATTCTCCCTATCATTATCGCTGTCGCCGGTGTTATCTGCTCCCTTATCGGCTGCTTCCTTATCAAGACTAAGGAAGACGCTACTCAGCTCAGCCTGCTCAAGAGCCTGAGAACCGGCACCTATACCGCCGCCATTCTCTCCGCTATCGTTGCTATCCCCCTCTGCTACTTCATCCTCGGCACCGATAACCACTGCTGGGGCGTTTACATCTCCATCCTGTGCGGCCTTGTTGGTGGCTGTGCCATCGGCTACTTCACCGAGTACTACACCTCCGACAACTACAAGCCCACTCAGGAACTGGCTGCTGCTTCCGAGACCGGTGCTGCTACCATCATCATCGGTGGTATCTCCCTGGGCCTCAAGTCCACCATGGCCTCCATCCTGATCGTAGGTGCTGCCGTTATCATCAGCTTCTTTGCTGCTGGCGGCTCCCTGGCCGAGGGTCTGTTCACCACCGCCTTCAACCAGGGCCTCTACGGCATCGGCATCGCCGGTG
>CAYLKH010000104.1:0-4122 GCA_964384255.1 uncultured Oscillospiraceae bacterium | reverse complement strand
AGCGGCGAAAAAATTCACATATGAAATTTCCGGCGGCGTGTACGTCGGAAATTTCTCCGCTCGGCCTTCAAACGTGCGAAAAAGGGAGCTTGCGACCTTTTGAGTGCGCTGCCGAAGGCCGCAAGAACCCGTGTCAAAATAGTCCAACGGACTATTTTGACACGCTGGAAAGACTGCCGGGAATGCTCCCGGCAGTCTTTTTGCAAAATTTGAGCAGGAATTAGACGATATCGTAAGCGGCGAACATACCGTCACGAATGGCCTGCATGATCTTGGCGGGCTTTTTGCAGTCGCCGATAATGCGGGTGTTGGCGCAGGCGGTCATAAGCTCCTCGACCTCTTTGGTCTTGGCTCTCATACCGATAGCGAACAGAACGGTGTCGGCATCGATGCTCTTGATGGTGCCGTCTTTTTCTCTGTAGCTGATGCCGTCGGCACGGACCTCGGTGCAGGCAACACCACAGGTGATGTTGACGGTTTCGGGCATAAACAGGTCGATGGCCTGACGGTGAGACATATATGCGTCACGGGCATAGTCGTCCAGCATTTCGATGACCTGGACCTCGCAGCCGTACTTTTCGGCCAGATGCATGGAACATTCAACGCCAATAAGGCCGCCGCCGATCATAATGACCTTTTTGCCTACCTGTTCGGGGTTGGCATAGGCCCAAAGGGCGTGATGTGCGTTTTCCTTAAGACCGGGGATGCCGGGGACCACAGGCTCGGAGCCGATAGCCAGGATAACTGCGTCAGGCTGATAGGACTCGATAACGTCTTTGGTGACATTAACGCCGGTAACAACATTGACTCCGGCGCGGTGGGTGCGCACAACAAGGCTTTCGCGATAGCGGCGCATATCGGACTTGTGGCAATCCTCGTCGGTATACCACAAAACGCCGCCCAGACGATCGGATTTCTCCAGCAGAGTAACGTTGTGGCCTCTTTCGGCAGCGGTGATAGCTGCATACATGCCGCCTACGCCGCCGCCAACCACAAGAACGTCCTGCATCTTGCGAACGGGGGGCTGCCACTGCATACGCAGTTCGCGCATGGAATAGGGGTTGACAGTGCACTGGAAGGTTTCGGCATGAGGTCTGGCGTTGGGATCAGAAGCCAGAGGATTGAAGCAGGAGCAGCGCAGGCAGGGAGCGATCTCGTCTTCACGGCCTTCGGCAACCTTGTTGACAAACTGGGGATCGGCCAGCATCTGACGGCCCATGGCAACGAAGTCGCACTTTCCGGAAGCGATAGCTTCTTCAATCTGCTCGGGAGCGTTGAAACCGCCAACAGCAACAACAGGGATATCAACGACTTTCTTAACGGCCTCAGCCAGATCAAGGTTGCAGCCGTGGGGATGGAACATGGAAGAAA
Source organism: uncultured Oscillospiraceae bacterium (assembly GCA_964384255.1). GTDB lineage: Bacteria > Bacillota > Clostridia > Oscillospirales > Oscillospiraceae > SIG469. Next base: position 2,751 of record CAYLKH010000104.1, on the reverse strand, counting down.
AAGCCTTGGACACAACATGGTTGTGATACAGACCGGAGGTAACATGGACCAGATCGATCTTGTCCTGGATCATTTTGACGAACTGGGCGCATTCCTCGACCTCAAGGCCGCCGGGAACACGTTCGGCACCGGAGATACGGTATTCGATAAGCAGATTGTTGCCGCAAACCTCGCGGATGCGGTCAAGAACCATGATTGGGAATTTTGCGCGGTTTTCAAGGCTGCCGCCATATTCGTCGGTACGGGTGTTGGTCAGAGGGGACAGGAACTGTCCCAGCAGCCACCCGTGGCCACCATGGAGCATTACCATGTCGAATCCGTTAGCCTGAGCGCTGGCGCAGGCGTTGGCAAAGGTATCGGCCACTTCGCGCATCATGGCTTCGTCCATTTCGTCAACTGTAACGCCGTCTTCTCTAACGTAGCCGACAGGGCCGATGGGGTTACGGCCGCTGGAAATGGTGGAAGGATGATTGACGTTGCCAATATGGTTGAACTGAACAGAAGCAACAGCTCCGTGGACCTTAATGGCCTCGGACAGGACAAACAGAGATTCCAGCTTATGTACGGAGGGGTTGTCCCGGACAAAGTCGATGCTGTGGTCGTGACGGGCAGCGCGGTCGAAATCGATAAAGGTTTCGGTGACGGTAACAGCGCTGACACCGCCGCGGGCGCGGTTTTCATAGCCGTTGATACATTCCTGAGTAGGAGTACCATCGGCCCATACAGTGCGGTCGGTGGTCATGGGAGAGGCCATGACGCGGTTTTTAAAGGTGACGCCCTTAATAGTCATGGGCTTGAACATATTAGGATATTTGATCATAGCAGCCTCCTGAAATACGTTGAATTTTGTTTTCTTCTGAATCCAGTATAGCATACTGAATTTGATTTGAAAATATCGCACAATAAAGTAATGACCTTACCTTAAGGTTAGTAACGCAAATTATGGCATATGGGCAAAAAACCCCGCAAATTGCAGGATCATCTGCATTTGCGGGGTTTTTTCAGGTATATAACAGTTTATCAGACGTCAGGTGACTGACGATCAGATAATCACTTATTTAGCCCTGACCACAACATTTTTGTATTGTCCGGCTACGGCAGGGACCTCTTTGCCGTCAGCAAACAGGACACCAACCAGCTGAGCGCCTTCGTCGATGGTAAGGGTATTGAGGGTGGACTCGCCGGTGACGACCCATTTTGAACCCTTTCCAAGGGTCATGTAAACGCCATATGGGGTGTTCCAGCTTTCGTCCTTAGCCCAGCAGAAGCGGGCGTCGCCCTTGAATTTTGCCCATTTTTCGTTCCATTGCTGGCAGGTTCCGGAGATAACATCGCCTGTAAGAGAGGTGTTTTCCAACGACAGATTCATCTTGCGCTGATAATCCTCGTGACGGATGTCACCGGTCACGTCCATATCGACCATTTTGACGTTGATGCCGTCAACTCTGGGATCGTCGGAATCGCCTTCCTTGAGGAGGTTGTTCATGCTGTCGCTGTTGATAACGGTGTGGACAAGGGTGTTGTTAAAGCTTTCGATCTCGGCCTTTTCCAGATGGATAAAGCAACTGGTGCTTTTGACAAGGATGGCAGAGCCGTTGATATAGTCAACATACGCGCCAACGGCGAGGCCATAAGCCTCGTGGTAATCTTTGGCGCTCTTGAGGCTGGGGTCGGTTTTCAGCAGACCGCCATAAACCTCAAACCTTGCGGTGTCGGTAGCTCCGATACCTTCGTTCATCATATCGGGAGCGTGGATCATCATGGAGTTTCGGCCGCCAATAAGCTGGGAACGGATACGCTCGGTGCCGATTTTCGCTCCGCAGGCGTCAGCATAGGCAAGACAATCGTCTTTGGTAGCTTCCAGATTGTCGTACATATATACCTCGCCGCTCTTGGAAATTATGGCACCCATCTCGTTGCCCTGAAGCACAGAACCATAAAGCTTAACGCGGCAGTCAAAGTCGGCATAGGTGCCATAGCCGCCCTTTACGCACTGGGCAAAGGACTGGTAAGTGTAAAGGTCAAGACCCTTTTCTCTGGCGGCATCGGTGGAAAGAGCGGCCCAACCCTCAGCGATGCAGGAGGAGTTGTAATAATAGGTAGCGGACTGGTTAACGGAGAAGTTGGTTCTGGCGTGGCCATACATCAGCAGCTTGTCGTTGGGACGGCCTTCGCCGATAGCGTCGGTATTGGCGCAGGGGCCGGTGCCGATAACGTCGGAATCGTTGATAACCAGCTTGCTGTCGTTATAGGCGGCGGTAACATAGCGACCGGCGCCGTCTACCTTGAGGTAGCTGTTGTCGATAATAAGAACGGCTTCATCGCCAACGGCGACTCCGGTGCCGCCGTGAGCGTTGGCTTCAACCGGGGAATCTACGGTGAAGTCCAGCACGCTGTTGTACTTCTTGCCGTCGACCTCGTAATAGCTTTCCTTGCCGCCCATGGTGAAGGTGCAGCTGCCGGAAACGGCAACGCCTTCGGCATCATAATCGCCACAGGTCAGCTTAATGCCGTCAGCTTTTGCTTCGGATACGCCTTCGGCGCCCTGAGCGACCTCGATTTTGACCTTGCCGTCGGAGTATTCATCGCCCTTTTTGCCGTCGACGATTTTGATTGCGGCAACATCTGCCAAAGCCTCCATGGGAGGAGGACCGCCGCCTGGACCGCCGGGACCACCCATGCCAGGCATACCGCCGGGACCGCCGGGACCGCCGGGGCCACCAGGACCGCCAGGGCCACCAGGACCGCCGG
>CAYLKH010000103.1:0-4144 GCA_964384255.1 uncultured Oscillospiraceae bacterium | reverse complement strand
ATCCGTTATGCAACGGTATTTTTCAATGTCAATGCGGCCTACCGTATGCACATCAGAACCCTCGCTTTTCTGCCTTTGTTTTAATTATACTCCCGACATCAGCAACGGTCAACCCGGTTGAGGAATCACCATCCACGAAGGCTGAAAGCGCGGGCAAACGGCCAAAAGGTCCGGGCAGCAAAGCGCAACGCGCTTTGCTGCCCGGGGGTCATACCGGTTGGTTCGGGGAAGCTGCTGATCTGACGATCAGAGCTTACTGGGGAGGAGCCTCGCCATCGGGGGGAGGCTCAGCACCGCCGCCACCGCCGCCGGCAGCGCCGGCAGTACGGGCGCCGGTCAGATATTCTTCATAAGCGTTCTGGTAAACGGCGATGATCTCTTCAAGATTCATGGCGTTGCACTGGTCAACATAAGCGTTCCAGTTAGCGTCGTTCAGTTCCAGCTCGCCGGTGATGAATCGCAGTATCTGCTCGGAAGCATAGGTGCAAAGGTCGGTGGACATGGTGGCGACCTGAGTGGTCTCCTCGGTGGTCAGGGCTGCGCCGTTGGGGATGGTGTGATCGGTGGTGGTAAGATCGTTGCGGTTCCAAACCTCAAGGCAGTAGTTCTCCTGAGCGGTGTTGGTGGCAAACTGTACCCAGACGTCTTCCAGATAGGGGCCGTTTTTCCAGGTGGCCAGCCACATGGCCCAGGTACCGGCATCGGGTCCGATAATTTCGTCCCGCCAGTATTTGTTGCCATCGGCGTCGATATCGAAGGATTCGCCCTCTTTGCCCCAGTTAGCCAGGGTAGAGCCGGGTTCGGTGAAGAACCAGTTGAAGTATTGCAGAGCGATCTCGGGATAATCGCAGTTGGTGGTGATGGAGTATCCTTCGTCGGTCAGGGTGATCTCGCTGCCAAAGTCATAAACGCCTTCGTCACTCAGGGTCTTGGGGATGGGTTCGGCATACATGGAGCTGTTAGCCTCGTCGATATACAGGGCAGCAGCTTCGAGAGAGCCGGAGGTGTTGTTCCATACGCCGCCGTCACCCTTGCCGATAAGACCGAACTGCTCTTCTTCGGAAAGGTCGGATACGTAGAATTCGGAATCGATAATTCCGTCGTCATACAGGCCCTTGAACCACTGGAGATAGTTCCTGTAACCGTCGGAGGTCATGCCGGATTTGACAACGCCGTTGTCCAGATAGGTGGAAACGGTGGAGCCGCCGATCTCGAAGATGCCGGTCTGGAAAGCGGCCTGCATATCGTTGACAGCAGCGGTGGTCTTGACGAACAGGGGATATTCAGGATCATATTCGGCCTGGATGGCATAGAGATAATCGGTGAATTCCTGGAGAGTTTCAGGAGCCTTGAGTCCCATTTCTTCCAGCCAGTCGCCACGGGTGAGGGTACCCATGTCGTTGATGTATTCGTTCTGAACGGTGGTGATTTCGAGAATGTGGCCCTCGGTATAGGCGTTGTCGATGGTGACCTGGTTGGTGTTCTGGAGAGCTGCCCACCAGTCGGGGGCAAATTCTTCGACCATGTCGGTCAGGTCGTAGATATATTCTTCTTCAAGAGCCTGGCCTACGCCGCCGGTAACATAGCTGCTGACCTGGCACAGGTCGGGCAGATCGCCGGAAGCGCACATCAGGTTAAACTGTTCGGAAACGACGGAGAAGCCGACCTCGTGGAATTCAAAGTATACGCCGGTAGCTTCACGGATCTCGTCGATACGGGGCAGATCGTTGTAGGTGTCGACCCCCTGATCGAAGAAGCCGAAGGATACGAAGAAGGTCAGGTGATAATCGGAAGAAGATCCGTTTTTGCCGACCTCGCCCAGGGGATAGGTGATGCCGCCTTCGGAAGTGTAGGTGCCGTCGGCATTATAGGTGCCTGCGATAACGAGATCGCCGTGGCCGCCGGTACCTTCTTCCACCTGGCCGGATACTTCGCTTTCGGCGGGGGCAGTGTCCTCGGCAGGGGCGGTGGATTCCACGGGCGCTGAGGAAGCGGCTTCGGATGGGGCGGGAGCTTCGGATGCGGCAGTTTCTTCATTGCTGCCACAGCCGGCAAGCATCGCCACAAGCATGGTCAGCGCCAGAAGCAGTGCCAGTATTTTGCGTTTTTTCATTTTGTCCTCCTCATTTTTCTTTTCAATACTCGCCGGACGGGGGATCAAAAACTGTCAAAAAACAGCCTTTGAATACCGGCCCGACATAAACATATTGCACTGTCTTGGTGAAGATTCGGTGAAGGAAATGTTACAAATACGCCATAATCATAAAATACACACGAAACAGCACATTTTGAACATATAATTTGGGGCTGACGTTAATTCGCCCGCGGGGAAATTATCCCCGGCTGGGCAGAACAACGCTTACGCCGATGACCTGAGTGAGCTTTTTGTCCCAGGTTTCGGCCCAGCAGGTCAGGTCGACCATATGCTCGCCGTTTTCGTTGATATATTTGTCGGTAACATAGCCGCTGCAAACCATACATTCTCCGCAGGCGCCATGGTTGGTGGCGGCTTTGCCCTTCATGTGGGGGACCTTGTCGAAGAAAGAGTCGGCATCGTTGCTGGAGAAGTGCCAGTCGATAGACCGCATCCAGCCGTCGTCGCCCATCCAGTTGGTGACCATACGGATCATCAGGTTGCGGCTGGTGGTGTTGTAGAACATGGGGTTGCCGCCGGTGCCAAGACCGCAATAATGCATGGCATAATCTTCGTAATATACGCCGTATCTGTTCTTAAAGGGTTCAAGGCGCTTGCGCATATCGGGGTTCAGGATAGAATCTCTGAAGGGTGCGCCGCCCAGCAGCTGGAAGCAGTGGAAACGGATAAGGTCCATTTCGGTGATGGGGCCGGTGCAGATCTGCTGAGGCTGGTCGCCGACGTTAACATCCTCCCAGTAAAGGGTGTCGGCGCCCCGTATTTTTTCGGCCTTCCACATGGCCATTATCTTTTCCCAGTCGTCGTCGGTGTAGGTATAGGACTCGCCGCCGCCCATCCCTCCGGGAGGAGGACCGCCGGGGCCGCCCTTGCCGCCACCGCCGGGAGCGCCGCCATGATTGAAGCCATATACTCTTTCGCCGGTATAGTCGTCAGCATAGAAGGAAAAACCGTTGCGTCCACGGGTCTTGCCGCGCATGACCAGTTCGCCGTTCTGGTTATACAGCTCGCCCTGACCTTCGAGATAGAAGGTGTGGGCATCGGCGCCTTCCTCGGGAGTGATGTCGATGATCCTGCCCAAACCCACCCTGGCGGTAAGGGTGTCGCCGGGACGGATGGGGGCGAACATTTCGAATGCGCCGCCCAGATTGGCGCGGTCGGTCATCCTGTCGCCAAAATCCATGGGCAGAGTGGGGAACATGGCTCCCGGCTCCTTCCAGCAGGGGATGGCGATAATGCCGCCGTATCTGGTGTTTTTTGCATATTCGTCGTCATTGAAAAGGGGATTCCACGGATCCCACGAATTGGCATATAGCTTCATCAGGGTCTCGTTGGCATCGCCGCCTCCAAAGGGAGAACCCTGACCCACCTGATCCTGAAGCTTCTGCCGGGCTTCGTCCAGGAGCTGCTGCTCCCGCTGGGTATATACGCCGGGATATTGCTTTTTGTACATTTTAATTAAAAATCTCCTTCCTTTTTGTTTCCTCAATGGCGATTATAACATAACTTTGTGTGCATTTGAAGCTTTTTCTTTGGCGGATAGACATTTTTTCGATTTTGTTGTATATTGTGCTTGGACAACCGATGATTTGACCATCGGTGACTAAGAAGAAATGCTCCCTGACCGGCAATCGGTTATGGAAAAGAAAGGAAGACGAATCATATGAAAGACGCGATGATAGTTCTTGCAAAATTCAATCAGCAGCAAAACCGCATCCTTTTTGACGCCCTTGACAAGCTCAGCGACCAGCAGCGCAGCGCGGAGTTTAAAGCCGGCGGCAGCATCCTGACCATACTTGACCGCATGGTAGGCACCAACCAGATGTCTCTGTCCATGCTGGCAGGCGCTGTTAAGGGCGCTGACGTGGCAGCATTTGCGGCTCCTTACATTTCCTCCGGCGGCCCCGGTGGCGGTGGCCCTGGTGGTGGTCTTGGTGGTCCCGGCGGACCTGGTGGTCCCGGCGGACCTGGTGGTCCCGGCGGACCTGGTGG
>CAYLKH010000102.1:0-4205 GCA_964384255.1 uncultured Oscillospiraceae bacterium | reverse complement strand
GGACGCCGAGGACGTCGTCCCCTACGGGTGCATAATGCAACGCTCTGCGCATAACGCAACAGCTCATATCCGCAACGCTCGGGTCGTCGAGGTCGTCGTCCCCTACGGCGCTCTACCCAAGTTTTCGCAAAACCTTGCGGGGTGCGCCCCTAATCCCTAAATCCTAAATCCTAACCCCTACTATGAGATTGCCACGTCGCTGCGCTCCTCGCAATGACAGAGGGGGGTAGTGCGCTCCTTGCAATGACAGGCGGGGTGCGACACTGATCCCTCACCCCTGACCCCTGATCCCTCACCCCTGACCCTGCTCTGTTCTCTGTTCTCTTCCAATCGTGTCGGCTCTTATGGGTTGGCACGATTTATGCTATTATTATATGCATAGGTCAAATCACCGGCGGTGACACCCGCCCAATTTCCTCAGCAAGGAGAGCGAATCATATGAATTACACCGTTCTTTCCCCATGGGCTCAAAGCGACCATCTGCAAAAACGGCCCATCAACCCCCGCCCCGTGGAGCTTAAGGGCAGGACCATCGGCCTTTACGCCTCTTTTAAGGAATATCATCCTTTTTTTAACCAGGAGCTTCAGCGTCAGCTGGCCGCCGCCCTGCCGGACACCAGTTTTTCCCATTTCACCTACACTGTTGACACCTGCGAGATCCGGGACGACCCGGCCAACTTTCCCGCATTTGAGCAATGGCTATCCACGGTAGATGCCGTTGTGGGCGTGGGTGCCGATATGGGATCCTGCGCCCTTTACATGGGATACAACTTTGCCCAGATCGAATCTATGGGCGTTCCGGCGGTGCTGCTGAGCAAGCATCAGTATCTGTCCTCCGCCACCAAGGGCGCGGGAGCCAGAGGCTATCCCGGTCTGCGCATCGTCACCTATGACGGACCCGGCTTTGTTCCCAACGGGGTCGACTGCAACAGCTGGACCGTAGAGACCTATGGCGGAGTGATACAGGCCATGCTGCCGGACATTATCTCTGCCCTGACTGCACCCCTGACCCCTGACGAACAGGCTCCCGCCGCCGTTGAGGACTGGTCCGGAAAGACCTTTACCGGCACTCTTGACCAGGTCAACAACTGGCTGTATTCCCACGGCTGGACTAACGGCACGCCTGTTATACCTCCCACCCGCGAGGCTGTTGACCAGATGCTTAAGGGTACTGACCTTCCTGCCGACCATGTGGTCGCCGTGCTGCCGCCCCTTAACGGCAGGGCAACTGTGGAAAAGATCGCCATCAACGGCGTTATGGCCGGATGTCTGCCCACCTATATGCCCCTGCTCATAGCCATGGTCGAAGGTCTGGCCGACGACGTTATCAAGCTGGAGGGCTGGACCTGTTCCAACGCCTGCTGGTCGCCGACTATCGTTGTCAGCGGCCCCATAGCCAAAGCCATTGGGCTGAACAGCGACCGCAACCTTCTGTCCCCCTATACCCGGGCTGCGTCCTGCCTTTCCCGGGCGCTGGGATACATAATCATGAACATCAGCGGCTGCCGGTCCCGGATCGAAGACATGAGCGGTCCCGGGTCTGACTGCCGGTTTGGCATATGCTTTGCCGAGAACGAAGAGGAGTCCCCCTGGCCCAGCCTTCCCGGAGATCTGGGCCTTGAAGACGGCGACAACGCCGTAACTCTCTTCTGGCCCAGCGAGAAGCATCAGGTACCCATAACCAGTCCCAGCGCCACTCTGGGGACCCTGTGCGGTCTGTGGCACGGAGGCTTCGACGTAGGCGCCATGATCATCCTGCCCCCCGAAAGCGCCGCCCAGTTCGCCGCCAAAGGCTACAGCAAACAGGCGATACTGGACTATGTGAAAGAATATAACCGCCGCCCATCCAGCGAAATACCCCGGGCCGCCATCGGCAACAACCATCCCCGGCCAGGCCTTGTTTTCCCTGCCGACGGGCTGGTCCACTCCGCCCCCCTGTTCTGGAACACGGAGCATATGTTCGTCGTCGTCGGCGGACGGGACTGGGGTATGTGCTACCTTGGCGGCGGCGACCACGGTGGCCCCGTGTGCAAAAAGGCTGTTCTTCCCAGCAACTGGGACCGGCTGGCCGAAGAATATAATATCGTCCCGGAATATATAGAATACTGACGAACTGTAGACAAAGGAGCTTTTCATGAACACCAGATATCCCAACCTTTTATCCCCCATAAAGATCGGAAACCTGAATTTCCGCCACCGTATGTTTTCCGCCCCCATGGGAGCCACCGACATAACCGCCGACTGCTGTCTCGGCCCCCGTTCCGTAGGTTTTTACGAGCTTCGGGCCAAAGGCGGCGCTGCCGCGGTCACCGTAAGCGAGCTGGTTGTCCACCCCGAAACCGACGGCAGCCATATGCTCCATCTGGATCTGCAAACCATCGGCAGTCTGGCTTCTTTCACCTACACTGCCGACGCTATCCGCCGTCATGGGGCTGTCCCCAGCGTTGAGCTGAGCCACTCCGGCCAGTACGCCGGGACCTATATGGCCGACAAGGCGAAAAAAGACGCCCTGTGCCAATACGGCCCCAGCGACGGCGTTCGTCCCGACGGAATGGCCGTCAGGGGCCTGACGAAGGAACAGATAGCCGACATTGTGAACTCTTATGCCAACGCCGCTGCCCTGGCCAAGCGGGCGGGGTTTGAGATGGTTATGGTCCACGCCGGTCACGGATGGCTCATTAACCAGTTCCTTTCCCCATGGTTCAACAAACGCACCGACGAATACGGCGGCAGTCTGGAAAACCGGCTGCGATTTGCCCGGGAGATACTTACGGCTATCCGGGTCCAGGTAGGTTCAGGTTTCCCCATCGAGCTGCGCATGAGCGGTTCAGAGCTGTTTGAAGGGGGATACGATCTGGAAGAGGGCTGCCGTATCGCCCATGGGCTGGAGGATCTGGTAGACCTTATCCATGTTTCCGCCGGGTCGTACCAGTTCGGGTTCTTCAACACCCATCTGCCCATGTTCGCCCCCCATGGCGACAATGTATATCTGGCGGCCGAGATAAAAAAGCACGTGTCCAAGCCCGTTGCCACCATTGGCGCGATCAGCGACCCGGCAATGATGGAAGATATTATCGCCTCCGGCAAGGCCGACATCATCTATATGGCGCGGCAGCTGCTGGCAGACCCTTACACCCCCAACAAAATATTCTCCGGCAACGAGGACGAAATAGTCAAATGTCTCCGCTGCTTCACCTGCATGGCCGAGCGTCCCACCACCCAGACCCGTCGCTGCGCTGTCAACCCCCTTATTGGCCGGGAGATCGACGGCATGGAGGTCACCCCCGTGCTGATGCCCAAAAAGGTTCTGGTAGCCGGTGGCGGCGTGGCCGGGCTGAAAGCCGCCATAACCGCCGCTCAGCGGGGCCATCTGGTAACGCTGTGCGAAAAGTCGGACGCTGTCGGCGGCATATTGAAAAGCGAGCAGGCCATAAGCTTTAAGCGGGAAATGTATGAACTGGGCCTCACCCTTGAAACTCAGGCAAAGAAAGCCGGGGTCGAAATACGCCTGAACACCGCCGTGACCCCGGAATATGTTGAGGACGAAGCCCCCGACGCCCTTATACTGGCCGTGGGGTCCAACCCCATCGTGCCGCCCCTGCCGGGTATCGACGGCGAAAACGTGGTGGTGGTCAACGATTATTACAAGGCTCCGGAATCCGTGGGCGAAAGCGCCGTAGTTCTGGGCGGCGGTCTGGCGGGCTGCGAATGCGCTATCCATCTGTCACAGGAAGGAAAATCCGTTCACCTGGTGGAGATGCGGGATACCCTTGCCCCGGACTGCAATATCCGTCACCGCCCGATTTTGATGAAGATGATAGACGAAAATGTCACCGTTCACCTGAACACCTCCGGCCTGCGGGTCACTGACGAGGGTCTTGTGTGCAAGGCTCCCGACGACAGCGAGATACTTGTCCCCGGCAAGACAGTCGTCTGCGCAGTAGGTCAGCGGGCCAACCGGGCCGACGTTGACGCTTTGCGGCTGTCGGCACCCTTTGTCCGTGAGGTGGGCGACTGTATCCGCCCCGCCAACATAACCAAAGCCATGTACGAAGGCTACCACGCGGCGCTGGATATTTAAGCAGGTGTCAGGGGCGCTCCCCGCCTGTCATTGCGAGGAGGCCGAAGGCCGACGTGGCAATCTCGTAGCAGGGGTTAGGATTTAGGATTTAGGGATTAGGGGCGCGGCCCGCCTGTCATTGCGA
>CAYLKH010000101.1:0-4234 GCA_964384255.1 uncultured Oscillospiraceae bacterium | reverse complement strand
CCCGGTCTTTGCGAGAGTATCGGCATGGCCGGCCATCTTAAGCACACCCCCCTTAATGGCAAGCCCGTATTCAACGAAGACATCGATCTTCCCACCCACAGCGAAGCTATCGCCGCCGTTCTTGATAAGCTGACCAGCGAAGAATATGGCGTTGTCGGCTCCATGAATGAGATCGACGCTGTTGGCCACCGCGTTGTTCACGGGGGCGAATCCTTTGCTTCTTCTGTCCTCATCACCGACGAGGTCATGAAGGCTATCGAAGACTGCATCCCCTTTGCTCCTCTGCACAACCCCGCCAACCTGACCGGTATCAATGCCTGCACCGAGGTCATGGGCAAGGACGTTCCCCAGGTCGCCGTATTCGACACCTCCTTCCATCAGACCATGCCCGCTAAGGCATATACCTATGCTATCCCCCACGAGTACTACGACAACGATAAGATCCGTCGTTACGGCTTCCACGGCACCAGCCACCGCTATGTTTCCGCCCGTGCCGCCGAAATGCTGGGCAAGCCCATCGAAGAGCTTAAGCTCATCTCCTGCCACATGGGTAACGGCAGCTCCATCTGCGCCATCGAAGGCGGCAAGTCCGTCGACACCTCCATGGGCTTCACTCCTCTGGTAGGTCTGCCTATGGGTACCCGCTGCGGCCAGCTGGATACCGGCGCTGTTCAGTTCATCATGAACAAATACGGCTTCAACATCGACGAGATGCTGAACATCCTTAACAAGAAGTCCGGCGTGCTGGGTATCTCCGGCGTTTCCTCCGACTTCCGCGACCTTGACAACGCCGCCTCCGAAGGCAACGACCGCGCCGCTCTGGCTCTGGACGTGTTCAACTACTGGGTAGCCAAGACCGTCGGTGGCTACACCGCTGCCATGAACGGTGTCGACGCCATCATCTTCACCGCCGGTGTTGGCGAAAACAGCGCCTCCACCAGAGCCGCTATCTGCGAATATCTGGGCTATCTGGGCTGCAAGGTTGATGCCGGGCAGAACAGCAAGCGGGGCGAAGATCTGGTCATCAGCACCGCCGACAGCAAGGTCAAGCTGCTGGTCATCCCCACCAACGAAGAGCTTATGATAGCTATGGACACCGCCGAAATCGTCGGCAAGTAATTTCCATTATTGAACATCAGGCCGTGAAGCAAGTTCGCTTCACGGCCTGTGCTTATCATTATAGCTTATCCAGCCACCGCGTCGACCTGAGATCTGGTGGTAACTTCGATGACCAGCCTGTTGGGCAGGCAGACTATGGGGACGGAATCGTCGTCAATGGCTCCCTGATGGACGCATATCTGGTCGGGGCAATCGGCCTGTGAGACTCTTACTGTGCCGTTTTCCACAACCACTACGTTGGTCCCGTTTTCGCTTTCCACAGTCACGACTGCGTCTTCTGAAAGGTCCAGCCGATAAAGCTCATTCCCATCGCTGGTGATTATGGCAACATCGCCCCTGCGGCCGGAAGAAAGCAGATATGCCCCCAGCCCCAGGCACGCGGCGGTAAATATGGCCACAATGGCTATCCAGAATCTGTTGCTTTTCATCACAGCTCTCCTTCGGGTATTCTCCCACCAGATTATCATAAATAAAAGCAAAAAACAAGTTGACACAGGGTTTGGCCTTTGATATAATAACCGATGGCCGCGTCAAACTGGCTTTTCAAGAGGGATATTCCCCGCCTGTGCGAGCGTGACTCTAACATAAAGAGAGGTGCAAACTAAATGCGTGCAATCATTCTTACCGGTGGTAAGCAGTACAGCGTCCAGGAAGGCGAAGTTATCTACGTCGAAAAGCTGGGCGCAGAGGCAGCCGAGACCGTAAGCTTTGACCAGGTTCTGGCCGTTATCGATGGCGAAAACACCGTTTTCGGTGCTCCCACCGTCGCCGGTGCCACCGTCGAAGCCAAGGTAGTCAAAAACGGCAAGGGCCGCAAGGTCCGTGTGTTCAAGTACAAGTCCAAGAAGGGCTATCATCGTACTCAGGGCCACAGACAGCCTTATACCATGGTTCAGATCGAAAAGATCAACGCCTGATGACTACTGTCAAATTCAAAAACGAATCTGGCAGGATAACGGGTTTTTCCTGTTCGGGTCATTCCGGTTATGCCGAAGAAGGCTCCGACATCGTCTGCGCCGCTGTCAGCAGCTGCGTGTCAATGGCCGAATGCATCATCAACGATGTTATGGGCGTTGGTGCTAAGACCAGGGTCAGTTATTCTTCAACCGACATTTCCCTCACTCTCCCCAATGCTTTGGACGAAAGCACCGAGGAGGCCTGTCAGGCAGTCCTTACCGGACTGATGCTCAGTCTCGTCGCCTTAAAAGACGACTATCCCGATTACATTGAAGTAATGGAGGTGTAATACATGCTTAATATCGGTATTCAGTTTTTCGCTCACAAGAAGGGCGTTGGCTCCACCAAGAACGGTCGTGACTCCGAGGCCAAGCGCCTTGGCGTTAAGCGCGCCGACGGTCAGTTCGTTCTGGCCGGCAACATTCTCGTCCGTCAGAGAGGCACCCACATCCATCCCGGCACTAACGTAGGTATCGGCAGCGACGATACTCTCTACGCCACCGTGGACGGCAGAGTGCATTTCGAGCGCATGGGCAGAGATCGCAAAAAATGCTCTGTCTATCCCGTAGAACAGTAATTGCCAAAGGCTGGAGCGATTATCCTGCTCCAGCCTTTTTTTATTATTGGTCAATTATACCTTTTATTTTTCTCCAAACTGTCCTATAATTGACCCATCAACCATTTGACAGCACGAAAGGATGAGCTTCATGTTTGTCGACAAAACCTCGATCAAGGTAAAAGCCGGTGACGGCGGCCACGGCGCCGTATCCTTCCACCGGGAAAAATATATCGCCAACGGCGGCCCCGACGGAGGCGACGGCGGTAACGGCGGCAACGTAGTTCTGCGGGTGGACGACAACCTGTCCACACTGATGGATTTTCGCTATAAGCGCAAATACGTAGCCGAAAACGGGGTCAACGGTGCCGGTAAGCGATGCAAGGGCAAATCCGGCGAAGACCTTGTTATCCGCGTCCCCCGAGGGACCGTTGTCCGGGACCAGGAATCCGGCGAAATAATCAAGGATATGTCCGACAGCCAGGACTATATCCTCTGCAAAGGCGGCCGGGGCGGCTGGGGCAACAAGCATTTTGCCACTCCTACCCGCCAGGTACCCCGCTTTGCCAAGGCCGGTCTGCCCGGCGAAAGCCGTGACGTTATTCTGGAGCTTAAGCTGCTGGCCGACGTGGGGCTTGTAGGTTTTCCAAATGTTGGCAAATCCACCCTGCTTTCGGTGGTCACCAACGCCAACCCCAAAATCGCCAACTACCATTTCACCACCCTGTTCCCAAATCTGGGAGTCGTATACATCGAAGAAGGCTTTTCCTTCGTTATGGCGGATATCCCCGGAATTATCGAGGGCGCAGCCGACGGGGCGGGGTTAGGTCACGACTTTCTCCGCCATATCGACCGGTGCCGCCTGATGGTCCACGTGGTGGACGTATCCGGCAGCGAAGGCCGGGACCCGGTGGACGATTTTGACGCAATTAACAAAGAGCTGGCGGATTACAGCCCCGAGCTGGCCGACCGGCCCATGATAGTCGCCGCCAACAAAAGCGACATTGCCGAAAACCCCGAAAACTTCCAGCGTCTTAAGCAGCGGGCCGAAGAATGCGGATGCGAGATTTTTGAGATCTCTGCCGCCGCCCATCTGGGCGTCCGTCAGCTCATAGATGCCGTCGCTGCAAAGCTTCGTCAGCTGCCGCCGGTCATAGTATACGAACCGGAATACGTCAAAAAGCCTGCGGAAGCCGGGGATATTGACGAAATAAATATCGAGCATTATGATGACCTTTGGATAATCAGCGGCAGCTGGATGTCCCGGCTGGTGAACGACATCAATTTCTCCGATTACGAATCGAGAATGTATTTTGACCGTCAGCTCAGAAAGAGCGGCCTTTTTGACCGGCTGGAAGCCATGGGCATCAACGAAGGCGATACCGTAAGCATTTACGATCTGGAATTTGATTACGTTAAGTAATATATTCAGGCTGTAGACAAAGGTACGGCGACCTTTGTCTACAAGTTAATGTCAAGGCTTCGCCTTGACATTTGCCGCCGGCGGGGTACTTTTCTGTCACTGAACAGAAAAGTACCCAAAAGAATCAGCTTAAGGGCTGCGCCCTTAAGAATCTGCCCGCTTTAGAAGGAATAGTTATT
>CAYLKH010000100.1:0-4544 GCA_964384255.1 uncultured Oscillospiraceae bacterium | reverse complement strand
GCGGCGGCAAAACCACCATATGCTCCCTGCTGCCCAGATTTTATGACGTTACCTCCGGCAGCATCACCATCGACGGCAGGGACATCCGGGATTACACCCTCAAATCTCTCCGTCAGGCCATCGGCATTGTCCAGCAGGATGTTTATATGTTCGCCGGAAGCATTAAGGAAAATATCGGCTATGGCGACCCCGATGCCACCGACGACCAGATCATTCAGGCAGCGAAAGACGCAGGTATCCACGATTTCGTCATGAGTCTGGAAAAGGGCTACGATACATATGTCGGCGAACGGGGTACCCGTCTGTCCGGCGGCCAGAAGCAGCGCATCGCCATCGCCCGGGTATTTCTGAAAAATCCTCCGGTGCTTATTCTGGACGAAGCCACCTCTGCCCTGGACAACGAAAGCGAGCGTTATATCCAGGCATCTCTCGAACGCCTGAGCCAAAACCGCACCACTATCGTTATCGCTCACCGTCTGAGTACGATCCGGGGTGCCGACGAAATAATCGTCATCGGCGAAGACGGCATCCGCGAGCGCGGCACTCATCAGGAGCTGCTGGCGCTGAACGGCACCTACGCCAGATATTATCGGATGCAGTTTGAAACCATCGAGCAGCTGGATATGCTGTGTGACAGGGGCGATTGTTAACGTGGCCCTGACTTTTACGGCATCCACTTTCCCACCATTTCCGGCCAGAACATAAACCTCCCCCGCGCATATAATGGTATGGATCAAAATAACGGAAAGGACTGGTGGTTTTGAGTTCATACGGAATTGCGGAAGACAGCCTGCGCTGTGACGAAATATGGCAGCGAGTCCTGCCCGGCATGGAGCCTTATCCCCAGATAAGAAAGCAGCGGGAAGGCCGGCTCAGCGAAAAGGATATTCTGAGCTTTATGGAATCCGAATGCAGCGACAGACAGCTATATTCTGCCATGGCCAGAAAAGGCCGCACCCGTGCAGAGTCCAGGTGTCTGGCGGCCATCGGGGCGGCCAAGGCCTGCCACGCGAAGAAGCTGGAGGCAGTGTATTTCATTATGACAGGCTCTCACCCCTGCCCGGCCCAGCCACCTGAGCCGAATATCCGCTGCCTGACAGATGCCCTGCGCCAGCGGTATTACGACGAGCTTAAGGCTCAGCAGCAATACCTCGAAGCGTCCAAACGGGCAGAGGACGAAAGGATAAGTCAGCTGCTGAGCTGCCTTGCCGGGGAAGAAAAAAAGCACGGGGACATAATATGGTCACTTCTCGTTTAAAACCTTATGTTTTATTCGGATTGTCAAAAAGTTATCAAACAGGCTGTTTGCAGCCGTTGTGTCAAATTTAATAACGCATAAGCGCTCACATTCATCGAATTTTGTGGATAATCTTTGTAAATTCGTTTATGAAATGGTATGGTTTTCCTTTTCTCAGGGGAGGAAATGGCGGAAAAATGTGTTCAGATTTGACTAATTTTTCAAAATCTCCATTGACTTTTTAAGGCAAGGTTACTATACTGTAGCTAGGTAGTATGCGTAGTATCATTACGCAAAAACAAAAACCAAATCACTGAAGGAGGCTAACACCATGATTATAGGTGTACCCAAGGAAATAAAGGCTCAGGAAGGCCGCGTTTCCATGACTCCCGCCGGCGTAGACTCCTGCGTCAAGGCTGGCCATACCGTACTTATCGAAACCAATGCTGGTCTTATCTCCGGTTTTACCGACGAAGAATATGCCAGCTACGGTGCTGAGATCGTTGCTACCGCTAAAGAAGTATTCGACAGAAGCGAAATGATCGTTAAGGTCAAAGAGCCTCTGGAAGCCGAATACGATCTGTTCCACGAAGGTCAGATCCTCTTCACCTATCTGCATCTGGCTCCCGATCCCGAGCAGACCAAGGCTCTTCTGGAGAAGAAGGTCATCGGTATCGCTTACGAAACCGTTCAGCTGCCCACCGGCGCTCTGCCCCTGCTGGGCTGTATGTCCGAAATCGCTGGCCGTATGGCCGTTCAGGTTGGCGCTCACCTGCTTGAGAACACCTGCGGCGGCAGAGGCATCCTGCTTTGGGGTGTTTCCGGCGTTGAAAAGGGCAATGTAGTTATTATCGGCGGCGGCAACGTTGGTACCTCCGCAGCCAAGATCGCTGTTGGCATGGGCGCTAACGTAACCGTTATCGACATGAGCGCCACCCGTCTTGCTTATCTGGACGATATCTTCGGCTCCAGAATCCAGACCCTCATGTCCAACCCCCTGAACATCGCCAAGGCCGTTGAGAACGCTGACGTAGTTATCGGCTGCGTACTGGTTCCCGGTGCCAAGACTCCCGTTCTCGTGACCAACGAAATGGTTTCCAAGATGCGTCCCGGTTCTGTTCTGATCGACGTTGCTATCGACCAGGGCGGCTCCATCGAAGCTATCGACCGCATCACCACCCACGCCGATCCTTACTACACCAAGGAAGACGGCATCGTTCGTTACTCTGTTGCCAATATGCCCGGTGCAGTACCCCGTACCGCTACCTACGCTCTGACCAACGTTACCCTGCCCTACCTGCTGAAGATCGCCAACCTGGGTGCCGAAGGCGCCTGCAAGGCCGACTCCGCTGTTATGAAGGGCCTCAACGTTTACAAAGGCAAGCTGACCTATAAGCCCGTTGCCGAAGCTCAGGGTCTGGAATACACTCCCGCTGAGGAAGCTATTGGCTAATTGCTCTTGATTTATTGCTCAGCCCGGCTCTTTCGAGCCGGGCTGTTCTGCGTGTCAAAATAGTCCGTTGGACTATTTTGACACGCTGAGAGTCGAGCTGATTTCATGCACAGCATGATTCCCTTTCCCTCAGTGATCAGCATTTTTTAATAACGCTCCATAAATAAAAACCGTGCCAAAACAGCCCAGGACCGTTTTGGCACGGATAATTATTTACAGGGAGCTTATGAGTTCCATTTCTTTTCTTTGACCAGCTTTGCCACAGTTCCGGACAGCAGCAGCAGGCCGATAAGGTTGGGAATAGCCATAAGGCCATTGAAGGTATCGGCAATGCCCCACATCAGGCCCAGATCCATGGTTGCGCCAACGATGGAAACCAGAGCATAAAGCACCATAAAGGGCTTTATCAGCTTTTCGTTGCCAAGGAACTCGATGCAGCGGGAGCCATAAAGTCCCCAGCCCAGTATGGTGGAGAAAGCGAAGCAGCACATGGCTACGGCGCTGAAGATGGATACCCAGTTGCCATAGGTCGTGATGAAGCCGCTGATGGTCAGCTCGGCTCCGGCAGCTTCGCCATAAGCGATGGGGGTGCCGCTGCAAAGGATAACAAGAGCGGTAAGAGTGCAGATAACGATAGTGTCAACAAATACCTCGAAGATACCGAATACGCCCTGCTCAACGGGGTCCTTAACATCGGATGTAGCGTGAGCGATCGAGCCGGTACCAAGGCCAGCCTCGTTGGAGAAGATGCCGCGGGAAACGCCACGGCGCAGGCTGATGAACATGCTTCCCACGATGCCGCCGGTAACGGCAGAGGGATTGAACGCGCCGCTGATTATCCCGGCAAAGACGGAGGGGATATTGCCGATGTTCAGCACAACAACGCCCAGAGCAAGAACGATATAAAGCACAGCCATGAAGGGGACCAGCTTCTCGGCAACGCTGCCGATACGCTTTACGCCGCCCAGCAGAACGACCGCTACCAGAATGGCGATAATGATGCCGATTATCAGGCTAATGGTGTCCTGGGATTCAGCGCCGATAACATTGAAGCTCAGAAGAGCGGTGTTGATAGAAGCGGTGATGGTGTTGACCTGAGTGGCGTTGCCGGTACCGAAAACGGTGATGACACCGAACACAGCATAAAGCGCAGCCAGGAAATGCCATTTTTTGCCAAGGCCGTTCTTTATGTAATACATTGGGCCGCCTACCCAGTCGCCGTCAGCATTTCTCTCGCGGAAACGAACAGCCAGAGTAACCTCGGCAAATTTGGTACACATACCCAGAAGAGCAGATATCCACATCCAGAAAACTGCGCCGGGACCGCCGATGGCGATAGCTCCCGCAACACCGGCTATGTTGCCGGTACCAACGGTGGCCGCCAAGGCGGTGCATACAGCCTGGAAGGGGGTTATGGCGCCTTCGCCGGCCTTGCTCTTGGAAAAGAGCTTGCCGAGAACGGCCTTCATTGCATAGGGGAATTTGCGGAACTGGATGAAGCTGGTGCGGAGGCTGAGAATGATACCAACGCCGATGATGCAGATCATGGCAGGTACACCCCAGACAAAGCCGTTCACAGCGTCGTTAACTGTGGAAACAGTTTGGAGAATGCTGTCCATAGTGTTTGACCCTCTCTTTGAAAGTAGTTTATTTTTCTTAACAAAGCCTTAGCGGCAATTGTACAAAAAAAGCTTTGCCTCAACCATCGATCGCTCCGACGGAAAATGTCGAAGTTTGTTGGTTTTTTAACAAGGCATAGAAAACCCCGGGTGCCTGTGGCACTCGGGGTTTATATAAAGTGGTGACCCGCCGGAGATTCGAACTCCGGACACCCTGCTTAAAAGGCAGGTGCTC
>CAYLKH010000099.1:0-4661 GCA_964384255.1 uncultured Oscillospiraceae bacterium | reverse complement strand
ATTTCATATGTGAATTTTTTCGCCGCTAAAGCGGCGAACTCTACGAGGTTTTTTGTATATACGCAAAGGCACTATTCATTGAGCATCAGTCCCGCCTTTTTCAGCGCCATGATTATAACGGGTATGATGGCAATATGTACAATTATTCCGGGTATGGCGTTGGTTACCGCCCCCGCAACAAAGACCGACAACGGGAACTCCGTTTTCTGAAGTCCGGCCAGCGCCAGCTGAACAAGCCCCCAGACGATCCTTCCGGCCACCATGGCAACAATAAGGTCAGCATAAATAAATACTCCTTTTTTGGGCATCAGCCGATACATCAGTCCGGACACAAGGCCATATGCCGCCAGTTCAAAGGCCATGGCCACCCCAGTCGGAAAAAGCGGCGGCATCCCGAACAGGGCAAAGCGCAGCAGCGGAGCCACCGCCCCGACCGCCATACCATAAGGCCATCCGCACAAAAAGCCGCACAGAAGCACAGGAATATGCATCGGGCAAAGAGCGCTGCCGACCTGAGGTATCTGGCCGGTAAGGAACGGGAGAACCATAGCCAGAGCAAGACACAGCGCCGAATAGGTAAGCTTTCTTTTATACATCTTCTCATCCCTTGCAGATTTATCAGCTTAATGATACCACAATCATCCCTTTCCCGCAAGAAAAAGGCGCAGCCGAACCGCTGCGCCAATATGTCTATATCTTCACGTCTGCCCTATTTATGATGTCAAAGGCTGAAAAATACTTTTCTTCCATGGGTATCCACCGGTTTTTGAACATCTCTGCCATTTTTTCTCCGTTGCGGGAAATGATGCGCCGGGCCTGTTCATCCTCCGTCACGTCGGAAAACACGGTCAGATCAGCATAATCCCCAAAGCAGGGGTGGCAGCTATAGGCCCCTTCGACTATAATGAACCGACTGGCAGGAACCGTGACCTGTCCTACATAGTCCATTATCCCGCAATCGAATTTATCATAAGTAAGCTCCCCGGGCTGTCCAATACTTTGCAACACCTGAGCGGCAAATCTTTCGTAGTGGATATTTCCACCGGGCTGGGCGAGCCTTTCGTCAGTCCGCAGCTCTTTGGGCAGGAAAAAGTCGTCCATATGTATCACCTGGCCCTGCAAAGCAGCTTTAAGAAGCTCCGCTGAGGTGGATTTGCCAGAAGCCGCTCTGCCATCAATAGCGACGATATACATCGACCGGTCATCCATTATTTCCCTCAGCTTCAAAAGCACCGGGATCAGCCTTGCCGCCTGACAGCTCACCAGCCTGTAAGAAGGCTGCTCGGCCTGCCTGTAACCTGAGCTGTGATGAACCGCAGGCATCCCACTGGCCCGATAATCCGCCAGATATCTTTTCCACTGCCCGGGCTTTAGCGGCGTCTTTCCTTCCATCACCAGTCTTTCGGCAGTTTCAAGATATTCCAAAAGCAGCGAACTGTCCCTGTCATTATCTCCGGCAGATGCTGCAAACAGGTTGAACAGCCATTGGGGCGGAAGCTCCATCTTTTTCCATGCTCCAAGGTTTATCCTGCAATAGCGGTCGGATATGGCTTCGCAAAGCTCCCCGGAACCCACGGGTGCGGCAGAATACTCCCGCTGAAAATATTTCTCTGCCTGGTCGAGACTGGTCAGCAAATGAGCCGGTCCCCAGGCTCCCTGATAGCACAGCTTGACCATGTCCTGGACTTCCATGGCCGGGTGCAGCTGCTGCTGCCGCAAAATATGCTCTTCAAATCCCATGGCACTTTCCCTTTCAGACTTTCATGACCAATTGTTCGATACTCTCGATTTTACCACGTAAGCAAAAGCTTTTCAAGAAAGCTCAACGCGCTCCGGACGACCGGAGCGCGTTATTGTTGTCGGCGGTTATTGGAGCCGACTGAAATTATTCGGTTCTCAGGGCTTCTACAGGATCCTTCTTTGCTGCAATGGACGAAGGTATGAGGCCCGCAACAAGGGTCAGCACCACGCTGATAGCAACCAGGATAGCTGCCGCTGCTATGGGCAGCTCCGCTGTGACAACAACGCCGGTGAGATGATAAACGATCGCGTTGATAGGCAGGCACAGGATCATGGTGATGATTATTCCTATCATACCCGCCGTAAAGCCCACAATGGCCGTCTCTGCGTTGAACACCCGGGAAATATCGCGCTTGGACGCGCCAACGGACCGGAGGATACCAATTTCCTTAGTGCGTTCCAGAACTGAAATGTAGGTTATTATGCCGATCATAATGGATGAAACCACCAGGGAAATGGATACAAAGGCAATAAGAACGTAGGATATAACGTTGATTATAGTGCTGACCGAACTCATTATCAGTCCCACCAGATCGGTATAACTGATAACATATTCGCTTTTATCTTCGTCAGCCATTTTCTGGTTATAGTCTTCGATGATATCAACTATAGCATCCTTGGACTCAAAGCTGTCAGCATAGATGCTGATGGATGTGGGGGCATGAAGCTCCGACACACCCAGCAGGCTCAGGTTATCCTCATAGGTGGAATCTGACCACTGGGCAGGCACGTATTCGTCATACATCTCAGCCAGTGCAGCCTCGTCATAAGTGTTTATCTGCCTGTCATACATGGCGGCCAGTTCGTCGGTGGTCATGGATCCCATGGCCTCAAGGCCCTGCTGAGAATACTGCTCAGTCAGCTGCTCTATCATAGCCTGACGCACCTGAGCAAAAAGGTCTTCGTCGCTCATGGTGGCGATATAAGCGGATATGGTGCTTTCGTCCATACCGGCCTGCTGGCTCATGCTTTGAAGTATCATGGCCTCCACACTCTGGCGGTCCATATTCTCCAGCTGAGCATCAGCGATCTGCTGGATCTGTGCTTCGTCGGGAGCAGAAGCTATCTTCTGATAAATGGACGCTTTATCGACCGCTGTCAGGCTTTGGCTGTATTCAATGAACAGCTCTGCCTTGTCGCTGTCGGTGAGTTCTTCGGCGCTGCCGTCGTCAAAGGGCAGTCCAGACAGAATGTCAACAGCAGGATCAGCCTTCTGCTGCTTTACTATCTCGCTATCGTTAACAGCGTTTATAACATATTCTGTAAGCTCGCTGGTATATCCGATAACGCCGGTTATAGAAGTAGCCACGGCCTCCTCGCTGGGACGGACAATGCCTGCGATCCTGATCCTGGGAGCGTTGGCGATGACCACATCCATATATGCCTCGTTGTCGCTCATATCCTCCCACTGTCCGCTATCCTCGTTATATTGATAAACGTCCGTTGGCAACACAAGGCGATAGTCCAGGTCCATTATCTCTTCGTAGGTATAGCTTTCCAGCTCGGCATCGATGGTTTCTCCTTCCCAGGCTCCAAGGATCAGGCTGGATATCTCGCTTTGATCCTTCAAGCCCAGGGAATAAAGGTAAACATCCACCAGTTCGTTGTTTTTGTCCACCGCCAACACGACCTCGTCCCAGTTTTCCGGCCAGTGTCCGGCGATCACATCATATTGGGAATCCAGCAGCTCCTGGTTGTCAAGCAGCTGAGTCCAAAGGTCCATCTGGCTGGCATAGCTGGATGTGACCATGCTGGTAACCGTGTTCAGGGATTCGTCGGTCGACGTAAAGCTGCTGTACATATTTTCCAGCATGGTGCTGGGATTGATCCGGTTAACTCCGTTTTCGGTATCGCCGGAATAAACTGTCAACAGCGTACCGTAGGAATATTTTATATCGCTGACATACTGACTCATGCCGCTTTCGTCGGATTCGATATATTCCTTAAAAGCCGACAGATTGTTTTCCTGAGCCTCGGTAGAGATCATGGCGTCCATAATATCTGCCATCATGGTGCTGGAATACACCTTGTCAAGGTCATGTTCCTGATGGTCCTCGCCCAGGCTCTGCATAGACGAGATAAGGCTGGTCACATCCATAGTCTCTGCCGTAATAGTCAGCGGATAGGTAGACAGCGTATCTTCCTGAACCTTGTCAATATAATTCTGTATACCGTTGGAGATCGACAGGATCAGGGCGATACCTATGATGCCTATGCTGCCTGCAAAGCAGGTCAGGATAGTTCTGGCCTTTTTGGTCATAAGGTTGTTAAGACTAAGGGACATTGCCGTCACCAGACTCATGGCCTTTTTCTTCCCTTTGTCAGGAACCTTTTCTTCCTCCCACTCCCCTTCGGCAGGAGGATCACTGTCGTTAAGGATAAATCCGTCAAGCAGCTTGATGATCCTGGTTGAATATACCTCTGCCAGTTCAGGGTTGTGGGTGACCATAATGACCAGTCTGTCTTTGGCCACCTCCCGCAAAACGTCCATTACCTGAACGCTGGTTTCGGTATCCAGTGCGCCGGTAGGCTCGTCGGCCAGGAGAATATCCGGGTCATTGATAAGGGCTCTGGCGATGGCAACGCGCTGCATCTGGCCGCCGGACATCTGGTTGGGCTTTTTGTACATCTGATCTCCCAATCCGACCTGCTCAAGCACAGCCTTTGCCCTCTGACGGCGCTCTGTTTTCGACACACCGGACAGAGTCAGCGCCAGCTCAACATTGCTCAAAACGCTCTGGTGAGGGATAAGATTGTAGCTTTGAAACACAAAGCCTATAGAGTGGTTGCGATAGGTGTCCCAATCCGAGTCCTTATAGTCTCTGGTGGACACGCCGTTGATCTTCAGGTCACCGGAGGTG
>CAYLKH010000098.1:0-5266 GCA_964384255.1 uncultured Oscillospiraceae bacterium | reverse complement strand
TCCTAACCCCTGTTATGAGATTGCCACGTCGGCCTGCGGCCTCCTCGCAATGACAAGGGGGCGACATCGCTCCGCGCAATGACAACGGATAGACTATCTATTCTCTGCCCGCTGTTTTCCGCCTCTGGATCCTGATGTATTCCAATATGGAATAGAATGTGCTATAATCAGAATTGCACAGCTGTGGCGGTTGCTTTAGAATTTAACTAACACTTTGAAATATGATCGAGGATATATTATGCAAGCCAGCGAAATTAAAGATTTACGTTCGGCGTTGGAATTTTTAAGCACCCAGCCCGGCGAGCTTATTGAAACCAACGAGCCTGTTGACCCCCGGGCAGAGCTGTCGGGGGTTTATCGTTATGTTGGGGCAGGAGGGACCGTGGCCCGGCCCACCAAGCTCGGCCCCGCCATGATATTTAACAACGTCAAGGGCCATCCCGGCGCCCGGGTAGCCATCGGTGTCCTTGCCAGCCGCAAACGGGTAGCAAAGCTTTTGAACGTGGCTCCCGATCAGCTGGGATATGCTCTTCGGGATAGCCTGAACTATCCCATGGAGCCGGTAATAATTGACGAAGCCGAAGCCCCGTGCCGCCAGGTGATCCATCTGGACACGGATCCGGATTTCGACATCCGCACTCTTGTACCCGCTCCCACTAACACTCCGGTGGACGCGGGACCCTATATCACCCTGGGTATGTGCTATGCCTCTGACCCGGAGACCGGCGAGTCGGACGTCACTATCCATCGCCTTTGCATCCAGAGCAAAAACGAGATGTCCATTTTCTTCACTCCCGGTTCCCGCCATATCGGGGCTATGGCCCGTAAGGCTACGGAGCTTAACGTGCCGCTGCCGATTTCTGTCAGCATCGGTGTTGACCCCGCGATCGAGATTGCCTCGTGCTTCGAGCCGCCTACGACTCCTTATGGCTTTAATGAGCTTACTATCGCCGGTGGCCTGCGCGGTCGCCCGGTAGAAATGGCAAAATGCGTATCTATCGACGAATATGCCATTGCCGGGGCTGAATATGTTATTGAGGGCGAGATATTGCCCGGAGTTTTCGTCCGTGAGGATGCTGCGTCCAACACCGGTTATGCCATGCCCGAGTTCCCGGGTTATAACGGCAACGCCTGCGAAAACTGCTCGGTGATACGGGTCAGGGCCGTTACCCACCGGGAAAACCCCATTATGCAGACCTGCATCGGCCCCAGCGAAGAACACGTCTCCATGGTCGGGATACCTACCGAAGCCAGCATAATCGACATGATCGAACGGGCTATGCCCGGTCGCCTGAAAAACGTATATATGCCATCTGCGGGCGGCGGCAAATATATGTGCGTCCTCCAGTTCAAAAAGAGCGTCGCCAGCGACGAAGGCCGCCACCGTCAGGCCGCCCTTCTGGCGTTTTCCGCATTCTCGGAGCTTAAGCACGTTTTCATCGTTGACGAAGACGTGGACTGTTTCGACATCAGCGATGTCCTGTGGGCTATGAACACCAGGTATCAGGGCAAGATGGATACTATTTTCATCCCCGGAGTCCACTGCCATACCCTTGACCCGTCTTCCACTCCGGAATATGACCCGGATATCCCGGTCAGGGGAGTCAGCTGCAAGACTATCTATGACTGCACGGTCCCCTTCCATATTAAAGACAAATTCAGGCGGGCAGAATTTTTGGAGGTCGATCCCTCCCGGTTCGTGCCTGAGGAGTACTTATGAGACTGATAATCGGTATCACCGGAGCCAGCGGCGCGCCCCTGGCGGTCACACTGCTTAAGGCGCTTAAGGAGCAGCCCGGGGTCGAGACTCACCTTGTGGTCAGCCGGGGCGCTGAGCTGACCATTGCCCAGGAGACCGGCCTGACTATGGACCAGGTGACGGCTCTGGCCGACGTGGTTTATGACAGCGGAGATATTGGCGCGGCTCCGGCCAGCGGCAGTTTCAGGACTGACGGAATGATAGTCGTCCCCTGCTCGATGAAAACTCTGGCCGGTATCCACAGCGGATATAGCCAGGATCTTCTGCTCCGGGCGGCCGACGTAACTATTAAAGAAGGCCGCAGGCTGGTGCTGGTCCCCCGGGAATGTCCGTTCAGCCCCATCCATCTGCGGAATATGTACGAGCTTTCTCAGATCGGGGTCAGGATCCTTCCGCCCGTAGTCAGCTATTATAACCATCCCCAGTCGGCCCAGGACATGACCGACCATATCGTGGGCAAGATCATGGACAGCTTTGGCCTTGATCACAGGGGGTACAAAAGGTGGTGCGGTATGGATGATTGAGGTTTCGGTTCCCGGCGAAGAAAGGCTCCGGGCCGTTATGGTAAAAGCCGGGGATGATATCTGCGTAACTGTCACCGGGGGTCAGGCCCATATCGGCAGCGTAAGCATAGGCATACCCCGGCCCAGCCTAACGGGCAGCGGAGCCAGCGCCACAGTTTCCACCTTCAACCTGACAGGTCATAAGGACAACGCCGTTGGGGACCGGATAGCCCATGATCTGGCCGCTGCAACGGGCAAAACCGTCGTGGTCACCTGCGGCATCCATATTGACAGCGCCAGCGCTCAGGACATCGCCCGGCTGCTTACCATGGCAGACGAGCTATTGGACAAGCTGTTGAGATCCCTTGAAAAGGAGGGGGCATAACCATGGAAATGGAATACTGGTGCGAATTTGCCGTTTTGGCAGAGGAAAAGAATTATTCCAAAACTGCCGAGCTTATGAACCTGTCTCAGTCGGCTCTGTCAAAGCATATTATGGCGCTGGAAAAGGAACTGGGCATTCGCCTGTTTGACCGCAGCTCCCGTAAGGTCGAACTCAGCGACGCCGGTCAGCGATTTTTGCCCTATGCCGTCGCTGTGCAAAAGCAGCTTCACGACATGAAGGCTCTGGCGGCCAGCCTGATCTCAGAATCCGGGATAGATATTTCCATAGCCTCCATCCCGGTCATGGCGCAATATGGAATAATCGATATTATCGCCGCCTTTGAAAAGAAGCATCCCAGGGTATCTATCCAGGTCACAGAATGCGAAAGCATAAATATTCTCCAGCGTCTGGCAGAGGGGGAATATGACCTGGCCTTTGTCCGGGGGACTGACGATGACCGGTTTGATTATTCCCCCCTTTATCCCGACCAGATGACGGTCGTCCTGCCTGAGGATCACCCGCTGAGCGGGCAATCCCGGCTTTCTCTCAGGCAGCTTAAGGACGAGGATTTCTGCTTTTTGGACAGGCAGACCGGGATATATAACCTCTGTCTCCAGCTTTGCGCCGATGCCGGTTTTGCGCCGCGGATAAAATATATAGGTCACCGGCCCGAAAATCTGCTGGAAATGGTTGCGTCAGGCCGGGGGATAGCCCTTTTGATGCAGCGGCACACCGAGTATCTGTCATGCCCCACCACGGTTTCCATACCGCTGGATCCGCCGGTGGAGCTGCCGGTATGCGTGGCCAGAAGGAAGGACGACGAGCCTTCCGGATGGACCCGGCTGTTCCTTGACGAGCTGATGATAGATTAAAGCTTTAAGCAGCTCCCTCCGTCGCGAAAACGCGGCAGGGGGAGCTGCTTTGTCTGTGGGGCCGGAACATATTGACATCTTTTGCGTCTGAATATATAATGAGGCAAAATGACAAACGTCCGAAACCGGGAAAGGAGTCGCCATGGGATCTGCCAGGCTAAATTACTATATCGCCCGGGTCTTGAGGGAAATCAGGACCGACAGGCACCGGAAAGAAGAACTTCGCAGTCAGCTTGAAGCTCAGCTTACTGCCAACGGTACCGGCAAAGCTGCTTTGAGCGCGGCTATGGCAGCCATGGGCGACCCGGTGTCCCAGGGCAAAAGGCTGGCCAGGGAGAACGATGCCTATGCCTTGCCCCTGGACTATGTCAGCGCCGTTTTGCCATGGCTTATAGGGCCGGTGTGGCTGGTGGTGATGTCGATGGCTCAGGACGCTGTTCCCCTGTGGTTTGCGGCTCTGGCTGCTGTGGCCTCCGGCGCATTTGCAGGCAGACGCTTTTCAAAAAAAGGGCTGTGCATCTTTACCTGCCTGCTGCCTGCCATATATATTCTGCTGTGGTTTGCGGGAGCGAACTCTGGCAACTTTCAGGTACACGTTCTGCAAACCGGCGTTTGGATGTTTGGATTTTCCATGAGCTGTCTGGCGGGCTGGGTCAGCGTGTTTGTTCCCGCGGGGCATATGCTGGCGGTGTCCGGAGCAGCGGCGGGGGCGCTGTTTGTGGTGGCCTGCGGCCTGATGGGTGGCTTCCGGGAAAAAGCTCAGACGTTATGGATGGCCGAAAGCTCCGCCCTGGCCGACCTGAGTACCCGGCTGGAAGAAATCGCCCTGTCCCATCCCGAAAGCTATGACCTTGCCATGCCCTATGGCTCGGCGGCGGTGATAGACATATGCAGTCAGGGGGAAAATATCTGGGGAACGCTGGAAAAAGCTCTGTATGATCTGGCCCTGTTTGTAGACGATTATGACGAATTCCGGGGTGGCACCCGCCGTCAGGCCATTCTTGACAGCCAGTACGAAACGCTGAGCAGGCAGGTGCTGAGCTTTGGCCAGTCGGTAGACTGCGCGGCGCTGAACGATATGGACTATGACCAGAGGCGGGAAATGGTGGACCGGGTGCTGTTGCAGCTGTCAGACGCTTTTGAGGACGGTATCGTGCATCACCAGGGGCTTTTCCCGGGCATGAGCAGCAGCCGGTTCCGCCAGCTGTACAGCGCTGCCGCCGACATAGAGGCAGAGTTTTATGCCGAACTGGAAAAATACACCATCACCCGGCAAGCTCAGGAACCGGCGATGGATATTGTCACCGCCGAATATGTTAACAGCCATATGACCGAAGAGGACATACGCCAAAAATGCATGGACGAGGTGGGGTTTATTATTTCCGAAGGGGAAAAAATCAGCACCCAGCGGCTGACCGAGCTGTTTTCCATAACCGGCTTCACCGCTCCGGAAGATTATTATATCAACGGCACCAGAAGCGATATTGTCAGATATATTCTGGTGTGGTATGACGGCGAAGGTTTTCAGATGACGACCGGCGAGACATTTGAGGATGAAGACGGCGAAAACGCCGGAGCGCTGTATGACCACATCTGCGCCGAAGCCCGGGAGATAGTTGACAGCGTCAGCGGTCAGGGAAACTGATATATAAATGATATAAAAATAGCGCGTGCCTGTTGGCACGCGCTAGGGACTGTCAAAAAACCTCGTAGAGTTCGTCGCGTAAGCGGCGAAGAAATTCACATA
>CAYLKH010000097.1:0-5302 GCA_964384255.1 uncultured Oscillospiraceae bacterium | reverse complement strand
TGGGGACGCTGCCGCCGAAGATCTTTTCTTCGAATACCAGATCTTCCACTTCGCCCGGCTCGAATTCGATAACGACGTCGCCAAACTGGCCGTGACCGCCGGACTGCTTTTTGTGGCGGCCTCTGACCTGGACCTTTTTGCGGATCTTTTCGCGGTAAGCGACCTTGGCGGGGCTAAGCTCGGTTTCGACATTGAACTTGCTCTTGAGTCTGGAGCAGAGGATATCCAGCTGGATGTCGCCTGCGCCGGACAGGACCATCTGCTTGGTTTCGGGGTTGTTGAATACGGAGAAGGAGGGATCTTCTTCGTTCATCTTGGTAAGACCGGCAGCGATCTTATCTTCCTGGCCCTTGGTCTTGGGGGCGATAGCCATGGAATAGCAGGGAATAGCATAGCTGATGGGGTCCAGGGTGACCACGGAACCGGCGGTGCAGAGGGTATCGCCGGTCTTGACGGAAGCCATCTTGGATACGACGCCGATATCGCCGGTAGCCATGTCTTTGACCTCGGTGGTCTTTTTGCCGCGGATCATATAGATGTGGGCCAGCTTTTCGCTGTCGCCGGTGCGGGCATTGACCAGAACGCTGTCGCTGTTGATGGAGCCGGAAACGACCTTGAAGAAGGACTGCTTGCCATACTGGTCGGAAACGGTCTTGAAGAAGAACAGGGTGGCGGGAGCGGAGGCATCGCAGGGCCATTCAACGGACTCGCCGTTGGCATCCTCGCCCTTCTGGGGGTTGCCTTCCAGAGGAGTGGGAGCATAGTCCACAAGACCCTGCATCAGAGCCTCGGTACCCAGACCGGAAACTGCGCAGCCGCAGAATACGGGGCAGATAGAGCCGTCTTTAACGCCGTTTTTCAGGCCGGTGATATATTCGGCATCGGTAAAGGCTTCGCCTTCGAAGTACTTCATCATCAGCTCTTCGTCGGTTTCGGCAACAGCTTCGGTCAGCTGTTCGAGATAGGATTCTACAGTGTCGGCCATGGAATCGGGGATGGAGGATTCCTTGCCGTCGATAAAGGCTTTTTTGGTCACAATGTTGGCAACACCAACAGCCTTGCCGCCTTCCATAACGGGGACAACAACGGGAACGACGGACATACCGAACTTGTCCCTGAGGGATTCGTAGGTGCCGTCGAAATCGGCGTTGTCTTCGTCCAGCTTGGAGACATAGATAAAGCGGGGCAGATTTCTGGAGGCAAGATACTTCCATGCCTTTTCGGTGCCGACCTGAACGCCGCCCTTGGCGGTGCAGAGGATAACGCCGGAATCAGCGACCCGGAGAGACTGCATGATCTCGCCCTCGAAGTCGAAGTAGCCGGGGTTGTCGATAACGTTGATCTTAACCTTTTTGTATTCCACAGGAAGCACAGAGGCGGAGATGGATATCTGGCGCTTGATCTCCTCGGAATCAAAGTCGGAAGCGGTGGTGCCGTCGGCAGCTTTGCCCAGACGGTCAACAGCCTTGGTAAGGAACAGCATGCTCTCTGCAAGAGCGGATTTGCCGTCTCCGCCGTGACCCAGCAGGGCTACGTTGCGGATGTCTTTGGAGGTATAGCTCATAATTGGTTCTTCCCTTCACAGAATGTATTGGATTGTATAAGGTAAAGCGCATAAAAAGCGCAGTTTAGACAAATACCTGATTATTATATATGATGACTGATGAATTTTCAACATCATTTTGCATATAGCATACAAAAATTAAGCATTTTTTCCAAGAAAAATCAGTCAAATTTGGAATCAGTTCCATTATCGGCCTGAACATCGTCGGCCAAACGGACCTCCATAGTGGAAGGATCGATGTGATCCAGGGATTCAAAGTCGATATTTTCGTCGATACCCTTTTTGCTCAGCGATGTTTCCAGCTTCCTGTTAACAAGCATGGATATCACGGCGAAGGACGGCACGGCGATTATCATACCAATAACGCCAAAGAAGGCGCTGAAAATCAGGATCGAAACCACCACCCAGAATCCCGAAACTCCTGTTGCGTTGCCAAGAATCTTCGGGCCGAGGATATTGCCGTCGAACTGCTGGAGGATAAAAATGAATATGGCAAAATACAGGGCCTTAATGGGGTTGACCACAAGGATGAAAAAGCAGCAGGGGATAGCTCCCAGAAACGGGCCGAAGAAGGGGATAACGTTGGTGACCCCTACCACAATGCTGATAAGCAGGGGGAACGGCATATTCATAATGGATACGCAAATGAAGCACAGGATGCCGATTATTAGGGAATCGATGATCTTGCCGATAATGAACTGGCCGAAAACACGGTTAGTATAGCGCAGAACCTCCATGAGCCAGTTGGCCCGCTCGACCTTAAACACGGCATAGATGATCTTTTTCGCCTGAGCCTGAAACCGGTTTTTGCCCCCCAGGACATAAACGGAAATTATCAGCCCGATAACAACATCCAGCACTCCGCCGAAAAAGCTGAAAACGCCGGAGGTGAGAGACGTGAACACCGGGAGAAAGTCGTTAGACAGCCAGCCCTTAAAGGTGTCGTAAATACGGTCGAAAATGTCCTCCAGCAGAGCGTTCAGCTCGGGAGAGTTGTCGAACAGCGCGGTGGACCACTGGCGGAAGTTGTTGTAATATGTGGTCAGGTTGGATGTGATGGTCATAAGGCTTTCCCCCAGCTGGGGGATTATCATGGAGAACAGAGCGTAGATGACCAGCAGAGCCGTTACCACAGCCAGCAATATGCCCAGAGTTCTGGCGGCGACGGGGGCGGAAAAACGGCCGCTGTTTTGAAAGAGCTTCAACCGGCTCAGCCGGGGCAGGGACCAGTTTTCGATCTTTTTCATAATGGGGTTGAGCAGATAGGCAAAGATCAGCCCGTAAAACAGGGGCGAGATGGCGGACAAAAAGCTGCTTACGGCGCTGCGCACAGCCGAAAGGTTAAGCAGCATCACAAGCACAACTGCGCAGGCGGCGAACAGGCAGAAAAGCATCAGGCCCAAACGCAGGTATTTGGAGTCAATATGATCTTTCAAAACTATCTTCCTTTTCTTAGTTCATTCATCAATACGATATCACAAAAGCCGGAGCTTTTCAAGAAAAGAAGATACCGTGAAAGAATCTTATCAGGGATGCTTTTCCCGTTCCAGCCGCTGCAAAAAGACCTCAGCCGGAGCGCACCATGAGGCGGCTCCGGCTGAGGTTCATATTAAATCAGAGGGGTTCGGGCTGTAGACAAAGGTATAAAGGCCTTTGTCTACAGGTTGAGGGTTTTGATGACGGAATTTATTCGCTGATTCTGTCGAAAGCGCCCTGAACGATCTCGTAGAGACGTTCATAACCCATGGAATAGATGGTTTCAACATAAGAATCCCACTGAGCGTCAATGTCTTCTTCGCCGGTAACGAATTTCCAGTAATGCTCGGAAATGTAGGTTATGATATCCGTGCTGATGGTAGACGCTTCTTCGCTTTCGAGACTGGTCAGGGAGAATTTGCTGCTTATGCCATAGGCGTTGTCCTTGTTGGTACTCCATACCTCAAAGGCGGCCTTTGCGCCGTCGCCGAAGGTAAAGGCCAGACGGCTTTCAGCATATACGCAGGGCAGGCTCTGGGTGGTCCATACGGCCATGGCGATGTTGGTGCTGGTAAACTGGTCAAGAGCGCTCTGGAGGAACTGGGGTTCGCCGTTTTCGTCATAGTCCCAGGTCACGCCCTGCTCGCCATAGTTGAGGATAAGGTAGCATTCATAGCTGTAAAGGCTGTCCAGATATCTGGCGGCAAGCTCAACGTCCTTGCAGCAGGTGGAGATGCTCATGTCGCCGGAAGCGATCATGGTCACGTTTTCGCCAAAGTGCATCTGCTGATCGGCGGTTTTGGCAACGTCACGAACGGGGTAGAAATTGATGGTCCCGGTCTCGTCCATGGAGTTATAGTTGTCGCCAAAGGGCTGGTTGGAATAGAACATACCGGTCTGGCCGTTAAGGACAGGGTCGATAATGTCAGAGCTGAAGGGGTTGGTGGCCCGGGTCAGGCAGTTTTCGCTGATAAGACCCTGCTGATACCAGCTGCGGAGCATCCTGGTAAAGTCTTTAAAGTTCTCGGTCAAAGCGCCATAAATCAGTTCGCCGTCCACCTGATAGAAGCCGGAGGTGCCGCCGACCATGCCGGAGGATACGGTTGCGGTGAAGTCATATCCGGCGGTGAGCATACCGCCCTGGGGAAGGATAGAGTCGCCCAGCATAAGAGGCTCGGTGGCGCCGTATTCGGTCTTGAAGGCTACCAGTACTTCTTCCAGCTCGTCGTAGGTGGCGGGGACTTCCATGCCCAGCGCTTCCAGCCAGTCCATGCGCATAAATGCGCCGGCATTGCCGGGAGTGGTCACTCCGTCGTTGATGCGGGGGAATGAGCCGATGCGGCCTTCGCTGGTTCTGACCTCGTCAGCAATTCCGGCATCGGAATCCATGATGGACTTGAGGTTTGGGCAGTATTCGTCAATGACTTCCGTAAGCTCAATAATAAGCTCGTCGTTAATGGCGGCGTCAACACCGGTGGTGTATGAGCTGCCGGGCAGCAGATCGGGATAATCGCCGGAAGCGGCCATGATGTTGAACTTTTCAGACGAGGTGGTCATATCGGCGATAGTCATGTCCAGATGGACACCGGTAAGCTCCTCCAACAGACGATAGCAGACGATATTCTGCATATCGCTGTCTTCAACATATTGAAGGCTGGAGGTTTCGTATGACAGCCAGATGCTCAGACTTTCGCCATCGGCAATGGGGAAATCAGCGGTCAGGCTTTTAATAAGCTCCTTGTGGGCGGCAAAGTCGATATCGCCGCTCATAACGGCGTTGACAGCGTCTTCGGAATCCATTTCGTAGATCTCCATAGTGTCGCCGGAGTCGGCAGGGGTCTGCTGGGAAACCACAGGCTCATCATCCACTACTGCGGTTTCTTCGACAGCAGCTGTGGTGGCGTCTGTTTTGGTGTCGCCGCTTCCGCAGCCGGTCATCATGGCAATAAGCAGAGCCGCAAGAAGCAGGATGGACAACAGCTTTTTCATTTTTGTTCCTTCTTTCGCAATTATTTTCCGATCCTATCCAGGTCAGAATATGGGATAGTATCAGACTCATAATAATTTTAAATCAGAAACAATGAAGGATAAAGGCACAAAAATTCATTATTTGTTGCACTTTTTCCATCAGGGACCTTGGGGAGTCAAAAATCGCTCTGCCGTGTTGGGCCATAGGGATGCCGCAATCTCGTATTAGGGGTTAGGATTTAGGATTTAGGGATTAGGGGCGGCGCACCCCGCTTGTCATTGCGAGGAGGCCGT
>CAYLKH010000096.1:0-5333 GCA_964384255.1 uncultured Oscillospiraceae bacterium | reverse complement strand
GCCGGTCTTCATTTCGGCGATGCGGCCCTGATGGAGAACTATGCCGCCATAAAGCTGGGAACGATAGGGACGCTGGCCCAGAACACGGACAGCGGCTTCTCTGGCGGCGGCAAAGGCTTCGGGCAGAAGATCGTCAAGAGTCTCGCCCCGGGCAAGCCGGTCCTTAAAGGCGGGAGTCATGGACCTGAGCTCGTCGTCGGTCATTTTCTGAAATCGAGGCTCCAGGGCTTCGATCTTGTCCACCAGAGGGGTGAGCTTTTTGATCTCACGATCGCTCCTGGTGCCAAAAACCTTTGTAAAAAGACTCATATTTTAACCTCCGTTCAGGTAATGATCATTTAAATCACCTAATTATAGCACATATTTATGAACAAAAAAAGATGGAGACTGTCAAAAACCTCTTTGAATTAAGGTTATCTACCTGTCTGCCGTGCCGCTCGCGGCCGTATGAGGCATAACGCACAAAACCGGTGGCAACAAAAAACAAAAATTGTTAAAATCGCTTCTTTACTTTAGCGAGCTAACGTGATACAATGCTAACACAACAGAAAAGCAAAGAAAAAATGCAAAACAAAAATCAAAATTAATTTTTGGAGGAAAACAAAATGAAAAAGCTTATCGCCCTGCTGCTGGTCGCTATGATGGTCCTTTCCATGGCTGCCTGCTCCAATACCGAATCCACTGCATCCACCGAATCTACTGAATCCGCTGAACCCGCTGCTGTTGAAGAAACCACCCAGTCCGACCTGGATTATGTCGTTGCCAAGGGCAAGCTGGTAGTTGGCATTACCGATTTCGCTCCCATGGACTACCAGGACGAAAACGGCAACTGGATCGGTTTTGACGCCGACATGGCTAAGGGATTTGCCGAAAGCCTTGGTGTTGAGGTCGAATTCGTCGAGATAGAATGGGGCAACAAGATCCTTGAGCTTGACGGCAAGACTATCGACTGCGTTTGGAACGGCATGACCCTGACCGACGAAGTCAAAAGCGCTATGGAATGCTCCGACGCATATTGCAACAACGCTCAGGTAGTTATCGTTCCCGCCGACAAGGCCGACCAGTACCAGACCGTTGAAGCCTGCCAGGACCTTAACTTCGCCGCCGAAGAAGGCTCTGCCGGTGAAGCCGAGCTGGAAGCCCTTGGCTATCAGTGTACTGCTGTTCTTGCTCAGTCCGACGCTCTGATGGAAGTCGCCGCCGGAAGCTCCGATGCCGCTGTTATCGACTCTCTGATGGCTGCCGCCATGGTAGGCGAAGGTACCGGCTATGAAAGCCTTACTTACACCGTTGGCCTCAACAGCGAAGAATATGGCGTTGGCTTCCGCAAAGGCAGCGACCTTGCCCAGAAGCTTAACGACTACTTCGATACCGCATATGCTGACGGCTCCATGATGGCCATCGCCGAAACCTATAGCGTTCAGGCTGCCATAATCGCTCAGTAAAATCAATACAATAAAATACAGTCCGACAATATGTAAATTAAGTCCAATTCCCCGAGGAAAGCTCCCCGGGGAATTGGGTGTGTAATAAGCTTTTCATAAATATACAGCAATATCCATACCAATATACAAAACTCAGGCAGGTATCGACATGACAACATTCGCCGAACAATTTCCAATAGTATTTCAGGCGCTGAACGAAGGTTTTATCCAGACCCTGAAACTGTTTTTCATAACTCTTATCGGTGCGCTCCCTCTGGGACTTATTATCTCCTTTGGCTCCATGAGTTCATGGGCGCCCTTTGCAAGGATCGGTCGCAGACTGGTAGCCAAAAACGAAGCATCAAAGTGGAGCGCCTTCCTTACCGGCTTTAAGCCCATTTCTCTGGCGGTCAAGCTGGTGATATGGGTCATCCGGGGAACGCCCCTGATGCTCCAGCTGCTGATAATCTATTATTTCCCCGGCCTGGTATGGAAAAATCCCATCTGGGGCAGCGGCGAAAGCGGCCGATTCCTGGCCGCGTCAGCAGCCTTTATCTTCAACTATGCCTGCTATTTTTCCGAGATATATCGCGGCGGTATCCAGGGCGTGCCTGTGGGTCAGACCGAGGCTGGGCAGGTCCTGGGCATGACCGGTCCCCAGATATTTTTCAAGGTCAAGCTGCTCCAGATGGTCAAGCGTATCGTGCCGCCCATGTCCAACGAGATAATCACCCTTGTTAAGGATACCTCCCTGTCCCGGGTAATAGCGCTTCAGGAGCTTATCTGGGCGGGCAATGCCTTTACTAAAGGCTCCCAGGGTATTTCCGGCGAGATATGGCCGCTGTTTTTCACCGGCCTTTACTATCTTGTTTTCAGCGGAGTGCTTACCATTCTGCTGACTGCGCTGGAACGTAAGCTGGACTATTTCAGAGCGTAAGGAGGAAAACCATGTCTATTTTGCAGGTAAAGAATTTATGCAAAACCTTTGATAAGGATACCGTTGTCCTTCGTGGAATAGATTTTTCCATGGAGCGGGGGGAAACGGTGGCAATAATCGGGTCCTCCGGCAGCGGCAAAACCACTCTGCTGCGATGCCTGAATTTTCTGACTCAGCCTGATAAGGGCCAGATCGTGGTGGATGACAAGGTGCTTTTCGATGCCGACGACCCTTCTACCCAGAAAGAAAAGGAAATACGCAAAAAAAGGCTCCATTTTGGACTCGTTTTCCAAAACTTCAACCTGTTCCCCCAATATACCGCCCTTGAAAACGTTATGCTCGCCAGTGAGCTGCTGGCAAAGGGGCAGGAGGATTATCGCAAAAGGAAAAAAGAAATACATCAGGAGCTTCGTCAGCGGGCAGAGCAGCTGCTGACTGACGTGGGCCTTAAGGAAAAGATGGGCCACTATCCCCATCAGCTGTCCGGCGGTCAGCAACAGCGGGTGGCTATCGCCAGAGCATTGGCTCTCCAGCCCGACATCCTGTGCTTTGACGAACCTACCTCGGCCCTTGACCCCGAGCTGACCGGCGAGGTGCTTAAGGTAATACGCGGGCTGGCCGACCAGAATATGACCATGATAATCGTCACCCACGAAATGGCCTTTGCCCGGGACGTGGCCGACAGAGTTATCTTTATGGACGGCGGCGTTATTGTTGAGCAGGGGCCGCCGGAGCAGGTATTTGGCGCTCCTCAGCAGGAGCGTACCGCCCAGTTCCTGCGAAGCTATAACAGCGTGGGCTGAAACACAATATGAATTATCCCCCGAGCGTACCGGCTTTTGTCAGTACGTTCGGGGGAGCTGTTTTAGTCTACCTTTACAAAGATGGTGTGGCAATAGGCTGCGCAGTCGCCGTCTTCAAATTTGCGGATAAGGCGGACGTACATTTTCAGCCTGTCGCCTTCAAATTCCTCTGCAAGAGTGATTTTTAAATAGACGTTGTGGCCGTCAAGCACATTGTCGGTACCCAGACTGCCCTTGTGGTTGGGGCCTTTGCCGTGGTCAAGGGTCACCGTGTCCGGCCGGGAGATGGGATATTCGCTGGCTTTGTCAGTCACCTCAACCGATGCCACAGAGCCTTCCATAATGGCCCATTCAACGTCCCATTCCCGGTTAAAGGCTTCCAGATCGTCGCCATAGTAGCCGGTGTAGCCCTGCATCGTCATGCAGAGTATATCCCCGGCCTTAAGGCCGATGTCGGTGGGTTCGTCATAGGTCCGGGGGCCGGTACCCATGCCGGGGTTCTTGCCGGTATCAAGAGGTTCGCCGTCGGGAGGGGGCATCTTTCCGCCGCCGGGACCGGGCATACCGGGACCGCCGGGCATACCGGGACCGCCGGGAGCGCCCTGTTCGTTGATGGGACGGATAAAGGTGGTCTGAACATTGTCATAGGAGGTGGTGCCTTCGTCGGCGATGCGGAATTTGCCCACCACATATTTTCCCGATCCGGTGCCGCCCAGAGGCTTGCCCATGGCCTTTACCTTGTCCCAGGTGGAGTTTTCCCGGCCCTCTATCCATGTGGCATAAGGAAGCTCGGTGTTCCATCCGGGAATCTGGGAAAGGGCGTCGATACCGGCCCAAAGCACGTCGGAATAATCTCCCGGCTGGCCGGAAAATGCTTCGTGGATCCAGGGACCTTCGCCGGAGGTATCCACAAACTGGCTGAGAAACTCTTTTCCCTCAAAATCACTTTTTGCCCTGCTCTGGGCAAAAAGCCATTTCATCATCGGGGTGGGAGTGCCGTTGGTAGAAGAGGATTTGTGAACGATGTGGCCAACGTCGAAGGAGACAAAGGCCATGTTCTTCTTGCCCATGGATCTGAGCTTGTTGAATACCCGATAGGCTTCGTTGATGGGGATGGCGGTGTCCCAGGTGCCGTGGACAATGAGCAGCGGCACTCGCATCAGATGGTCCATCTGCTGACGGTCGGCCCAGGTGGTGTGGACCGCGGTGCCTGCGTTGATAAAAAGTCCTGCGTAAAATCCGGGGGTGCTGCCTTCCAGCATATATGACCATATGGCGCCCTGAGAGCCGCCGGTGGAATAGACCCGGTCAAGGTCAACATTGCCGTAGATCCCGGCAAAGTTTTTGATAATTTCGGCAAACTGACCCATGCAGTACATCTGACTTTCAAAATTGAAAATTCCCTCATAGGGAACTCCGCAGTGAAGAACATAGCATGGGCAATATTCCTGCCAGGCGGGCTTTGAATAGGTGCTGGTCATGCGGCTGGCGCTGTCGCCTACGCCGCCGGGGACGACTATTACGGGATATTTTTCCCCGGGTTTGGCCTGAGGGCAGAAAAGACTGTAGTGCATGGCGCAGGCTATGTCTTTAGCGCCGTCGGGTCCCGGCCCGACAATAGAGCTGTCAATAACAATGTCCCAGTCGTAGTCCACAAAGCCGCTGCCGTCGGGCTGCCAGCCGGGACTGACCTTTAGTTCCTTCAAGTTTTATCTTCCTTTCGTTTTCGTTTGATAATGATTTTACCAAACGTCAGGCTCCGGTTCAATTTCCATTTGGAATATATTGTCTCCATATTGGAATAGCAACATGTGGGGCAGCTGGAATAAAGCAAAAGGCCGGTAAAGGAGTCATATCCTTTTACCGGCCATAGCCGTGCCAGTATTCGCCGGTGGGGTCAATATCCATGCCCCGGCGCTTCATCTCGTGCCAGCCCCAGTCATAAACCTGCCGCAGCAGAGGGCATACGCTCATGCCCAGCTCCGTCAGCCGATATTCTACCCGGGGAGGGGTATCGGGGACGACGGTGCGGAATATCAGGCCGTCGGATTCCAGCTCCCTGAGGTTTTGAGCCAGAACCTTTTCGGATATGGGTAGCATTTTTGAAAAACGGCTGAATCTGGTGACCCCGTCAACGTATATGGCGTTGAGCAAAAAGGGCTTCCATTT
>CAYLKH010000095.1:0-6253 GCA_964384255.1 uncultured Oscillospiraceae bacterium | reverse complement strand
CACTTTGGAATGTACTTTAGAGGAACTGGCGGTTCTGGAATTGATTTATAAGAATTCGTCAATCAAACAAAAAGAGCTTGTGGCAGAAACCGGTAAATCGCTAAGTACCGTAAAAAGAATTATGGAATCCTTGCAGATGGCGGTCGATGATGATTTGATACGCAAAAATCCATTTGAGTTTCAGCTTGCTACGGTCATTGTCAATGACAGCGTA
The DNA here is from genome assembly GCA_964384255.1 of uncultured Oscillospiraceae bacterium. Taxonomy (GTDB): domain Bacteria; phylum Bacillota; class Clostridia; order Oscillospirales; family Oscillospiraceae; genus SIG469. Next base: position 6,039 of record CAYLKH010000095.1, on the reverse strand, counting down.
ACAAGAGAAGCGATCACACGAAAACAGGAACGGGCATTTTTAGAGTTTGTAAAGAACGATAAGCATTTTTCAAAATACTATGAGGGCATATATATTCTGTTCAAGACCGGACTCCGTATTTCAGAGTTTGTTGGACTGACGACTCAGGACATTGATCTAAAAAAGCGAACGATCGATGTGAACCATCAGTTGCAGCGGACCCGTACAATGGAGTATGTGATCGAGGACACAAAAACCAATGCCGGTACCAGAGTTCTTCCCATGACGGATGATGTTTACGAATGTTTCAAGAGCATTTTGGAAAACAGGCCGAAGCCAAGGGTGGAGCCGATGGTCGGTGGCAGAATGGGTTTTCTGTACCTGGATAAGAACGGCCGACCCATGGTAGCCTTGCACTGGGAAAAGTATTTCCAGCACATCTGCCAGAAATACAACAGGACTTACCAAGTGCAAATGCCAAAAGTCACGCCTCATGTATGCAGGCACACTTATTGTTCTAACATGGCTAAGAGTGGCATGAACCCTAAAACTTTGCAGTACCTCATGGGACATTCGGATATCGGTGTGACATTGAACACCTACACCCATCTGAGCTTTGAGGATGCTGAAATCGAGCTGAAACGGGTCGTAAACGGCGAGTAGTAAAACCGCAAAACTGAGGTCAATTTACTACTTTTTCTACTACTTTTGATGTCAAAGATACACCAACTTATGCTACAATATGCCGGGGCAACTGAAAAATGGCAAAGTCCCGAAAGCCTTGATATATCAAGGAGATCAAGCAATTTCAAGGAGTTTTAGATAGATGACCAAAATACTTTTCATCTGCCACGGCAATATTTGCCGCAGTCCAATGGCCGAGTTCGTGATGAAGGACCTGGTGAAGAAAGCGGGAATGGAGAAAGAATTCCAAATCGACTCGGCGGCCACCAGCCGGGAAGAGATCGGCAATCCGGTTTATCCTCCTGCCCGGCAGAAGCTGGCAGAACACGGTATCGCCTGCGACGGCCACGCCGCACGGCAGTTGACCCGTGAGGACTATAACAGCTATGACCTGCTGATCGGGATGGACAGAGCCAATCTGACAAATATGCGCCGGATATGCGGCAACGACAATTGTGCGAAGATGTCCATCCTGATGGACCATGCTGAGCCGAGGCCGGGAACGCCGACAGAAGAAGGCTCACGGGATGTGGCAGACCCGTGGTATACCGGTGATTTTGAATCGACCTGGCGGGATGTGCTGGATGGCTGTCAGGGTCTGCTCAGGGAGCTTACCGTGGTCGGGTCGAACGCCGGGAATTCCGGCCATTTTTTCTATGTGGATGAAACTTCGTTCAGGCATCTGCGTCCGGCTACCGGTGAGGAGCGCGACTGGTATAATGGGTTAGCCGGTGAGCTGGCGAATTATTCGGAAAATATCGACCGTTTTGAACGGGTTGAGGATTGCTTTGACGAATTTCAAAAGCTGTTGGCCATGTCGGGCAACGTTGCCGAAATTACGCGGACAGCTAAGGGCATGGTGGCAAATTTTCTGTATTCGTTCAATGAATGTCTGGATCATTGGAAAACATATATTTCCAGAACCTATGGCGACGATTCGGCGTATTTTCGCCGATACAAAGAGCTGACCGCCTCTGCCTTTGACAGCTGTGACGAATATAAGATCACATATGCGCTGAGAAATTTTCAGCATGTGGATGATGTTCTTGGGGGAATATCCGTTGTTTGGGGCGAGCCGGTCAGGCTTTTTGCCGATCGCAGAAAAATGATGGACAAATTTGATTTTACTGCGGCTCAGCGGCCCGCTTTTGAAAAACAGCCGGACAGATTTGAGCTTTTGCCGATTTTTTCAACAGCAAAGCTAAAACTGGAGTCGATCGAAAAAAGCCTGATGTTTTATACCGTGACGGAGGATCTGGAGCGTCGAGTCATGGACGCGCTGGAATTCAAGAATCAGCTTTGCGGCACAGGGGGGACCCTGTTGCTGGGGAAAATCACTGATGAACACGGCTGCGAGCTTGAACCCTCAGATGAGACTTTCCTGTCGCTGATGAAAGATGAGAAAAAATGGTCCTTTAATTATCAGAACGAGATCCCCTGGGGAATATGCAGGCTTATTGCGCAATTTCGAGGGACGGATTATACGTCCGCTTGATACATATGAAAGAAGTATTTCGGCAATTTTCGGAATGAAATACGATGAAAACCCACATATTTTTTGGAAAAATAACGCAAGAATGTTGATTTGTTTTTTCGACCGTGGTAAAATCTCCTGCATAGGACACGGACAGGCAGCTGACAGGGAGACCGCTCCCGCCGCCGTGTAGACAGTTTTCTTTATTTTTGGAGGTAAAGAACATGAAAAGAGAAAGGCTTGGAAGCAGGCTCGGTTTTATCCTGCTCAGCGCCGGTTGCGCCATTGGATGCGGCAATGTGTGGAAGTTTCCGTGGATGGCCGGCCAGTATGGCGGCGGCGGATTTGTACTGATCTATGTGCTGTGCCTGCTGATTTTGGGTCTGCCTGTAATGGTCATGGAGTTTTCCATCGGCCGCGCATCTCAGGCAAGCCCTGTGGGAATGTATAAAAAGCTTGAAAAACCCGGCCATAAATGGCATATCCACGGTTATCTCGCTCTGGTGGGAAACATATGCCTGATGGCGTTTTACACTGTTGTGACCGGATGGATGATCTATTATTTCGTATCCTTCCTTATTGGACACAACGAGGGTCTGGGTTTTGTGTCCATGATTACCGATCCGGGGATCAATGTTGGATATCTGGCTGTGGCCGTAATTATTGGTTTTGCAATACTCAGCTTTAATCTCCAGGGCGGTCTGGAACGGGTCACAAAATATATGATGGTCATTTTGCTCCTGCTTATGGTGGTCCTTGCTGTCAACAGCTTTACTATGGACGGCGCTGCCGAGGGACTGAAATTCTATCTGCTGCCCGATTTTTCAAAAATCAACGGCACCGTTATTGTGGCTGCCATGAACCAGGCGTTCTTTACCCTGTCTCTGGGTATCGGTTCCATGGCGATTTTTGGCAGCTATCTCGACAAAGAACGCAGCCTTATGGGCGAATCTATCAACATCATTGCCCTGGATACCTTTGTGGCGATCACTGCGGGCTTGATAATTTTCCCCGCCTGCTTTACCTATGACCTGGAGGCCGGAGCGGGTCCCTCCCTTTTGTTCGATACCATGGCTACCGTTTTCAATTCCATGAATCATGGCCGGGTCTGGGGTGCTGTGTTCTTCCTGTTCATGACCTTTGCCGCCCTGTCAACCGAGCTGGCCGTTTTTGAGAATATTCTCGCCTGCGTCCGGGAAATGACCGGTTGGAACCGCCCAAAGGGATGTATCGTCTGCGGAATCGGAATGTTTGTTATCTCGCTGACTACCGCTCTGGGCTACAGCGTGTTCAGTTTCCAGCCCTTTGCGGAGGGGACAGCATGGCTCGATTTCTGGGATTTCATTGTGAGCTACAATCTGCTGCCTATTGGAGCGCTGATAATTGCGCTGTTCTGCTGCAACAGATTTGGCTGGGGATGGGACAATTTCATGGCCGAAGCAAACGCCGGAAAGGGTTTGAAGGTCAAAAACTGGATGAAGCCCATTTTCCGATTTGTTGTTCCCGCTTTGGTCATTGTGCTTTATGTCTATGGCCTGGCAACCTTCTCGTGGAGATAGAGATATATTCAAACCCCGGGGATGCAAAACCGGCTTTGTTTTGCATCCCCGGGGTTTTTACTTATTGGGGGTTTTTATTGGGTTTATTGGGGAGGAGGACCACCGCCGGGGCGGCTGTCGGTTTTGACAATCTCACGGGTACCGTTGATATACTGGTCATAGGCGTTCTGATAAACGGCTACGCAGTTTTCCATACCCAGATCATTGCAGGTGCTTACGAATTTGTTCCAGTTGTCGTCGTTCAGTTCGTCGATACCGGTCATAAATTTCAGCAGAGCTTCGGAAGCATAGGCAATTATGTCCAGAACAGCGGTGTTGATGGAGTTAGTTTCCTCGGTGTTCAGGGCAGCGCCGGTGGGGATGGTACATTCGGTGGTTACGTGGTCGCTGACGCTCCAGAGCTTGATGGCGTTGATGGAATCCAGCTCGTAAAGTCCCCAAAGCTTGGACTGTATCTCAAGAGCAGGGGCTTTGTTGAAGGTGTAGATCTGCATGGCCATCATAAAGTTGGGCATTTCGGGGTTGTTGGCGATTTTGTCCGTAAACTGGACGATGCCGTTATCGTCGATAACATAGGTGTCACCTTCTACGCCATAGTTGGCGAAGGTGGAGCCTTCCTCGGTGACAAACCAGTTAAAGAATTCCAGTACCATACCTGGGTTTTCGCACTGTGCGGATATCTGGAAGCCCTTGTTGTTGGCATAAGCGGTGTCGCTGCCGAATTTGGAAACGCCTTCGTCGTCAACTGCCAGCGGCAGGGCAGCAGAAGCCCAGTTGTCATCGTTGGTGTATTTTTTGCCTTCGTTGATAGAGTCGGCTTCGCCATACCAGACGCCGACCTCGCCGGTGCCTATCATGGTGTGAAGTTCAACGGTGGAATAATCCAGAGCGTAGAAGTCTTTGTTTATAATTCCGCTTTCATAAAGCTCAATAAAAAACTCTACATAATTGCGATATTCCTCGGTCTGGAAGCTGCAAACCACGGTGTCGCCCTTCTTATACATGGGCAGGGAGGTGGCTCCGTCCAGGCTGAAGGCAGAGGTGTCGAAAGCGGCAGCGCCGGGGATGGAAGCATCGGCGGTAACGTAAAGGGGATTGGAGCCGCCATAGGTATCGAAGAAGGTGTAAAGAATGTTCTTTATCTCGTCAAGGGTCACGGTGTTGCCCAGGGTAATGCCCTGCTCGTCGAGCCAGTCACCTCTCAGCAGCCAGCCAAAATCGGAATAAACAGCGTCTCGCAGAGAACACATTTGCAGATGCATTCCGTCGGTCATAATGGCGTCGAGGGTCGCCTGGTTGGAACTTTGGATATAGTTCCAGTAATCGGGAGCATGTTCGGCCAGAAGGTCCGTAAGGTCGATAATGATCTCGTCTTCATAAGCCTGGCCAAGACCGCCAGTGTAGAAATCGTTGACCATAAATACGTCGGGCCATTCTCCACTGGCCAGCATCAGGCCAAACTGCTCGGTTTCGGCCGCTTCGCTGACGCAGATAAATTCATATTCGATGCCAGTCTTTTCTTTTATATAGGGAAGAGTTGGCAGATCGTTAAAGTCTTCCAGCCCGTAATCCGCAAAGCCCGAGTAGAACGAGGTCCAGAAGGTGACAGTAGCATCGTCGCCATAGTTCAGAGGATAGGATATGACAACGTCAGAGAGTTTTGATTCGTCTACCTCGACACCGGCAGAAAAACCTTCTGCATCCGGGATGTCTGAGGTATCGACCTCGGCTGCGCTGGTCGACGAGCCGGGATCAGATGAGGGGGTGTCTGCAACTTCCGAAACGGGTTCGGAAGATGACGTGTCTGTCTTCTCTGCAACATCTGTGGATCCTGAATCAGATGAGCAGGCCGTTAGGTTGATAAGCACCAGTGAAAGCACCAGCAGCAATGCAAGCAGTTTTCGCAGGTTCATGACTAAACTCCTCTCATTATTTTCTTTGACCACTGTGGTGGCCGCGAAATAATTATACAATTGTTTATAACTCTAAAGGTACGTGCAGAATCTGTTTTTCGTTGCAGTTTCGGCACAAAACCAACACAAAAGAGACATATTGAAAAAAGATTGGCCGCTGTTGATTTAAAAATCCGAATGTTCATACGGAGTTAATATTTGGAATTTATTATTCAACTGAATGGAGCTGAGCAAATGCTTAAACTTGAAAACATTGTAAAAGAATATACCGCAGGCGACACGGTGGTTCAGGCGTTGAAGGGAGTCAGCATCTCCTTTCGCAAGAACGAATTTGTTTCCATCCTGGGTCCATCCGGCTGCGGCAAGACCACGCTGCTGAACATAATCGGCGGCCTTGACCAGTACACCTCCGGTGACCTGAAGATCAACG
>CAYLKH010000094.1:0-6528 GCA_964384255.1 uncultured Oscillospiraceae bacterium | reverse complement strand
GGTCTTGCCGTGGTCAACATGACCCATGACCACAACAACGGGGCTGCGGGAGATAAGGTCCTCGGCCTTGTCCTCGCTGTCGTCGATCAGACGTTCTTCGATAGTGACCACGACTTCTTTTTCTACCTTGCAGCCCATTTCTTCGGCCACGATGGCGGCGGTGTCGAAGTCTATAACCTGGCTGACAGAGGCCATAACGCCCAGCTTGATAAGCTGCTTGACCACCTCAGCGCCGGTTTTCTTCATACGGGATGCCAGTTCGCCGACGGAGATCTCGTCGGGTATCTCGACAGTGAGGGGAGTTTTCTTGATTATTTCCAGCTGGAGCTTGCGGAACTTTTCCTGCTCCTCGTTGCGGCTCTTGCTGCCCTGGTAATTATTCTTCTTGGTGTTCTTTTTGCCGATTTTTTCCTTGCCCTTGGTGGTGTTCCGGGCCATGTTCTGGGCCCTTTCGGGGATAAGGTCTTCAACACGCTCGTCGAAACGGTTGACGTTTACCGTTGCGGCAGAGGTGTCCACCACCCGGCGCTCACGCTGACGCTGCTGCTGGGGCTGCTTGGGAGCTGCGGACTGTTGAGGTGCGGCCTGCTGCTGAGCTGCCCGGGGAGCCTGCTGCTGAGCTGCCCGGGGAGCCTGCTGCTGACGCTGACCCTGCTGCTGGCCGCCGGACTGCTGCTGACCGGATTGCTGACGCTGATTGCGCCCGTCGCCCCGGCGGTTATTGTCCCTGCTGCCGTCGCGGTTATTGTCCCTGCTGCCGCTCTGGCTGCGGTTATTGTCCCGGTTATTGTCCCGACCCTGGGGACGCTGGCTCTGCTGCTGGGGTTTGCCGCTCTGGCTCTGCTGATCCTGCTGGGGACGGGCCTGACCCTGGGGCTTTTCGGCTGCCTTATCCACAGGTTTTTCGGTCGCCTTCTCCACAGGCTTTTCGGCGGGGGCCTCAGCGGGCTTTTCGACCGGTTTTTCAGCGGTCTGCTGATTAGTATTCTCGGCAAAGACTGATTCGATGCTGTCGATCTGGTTGTTGTAGGTAATATAGTCAAAAATCAGGTTGAGCTGGTCGTCTTCCAGCACCTGCATATGGTTTTTGGGTTTTTCATAAAACTCCGCCACGATGTTGGAAACATCCTTGGTTTGCCAGCCAAAATCCTTGGCTACTTCGTGAATTCTGTATTTGATCAAGCTTGCCATAAAGCCACCTCTTTCAAGATCTGTTTTTGCGCCGGTTCTTTTCGTGAGCCTTTTTTTCGGCCTGGCGGCGGTCTACCCGCTCAGCCTGCCGGGTCAGCTCCTCCAGCGCTTCGGTGAAGGTTCCGGGATCGGCCGATTCCAGCTTTTCAAGAAAGGTCCTGGCCAGCCGGGCATCGGACATGGAAACCACCGCGCAGGAATTTTTGCCCAAAACCGCGCCCAGCTGGTCCTTGCTGAAGGGGACGGTTATCACCTTGCCGTTGCCGGGGAGATTCTGGACTCTTCTCGCCGTATTGTCGGCGGCGTCGGAGGCAAGGATGATGAGCCTTGCGCTGTGGGCTCTGGCGGCGGAAGCTACCTGCTCGTCGCCAATGTCCACCCGGCCTGCCTTTCGGGCGATGCCCAATATGTTAAGGGCTGGACTTGTCATCGTTTTCCTCCTTCATCTGCTGCTCCAGCGAGGCATAAACCTCGGGCGGTATGGCGGAGCCAAAAGCCCGTTCAAGAGCTTTTGACTTTTTAACTTTTATCAAACAGTCCATGCTTGGACACACATACGCCCCTCTGCCGGGCATTTTGCCCTTGAAATCAAGGCTTATTTCCTCCTGGGGTGACCGGACTACCCGGATAAGCTCCCGTTTGGGCTTCATTTCACGGCAGCCAAGGCATTGGCGCATGGGTGTTTTTTTCATGGACAGCTTCTCCTTACAGGCCGCAAAGCGGCATAATAATTACGAAAAATGGTCAAATCGGGGGAATTATTCTTCAATAATGTCCTCAGTATCTTCGGGGATATGGTCGACCTCGGGGGACTGGTCAGCCTCAGCCTGAGCCGACTGCTGCTCAAGCAGCTCGATCTGAGACAGGGGCTTGATATCCACCTTGCAGCCGGTGAGCCTGGCGGCCAGTCGGGCGTTCTGGCCCTCTTTGCCGATGGCCAGGGACAGCTGATCGTCAGGAACGATGACCCGGCAGCTTTTGCCCTCGGGCAGGGCAGAAACAGCCACTGCCTTGGCGGGGGACAGAGCTGCCGCCACAAATTCGGTGATCTCGGGGCTGTATTTAACGATGTCGATCTTTTCGCCCCGAAGCTCTTCGACCACGGCACCAACACGGCCGCCACGGGGGCCTACGCAGGCACCCACGGCGTCAACTCCTTCGTCGGCGGCCCAGACGGCGATCTTGGTGCGGCTGCCCGCCTCACGGGCAACGCTTTTGATCTCTACAGAGCCGTCGGCGATCTCGGGAACCTCCAGCTCAAACAGGCGGCGGACAAGGCCGGGATGGGTACGGGATACCATGACCTGGGGGCCGCGGTTGTTGCGCCGGACCTCAAGGACATAGACCTTCATCATTTCGCCTTCAACAAAGACCTCTCCCGCAGCCTGCTCGGATACGGCAAGAACAGCCTCGGTTTTGTCGGGACCCATGCTTACGGTAATGGAGCCGGAGTTGTCTACCCGCAAAACAGTTGCGGTCAGGATCTCCTGCTGACGGGAATTATACTGCTCAAAAACCATGCCCCGCTCGGCTTCGCGGATGCCCTGGATAATTACCTGCTTGGCGGTCTGGGCGGCGATACGGCCAAACTCTTTGGTGCGGACATCGATCTTTGCAACGTCGCCGACCTTAAGGCGGCCGTTGATCTTCTTTGCGTCGTCAAGGGAGATCTGGAGATTGGTGTCTTCGACTTCGGTCACCACGTCTTTGGCAACATACATATGGACACCCTTTTCGGTCATTTCGATCACGACATTATCGCCGGCGTTGGGATTGTCACGGCGATAGGCAGTCATCAGCGCCTGGTTTATTTTTTCAAGCATATACTGCTGGGGGATGCCCTTTTCCTTTTCAAGCTGAGCTATGGCTTCAAAGAATTCGGAATTCATTATTTTTCTCCATTCTGCCGCGAAGGCGGCACATTAATATCATTCTTATTGGCGGTTAAAATCTGATTGCCAGCCTGACATGAGCATATTGGCCTTTTTCAAAGGTGAGCTCGCTGCCATTTTCTTCAACAACGACGGTCCCGTCGTTATAGGATGCCAGAGTGCCGTAGATCTCCTTGCGGCCATCCCGGGCCTGATAGAGCTTTACGCAGACATAGCTTCCGATAAATTTTTCAAAATCCGACGGACGTTTCAGGATGCGCTCGGCTCCGGCAGAGGAAACCTCGAAGCAGTAGCTGCCGTCGATAGGGTCTGCCTCGTCAAGGATCGGGTCCAGCATAATGGAAACGGCCTCGCAGTCGGTGATGTTGATGCCCTCGTCCTTGTCGATGTAGACCCGAAGGAACCATTCGCCGCCTTCTTTAACGTATTCAACGTCCCACAGCTGGACTCCGCAGCTTTCGCAAACGGGAAGAGCCAGCGCCTGGACAGTTTCCAGAATCTCAGATTTTTTCATTAGTATTCTCCATATTCGGCAAAAAGTTGTCTTTACATCTAAAAGAGAGTGGGGCGAACCCCACTCTCAGTCAAACTACTATCCTAACGTCTACCAATTATAGCACAACGCAAATAATAATGCAATATTTATTTTTTCGGGCTCAGGATAAAAGGAACAGAACGCTTATCCGGCCCATGAAATGCCCTGCCGGACGCTGCTAAGACAGCGTCCGGCAGGGCGTAATGTTGATTTATGCGTCGACCTTATCTTTCAGAGCCTTGCCGGGCTTGAAAACAGGGAGCTTGGCAGCGGGGATCTCGATGGTTTCCTTGGTGCGGGGGTTGCGGCCGGTGCGGGCGGGACGGTTCTTGATATCGAACACGCCAAAGCCCACGACCTGGACCTTTTCGCCGGCGGAAAGGGATTCGGTAACGGTATCGATAATGGCAGCGAAGGCTTTCTCGGTATCTTTCTTGGACAGGCCAGCCTTTTCGGCGGCTGCTGCGATAAGTTCTGCTTTGTTCATTGTGTTGTTCCTCCATTAAATAATCTTGAGTAAAACCGCGAAAAACGCGGCGCAATGTAAACAGGTCAGTTTTCGTTTTGGCGATATTCGGTGATAAAATCTTCGCAGGCGGAGTTCAGGGCATCTTCCGGGTCGACCCCGGCCAGACGGGCAAGGGCCACCGCCGCAAACAGCAGCCTCCCCACAGAGCCCTGATCCGGCCGGTCCACAGCGTCGGCGCAAAGCCCGGGCAGCTGCTGCCAGCAGTCGGATCCGAAGCCGCCGGCCTTTTTGATAAGCTTGTCTGCCCGCCACAGAGCAGGCAGGGACCGGGCGACGGAATCGAGGACAGAGGCGTTGTCGCTCTGGCCCCGCTCACGTTTTTTGATCTCTTCCCAGTTTTCCAGTACCTGGTCAGCCCCGCTTACCTGAACGTCGGCAAAAACATGAGGATGACGGCGGATAAGCTTTTTGCAAACACCATCGCAGACGTCATCCACAGTGAAGCTCCCGGCATCCTCTTCGATGTCGGAATGGAATATCACCTGGAGCATAACGTCGCCAAGCTCCTCGCAAAGGTGGTCGGGGTCCTGCTGGTCAATAGCCTCGCAGACCTCGTATGCTTCTTCGAGAAAATTGCGGCGTATGCTCTCGTGGGTCTGGACCGCATCCCAGGGGCAGCCGCCGGGCGAACGCAGCAGCCTGACGATTTGACGCAGGTCTTCAAACCCGTAGGAATTCTTGCTATCAAAATTTATCATATTTCTTACATCTCCGCAAGCCCTTTTACCTGTTTTCTGGGCGGATTTTTAAAATTCTGGCGATTTTTTTGCCTTTGGGCAGCAGCATACAGTCGTCGTAAGTGATTATCCGCAGCAGCAGAACGAAAACGACATAGGTACAGGCGGCCAGAGCAATAGCTCCAAGGCAGGCGATGGATCCGGACACCGTGGCCGAAAGCACATCATAGGACACAAAGGCCACCACCGCCATGGCGAAGGTCGCCAGCAGGGGCTTGAGCAATATTTTGCCCAGTCCGGAACGCTGCCTGAACAGCCGCTTCATGGCGACCAGATTGAGGGTAGTTATAAGCGCATAGCAAATAAGGGTGCCTACAGGCGCGCCGACGATGTTGATCTCGGGGTTGCCGACCAGCAGATAGTTTATACCCAGCTTGACCAGTCCGCCGGTAAGCATGGTCACCACCGGCACCATGGCGTGGCCATGAGCCTGCAAGATAGCGTTGGTCAAAAGCACAAGGCAATTGAATATTACCGCTATGCCCAAAACGGCCAGCAGCGCGCCCGCAACCTTAAGCTCGCCGTCGGAATAGGTGGAATACAGCATACGCTGGATAGGCTCGGACAAAACCGATAGCCCGATGCCGCAGGGCAGGGCCAGCAGGGTGGTTATGCGATAGGCCGACTGCTCCAGCTTAAGGGCTGCCCGGCGATTTTTAAGGGTCAGCTGCTCGGTTATGTTGGGAATGACGGACACGGTTATGGGAACGATAAAGGCCGCCGGCAGATTAAACAGGGTCTGGGCAGAGCCGTAAATACCGCTGTAGGAATCGGCTTCCAGCTGGGTAAGGCCCACGGAATAAATCAGGCGGCCCATTATCACCTTTGAATCGATGGTGTTGATTATTTGCAGCCCTGCCGCGCCGATGCTGATGGGGATGGCGATAGCCAGCAGCCGCTTCATGGTGACACCCATGCTCAGAGGCTGGCCGGAGGTCCCCATAGTGCGGTTGGTGCCGACGAAAAGCCTGAACAGGTAAAGGGTCCCGGCAACGGTGCCGAGAGTGACACCGAATATTGCGCCGGAGGCGGCAATATCCGGGCCTTTGCCTAGCCTGGTCAGGTAATATGCCGCCCCAAGGCCAAACACCAGCTTGCACAGAGCCTCGATAACCTGAGAAACCGAGGTCGGAGTCATGTTTGACTGGCCCTGATAAAATCCCCTGAAGCTGGACATAAGGCAAACGAACAGCACCGCGGGAGACAGCATACGTATTGCATAAACCGAATTGGGCGAGTTCATAAACTCCGCCAGCTGGGGAGCAAAAATCAGCATAAGCCCGCTGCCCAAAACGCCGATGGTCATAAAAACCATAAGCGCTGCCCTGTATATGACCCGGATCTGCCGCTGGTTGCCCAGGGTGGCGGATTCGGAAACCATGCGGCTCATGGCGACCGGAAGCCCGGCTGTGGATATGGTCAGCAGGACGCTGTAAATATTATAGCCCATTGTGAAGTAGTTATAGCCTGTTGAGCCAAGAATGTTCACAAGGGGGATCTTGTACAGCGCGCCGATGACCTTAACTATGGCCGTTGCCAGGGCAAGCACTGCCGCGCCATGAAGAAAGCTTTGTTTTTGCATAGGACCTCCGTGGTAGGGGATAGGATTTAGGATTTAGGGGTGCGGCCCTTTTGTCATTGCGA
>CAYLKH010000093.1:0-6561 GCA_964384255.1 uncultured Oscillospiraceae bacterium | reverse complement strand
AGTTATTTTCGTTCTATGCCCGGCCTACAGGCGGCCTACCAATACCTTCTCGAACCTTGTACTCCATAGGTGCGCTCCCCGCCTGTCATTGCGAAGCGGCAAGCCGCCTCGCAATGACAAAGGGCCGCGGCCCTGAATCCTGACCCATGACAAACTGTTTTCCAAAAATCGTAAAGGAGTGATACCGTGGCGTTTCCTGCCAGCTTTATCGACGAGCTTTTAGCCCGTAACCCAATTGAAGACGTGGTATCTTCCTATGTGAGCCTTACCACCAAAAGCGGACGCCTTTGGGGTTGTTGCCCGTTCCATACGGAAAAGACGCCGTCATTCTCGGTTTCCGCCGAAAAACAGCTGTATTATTGCTTCGGTTGCGGCAAAGGCGGCGGAGTTATAAACTTTATAATGGATATGGAAAGTCTGGATTATCCCGATACTGTCCGGTTTCTGGCCCGCAGAGCAGGGATGACTGTTCCGGAGGATGGCAACTATACCTCCACCGCAAAGACCAAAAAACGGCTTTATGAGCTTAACCGTCAGGCGGCCCGGCTCTTTAACGCCAACCTGTGGGAGCCTCAGGGCCAGCAGGCGGTGGACTATCTAATGGGTAAACGGGGCCTGACCCGGGGCACCATAACCCGCTTTGGACTGGGCTTTGCTCCCGATTCATGGGATGCCACCATGAAGACCCTTAAATCCCGGGGCTTTTCTGAAAAAGAGCTGCTGGACGCCGGGCTTATTATCATGTCAAAAAATGGCAAAGGAGCCTATGACAGATTCCGCAACCGGGTAATGTTCCCCATAATCGACGTGACCGGCAACGTGGTGGGCTTTGGGGGCAGAGTTCTGGACGATTCGACCCCAAAATATCTCAACTCCCCGGACACGCTGGTTTATAACAAAAGTAAAAATCTTTATGCCATCCATGCCGCAAAAAAAACAAAGCAGCGGCGCATAATATTATGCGAGGGCAATATGGACGCGGTGATGCTCCATCAGGCCGGGTTCGACTGCGCTGTGGCTTCCTGCGGAACGGCACTGACCGACGATCAGGCCAGACTTATTGCAAAATACGCTGACGAGGCTGTTATCGCCTATGACAGCGACGAAGCCGGAACTAAAGCCACCAAAAAGGCCATAACCATTCTGGAACGTCAGGAGCTTCGGGTCCGGGTATTGCGCATGGGCGAGTGCAAGGACCCTGACGAGTTTATCAAAAAGCACGGGGCCGACGCATTCAGCGCCCTTATCGATCGGTCTGAAAACCATATCGAATATCAGCTGCTTTTGCTACAGAACAAATACGACCTTTCCCTTGACGATAACAAGGTGGAATATCTGAAGGAGGCGGCAAAACTCATTGCCGCGCTGCCCAACGCCGTATCCCGCGAGGTTTATGGAGGCCGGGCGGCAGAGGCTGCGGGAGTGTCCGCCGATTCGGTGGCCATAGAGGTTGAGCGGATACGCAAAAATCGCCAGCGCAAAGAAAAAAAGGCCCAGACCATGCAGATGCTCGCTCCGGCGGATACCTTGCAGCCCCGGGAACGGTCCCTGCGATACAGCAATATCAGATCGGCCAGAGCCGAAGAGGGCGTACTCCGGCTGCTTATGGAGTCTCCTGAGCTGATGGCCCACTGCGCGGCGACCCTGCTGCCCGAATATTTTTCGTCGCCTCTGCTGGGAAAGGTATATGGAATATTTCTCCAGCTGTTTGCCCAGGGCCTGAGCCTGAGAATATCTGCCCTTGAAGGCCAGCTCAGCCAGGAAGAGTTGACCCATATAGCCTCGGTTTTGCAAAACGACCCTGTTTTGGACGACAGGCAGCGGGCTATGGAGGATTATTGCCAGATCATTAAAACCGAATATGACAAACGAACCTATTCCAGCGAGCAGACCCTGCTGGAACTGCGGGACAGCCTTAGAAAAAGAAAGGGGTATGAGGATGATGAATGAAAACATCGCCGATTCCGGCTCCACAGCTGTTAACATCGATGAGCTTATATCTATCGCAAAAGAGGGCGGCGAGCTTAATGCTCAAAGCGTGCTTAAGATCATCGACGACAACGACATGGGCGCCGACCAAATCGCCGGGCTTTATGCGGAGCTTGACAGGGCGGGGGTAAGCCTTGCTTCCGATGGACTGATCGACGAGGTCCGGGCCGATGATATCGCTCCCACTGAAAGCGATATCAAAAGCGTGGGCGAAGAGCAGATAATCGATCCCGAATCCCTTGTGGACAACTACAGCGTGGACGACCCGGTCAGGATGTACCTTAAGGAGATAGGAAAGATCCCCCTGCTGACCGCCGAGGAAGAGCTGGATCTGGCCATCAGGACCAGTCAGGGCGACGAAGAAGCCCGCCACCGGCTGGCCGAAGCCAATCTGAGACTGGTGGTATCTATCGCAAAAAGATATGTGGGCAGAGGGCTACAGTTCCTTGACCTTATTCAGGAAGGCAATCTGGGCCTTATCAAGGCGGTGGAAAAGTTTGACCATACCAAGGGATACAAGTTTTCCACCTATGCCACATGGTGGATACGCCAGGCCATAACCCGGGCCATTGCCGACCAGGCAAGGACCATCCGCATCCCTGTACATATGGTCGAAACCATAAACAGGGTCATACGCACCTCCCGTCAGCTTTCCCAGCAGCTGGGCCACGACCCCAGCTCCGCCGAGATCGCCGAGGCTCTTGGCATGACCGCAGCCAGAGTAGACGAGGTTTTGAAAATTTCTCAGGACCCCATATCCCTGGAAACCCCCATCGGCGAGGAAGACGACAGCCATCTGGGCGATTTTATCAGCGACGATGATGCCGCCGAACCCTCCGAAGCGGCGTCGCTTATGCTTATGCGTGAGCAGCTTACTGAGGTTCTGGGGACCCTTACTGACAGAGAAGCCCGGGTGCTGCGCCTGCGCTTTGGTCTGGACGACGGCAGGGCCAGAACTCTGGAAGAGGTGGGCCGGGAGTTCAATGTCACCC
Organism: uncultured Oscillospiraceae bacterium; assembly: GCA_964384255.1. Lineage (GTDB taxonomy): Bacteria > Bacillota > Clostridia > Oscillospirales > Oscillospiraceae > SIG469. Next base: position 3,580 of record CAYLKH010000093.1, on the reverse strand, counting down.
GGGAGCGTATTCGCCAGATCGAGGCCAAGGCTCTGCGCAAGCTCCGCCACCCCAGCCGAAGCAGAAAGCTCAGGGATTTTCTTTCCTGATTTTGTTTCAAATATTATTTATCACCTCGGTAAAAACTATACCGAGGTGATTTTTGTGTCAAAAATCGTAGTAGCTTTGGGCGGCAACGCTCTGGGAGATACGGCAGAACAGCAGCAGCAGAGGATACAGGCGGCGGCTCCGGTGCTGGCAGAAATAGCCGGCCAGAAGGAGCTGGTCATCTGCCACGGTAACGGCCCCCAGGTGGGTATGGTTCAGCTCGCCTTTGAAAACGCGTCAAAAACCGGCGGCGGGGTCCCGCCTATGGAGCTGCCCGAATGCACGGCTATGAGCCAGGGCTATATCGGCTACCATCTGCAAAAGGGGCTGGGCAACGCCCTGAAAGCCCGGGGGATAGATAAAAACGTGTCCACCGTGGTGACCCAGGTGACCGTCGACCGGGACGACCCGGCATTCAGGGAGCCTACCAAGCCTATTGGAGCCTTTTATACCAGACAGCAGGCGGATGAGCTGAAACGGCTCCACCCGGACTGGGAGTTCAAAGAGGATTCCGGCAGGGGATGGCGACGGGTCGTCCCGTCCCCAAAGCCCGAGGACATTGTGGAAAAAGATACCATAAAAGGGCTGTTGGCCAACCGGTTTGTGGTTATCGCCTGCGGCGGCGGAGGTATCCCCGTGGTCAGCGGCGACGACGGCGGATTTAAGGGGGTCCCCGCCGTAATTGACAAGGACCACGCCTCTGCCAGACTGGCCCAGCTTATTGACGCCCAGGAGCTGTATATCCTTACGGCGGTGGATAAGGTGGCCATAAACTTTGGAAAGCCGGATCAAAAGGAGCTGGACCAGCTGACGCTGGCTCAGGCTGAGCAGCTTTGCCGTCAGGGCCAGTTTGGCAAAGGCTCCATGCTGCCCAAGGTAGAAGCCGCCATGAGCTTTATCCGGGCCGGAGGCAAAACGGCGGTCATCGCGTCCCTTGACCGGGCGGCAGAGGCTGTCAGCGGCAGGGGCGGCACAAGGTTCGTTCAGTAAAGCATATTCCGCAGCCGGTCCAGATGGGACCGGGCCAGCGCCATGACCCCGTCAAAATCCACATATGGCCGGTACAGCTGCTCGATCTCGTCGTGAATTGCCTTGGCCTCGGCCATGGACCGGACCGCCTCGTCTATAAGGCACGAGGCGGTTTTTTTATTAAACCTTATGCGTTCCCGGTCCTCCCTCAGGTCGCTTACATAGCCGTCAAGCCGGATATTCCGCACATACTGGCCGTCATATGGAATATCTGCCGACGTAACAAAGGCCAGAGACAGCTGGGGAATAAGCAGATGCTCCCCGGGACCCTGAGGATTCATGGGGTCGTGGCAGACAATAACGTCCCGGCCGGATGCCAGCGCCCCTTCCAGCAGCATGGGGGTCACAAAACGGCTCAGCTCATGGGCAGATTCCAGCCGGTATATCCGCTCATACCTGCCGGAAAGCTGACCGGCTCCGCTCTGCCGACCCATGAAGGAGATCGAGCTTAAAAACCGGCGGGTCAGCCGTCCCGGAGTCTCCCGGGGCTTACCCAGTTCACGGCTGATGATGCCCCGGGTGCGGCGGGTCAGCCGTTCAAAATCTACCCGCCTGCATACCAGAGCCAGCCGGTCGTCCAGCAGCTCCCGGGCGGTTTTCAGGCGGCTGTAGGCCAGGGGATAAACAGCCTTATATCTGCCATACAGCTCCCTCAGCTCATCAGCTCTGGGGCGCAGACCCCTGTGGTCAATAAAAGCGCCCAGATCAATATAATTGCCCACTGCCCCGGGATACTGGGGTTCCAGCACATGAGGGGCAGTGCCGTCAAAATAGGCGCAGGACAGGGCCGGTATCAGCAGCCCGTCCAGAGAATCCGGGTCCGAAGAGCATCTGAACAGCTCCGTGTCGTCCCGCTGTAGCCCCCTGGCAATGAAGGTCATAAACGTGGATTTTCCGCAGCCGGGACACCCCTTGATTATCCAGCTTTCCCCGGCTGATTCCATAGCCTGCTCATACAGGGAATAAAAGCCCATGGGGGAGTTAGCTCCCAGATAGCTGTAAAACTCAGTCAAAACCATCCCTCCAAAAAAGTGTTTGCTCTAAACTATGCTAAAGGGGCTTTTCGTGTTAATGGGGCTTTAAAAAAGAAGGATGATATGATAAAATGTTTATCACTATAGAAAGGATATGTGAAAATGATCAACGAAGAATTGAAATCCATTCTCGCAAAGGCCGATCACACCCTGCTTGCCCAGACCTCCACGTGGGAGCAGATAAAAGTCATATGCGACGACGCTGTTAAATATGGCACCGCCAGCGTGTGTATCCCCCCGTGCTTTGTCAAACCGGCTGCCCAGTACCTTGGAGGCAGAGTCAGGGTCTGCACCGTCATAGGTTTCCCCAACGGATACAATACCACCGCCGTAAAATGCTTCGAGACTGCGGAAGCGGTTGAAAACGGAGCCGACGAGATCGACATGGTCATCAATATCGGCATGGTCAAAGAAGGCAGATTCGACGACGTATGCAGCGAGATACGGTCGGTCAAGGCGGCCTGCGGCGGCAAACTCCTTAAGGTAATAATCGAAACCTGCCTGCTGACCGAGGACGAAAAGATCGCCATGTGCAGGGCCGTGACCGATTCCGGCGCAGAATATATCAAAACCTCTACCGGCTTTGCAGGCGGAGGAGCCACAAGGGAAGACGTTGCCCTCCTGAGAAAGCACGTGGGCAGTCAGGTCAGGGTGAAGGCTGCCGGAGGGATCAAAACTCTGGACGATGCCCGGGATTTTGTCGCCCTGGGAGCCGACAGGCTCGGCACCAGTAAGCTGGTGGCCGAAGCCAAAAAACTTGACGAAACGGAGAAAGATCAATGTCTATAGAAAAAGTACGAGCATATTTCCGCACCCTGGGTATGGAGGAGCGGGTCCTGGAATTCGAAACCTCCAGCGCAACCGTAGAGCTGGCCGCCCAAACCGTCGGTGTTATCCCCGCAAGAATCGCCAAAACCCTTTCCTTCAAAGGTAACGACGGAGTTATTCTGGTGGTTGCCGCCGGAGACGCCAAGATAGACAACAAGCTCTATAAGGCCCAGTTCGGCATTAAGGCAAAAATGCTCACCTCTGACGAAGCTGTCCAGCTGGTGGGTCACGCCGTGGGCGGGGTATGCCCCTTCGCCACCAACGACGGGGTGGACGTTTATCTGGACGAATCCATGAAACGGTTCGACACGGTTTTTCCCGCCGCCGGCAGCAGCAACAGCGCCATCGAGCTGACCTGCGACGAGCTTTATCAATATTCCGGCGCAAAGCAATGGGTAAATGTCTGCAAGGATTGGGAATAACGCAATAACAGGACCGGAGAGCAAAAGCCTCCGGTCCTTTCGGCGTGTCAAAATAGTCTGTTGGACTATTTTGACACGGGATTTTGCGGCCTTCGGCAGCGCACTCAAAAGGCCGCCATGCGGCCTTTCTCGCACGTTTGAAGGCCGAGTAGTGAAATTTCCGACGTACACGCCGCCGGA
>CAYLKH010000092.1:0-6954 GCA_964384255.1 uncultured Oscillospiraceae bacterium | reverse complement strand
TCGCAAAACCTTGCGGGGTGCGCCCCTAATCCCTAAATCCTAAATCCTAACCCCTAAATCCAAATTTAACCCCGGGCGGAAAGGTTCCGCCCGGGGTTCGGTTCAGCTTATGGATATCAGTTCGCCGCCATGACGTCTGCGGCCGCCGTTGTCGTAAAAATAGCACTTGACCAGATTGCGGGCAAATATTTTTGCCGCCTGAATATCGTCTTCGTTGGGACGAATTTCACGGTTCATAACGTGCATGGAGTTTTCGTCCATGACCATATCCGGGGGAGGTCCGCCGGGCTTGCCGCCTTTGGTTCCCTTGCCGGTTTTGTCCATGGCAAGGATTTCCTCGGCGCTGTGGATAGGTCCGCCCTCGCCCATTCCGGCGGCTGCCCGAAGCTCCCCAAGAATATGAGGAGGCATATTTTTGAATTCTTCGGCATCGGGATTATCTTTAAATCTCTGCAATGTGTCGGATGCCAGGTCCACGCTCTGGCCGATTTTGTCGGCCACGGTGTCCACCGCGGCGTGGTGAGCCTCGGTACCCAGGCAGGCAAACTGGCCGATGGTCTGCATATAGAGGTTGTCGAGATAAAGTTTTTCGATCTCGAGAGTGGCCAGACACTCCTTGGGGCCGGTGGACGCGCCGCCATAGGTGGCATAAACCACCGCATAGGGGGTATAATCCTCAGTCTCCGGACGTTTCAGGCCGGGCATGATTATACGGTCGGAATACATACGGGGCGGGATAGACTGGGTCAGGCCCAGATTCTTCCCCAGTAGGGTAGACGGCAGACCGGCCATAATGGGGCTGCCCAGGAAAAACAGGTCGTATTCGTCAAGGAAAATGGGGTCATCGTTGAAGTTGGTTTTGTTGGTGAGCTTGCAGGTGTCGACGGTCCAGCCCATTTCCTCCAGCGCTTCTTTGAAGGCGAAGCCGATCTTTTCGGTATTGCCGGTGATGCTGGCGTACATAACAAGTGCTTTTTTCATCGTTTTCCTCCGTTCGTTAAACTTCTTTCAATATTTTCGCCATGGATAAAAAACCGCCGTTATGCAGGGAAACTGCATAACGGCGGAAGAAAGCTTATTCCTCGTCCTCGACTTGTTCGGGTTCTTCGTCGATATCGAATTCCAGCTCCTCGCCGCAGGCAGGGCAGATCACTCCGCCGGATTCGAGAGTAGCTTCGTCAAGCTCGATCTCTTCGTCGCAGGTGGGGCATTTGACGGAATAGAAGTATTCGTCCGCGCCGAAATAGTCGTCATCGTCGTCGAAATAATCTTCGTCGTCGAACAGCTCGTCGTCGTAGTCTTCTTCGTCGTCGTAGATGTCGTCGAACAGGGTGGCGATATCGTTCAGTTCGTCGTTGATCTCGTCAAGCTCGTCGGCTACGTCGGCGCTGTTTTGGGTAAGGACCTCCAGCTCGTCGGCAATATCACCGATGGTGTCGATGATAGCGGACAGGAGCTTGCCTTCTCCGTTGGCGACGTCAAGATTCATACCGTCGGCAAGTCCTCTCAAATAAGCCGCTCTTTCGGAAATAGACATAGTAAAATCCTCCTTATTGGTGGTATTGGGATATTATATCAGCCCTTGGCGCGCTCAAGGTATTCACCGGTACGGGTGTCGATCTTGATGCGGTCGCCGGTGTTGATGAACAGGGGGACCTTAACGATGGCCCCGGTCTCAACGGTGGCAGGCTTCATAACGTTGGTGGCGGTGTCGCCCTTGACGCCGGGTTCGGTTTCGGTGATCTCCAGCTCAACGAAGGTGGGAGACTCGATGCCGAATACGCTGCCCTTGTAGGACAGAACCTTAACTACCATGTTTTCCTTAACGAATTTGAACCCATCGTCCAGAGTTTCTTTGTTGATGGGGGTGGTTTCGTAGGTTTCCTGGTCCATGAAGTAGTAAAGATCGTCGTCGTTATAGAGATATTCCATGTTGACTCGTTCAACATAGGCGGTGGGATATTTGTCGTTGGGGTTGAAAGTCGTTTCGGTGACGGCTCCGGTTATGACGTTTTTCATCTTAACGCGGACAAAAGCAGCGCCTTTACCGGGCTTAACGTGCTGGAACTCAACGATCTGCATGACGTTTCCGTCCATCTCAAAGGTCACGCCGTTTCTGAAATCACTAACCGATATCATGTTTATCCTCCTATTATGCCGCTTGACAGCGGTGTATATACTTTGATCGTGACCGGGTCTGACCCGGGGGTTTCAATCTATTTTACATTATGTCCGTCTTCATTTCAAGCACAATCGGAATATTTTATGCGAAAATCAAACAATTATAAGCTCCTTGGGGGATTCGGTGATGTCGGTGCAGCCGTTTTCGTCAAGAATTATAACATCTTCGATACGTACGCCGAATCTTCCGGGCAGATAAATGCCGGGTTCGGCGGATATGGCAGCCCCAACAGGCATAGGCTCGCCGTTGCTGGGAGCGGCGTTGGGTGCCTCGTGGATCTCAAGCCCCACGCTGTGGCCAAAGCTGTGGCCAAAATATTCTCCATAGCCTGCGGCGGCGATAACGTCTCTGGCGGCCTTGTCGATATCCCGGCCGATGACTCCCGCTTTGGCGGCGGCGATGCCCGCCAGCTGAGCCTGCAACACGGTGTTGTATACCTTTTTCATCTCGTCGTCCGCATAGCCCAGGGCGACGGTACGGGTCATGTCGGAGCAGTAGCCGTCCAGAATGCAGCCGATATCCATGGTTATAAAATCGCCCTTTTGCAGCCTGCGCTGGGTGGGTACGCCGTGGGGCAGGCTGGTGTTGGGGCCGGAAACAACGATGGGGTCAAAGGACAGACCGTCGGCGCCGAATTTGTAAAAACGGTAAATGATCTCGGCGGCCAGCTCTTTTTCGGTCATGCCTTCCCGGATGACTGACAAAACGTCGGAAAACACCTTGTCCGTAATGACCTGGGCGGCCTTGAGCTTTGCCATCTCGTCGGGATTTTTCGACCGGCGAAGTGAAGCCAGCAGTCCGGCGGCGGGCATAAGCCGGACCCCGAGAGCTTCGTGGGTTTTGTTGTATGCTTCGACGGTCATGCGGTCTTCCTCGAAGCCTACGGAGCCGATGCCTTCGTCAGCGATGATGCCGGTGATGTAGGAGCTGGGGGAATGCTGAGCGTCGGTCATCAGGACCTTTGCGCATTTGATGTCCCGCTGAGCCGCTTCAATATAACGGGAGTCGGTCATATATGTGCAGCCGTTTTTGGTTATAAAGACTGTGCCCTCGCTGAGGCCCACGCCGGTGGCGTAATGGCAGCTGCTGTCGGCGGTGAGCAGCAGGGAATCGATGTTATAGCTGTCCAGCAGGGATATGATCTTTGCAATATTGTCCATTATATTTTCTCCTTTGTTCAGTACTTTTTGGTGACGATACAGAATATGTTATACAAAGTATATCACACGGGAAGAGTGTTGTCCATTGAACCAGATGAAGATTTTTATTACCGCGCCGTCTCAGGCGCTGCCCCAATTGGGGATACCCGGCTGTCGGGTTGCCCATATGGATTACAGCATAGGCCCCGGAAAGCGACTGATGCGAAATTCCCGGTCACGGGCGTTTCGGGGAGGGCTGCTGGTGCTGCCGGGCCGGAACATACCCTCAGGCAACAGCAGCCTGCTCATAGGTGAGCTGACCCGGGAATGTCAGCTCAGGGGCTACGGGGGAGTAGTGGCCGGGTTTGATGAGGTTGACCCCATGCTTCCTGCCCTGAGCAGCCGGTTGACCGCCCGGGGACAGAGACTGTATCTGCCTCAGGAACTGGCAGAGGATATCCCGGACTCCATGGCTCTGTGCGCCACGGCCATATCCGGCGGCAGCCTGAAAGCAAGGCTGGAAGAGCTTTGCCAAAAGCTCGGCCCGGAACGCATTGCTCTGGATATTCAGCGGATAAGGATGGATTTTCTGCTGCCCTCCCCCGAAGGGCAGGGGCAGGCCATTAGCCGGGATGAGCTGGCCGGACTGCTGAGCAGCCGGGGAGGGCAGTACTTTTTTTCCGCAGACCTGTGCGCCTGTTATTTTACCTATAGCGAAAACGGCAGGCACCATTTTGTCCTTTTCGATACCGCCGCCAGCATAATGAAAAAGCTGTCCATAGCTCAGCAGCTGGGCATAGGCGAAGCTTTTTTGCTGTATAGCGAGGTTCAGGATATCCTGCCGGAGATGGAGCTTCAGGGCAGATAACAGAGAACAGATGGCCCTGCCTGTCATTGCCACGTCGGCCTGCGGCCTCCTCGCAATGACAGAAGGGGGCTTACGCTCCTCGCAATGACACGGGCGGGACTATCTGTAACCTGTTATCTGTTATCTGACCCCTGACCCATTCATCTTCACCGATAAAATACAGAGCATTTTGTTGACATGGGTTGGGAAAAAGTATAAAATGTAACCGACTAAAAATATATCAAGGAGGATATCCCGTGAGCAACATCAGATACGAGCATCTGCTTTCTCCTATCCAGGTAGCTGGCGTTCTTATGAAAAACCGCATGGAAGCTACCGCCGCGACTCCCCACTTCATCCAGGGTACCGAACCCTTCCCCACTGAAAAGTGGATCACCATGATCGTTAACCGCGCTAAAAACGGCGCTGCCGCCGTTAACATCAACCATCTGGAAAACGGCTCTCCCCAGAAGGGCGGCATCGGCATGACCCCCAACCATTTTTCCATCATGGACATGAACGACCTTTCCACCCATAACTACCTTTGCCAGATGATCGACGGCCTGCGCTATTATGGCGCTCTGGCTGTGACCGGCGTTTCCGGCACCTATACTCAGGACGAGCCTGCTGGCGGTCCTGGTGGCCCCGGCGGTCCTGGTGGTCCTGGCGGTCCCGGCGGTGGTGCAGGCGGTCCTGGCGGCCCCGGCGGCCCCGGCGGCGAAATGCCCGAGATGGACGAAGAAATGATGAAAATGATGATGGCCCGCCGCGGCGGAGCCAACACCATCACCAAGAAGCAGATGCAGGAATTTATCGACACATCTGTCCAGAACGCCCTTGACCTCAAGAGCCTTGGTTTTGAATTCTTCTCCGTACATAACGCCTATCGCGGCGGCATCGCAGCCCAGCTGTGGAGCCCCATCACCAACCAGAGAAAAGACGAATACGGCCCCGACTCTGTCAAGAACCGTACCCGTTTCATGCTTGAGTTCTTCGACGCTCTGCGTCAGACTCTGGGCAAAGACTTCCCCCTCGAGGTCCTTGTTTCCGGTTACGAAAAGGGCGGCGCTTCTGTAGCCGATACTATCGAGCTTGCCCGTCTGGCCGAAGGCATTATCGACGTTATCCATATCCGTAACGGCGATCAGGATCCCCAGCATCCCACCGGCTTCACCTCCACCCGTGAGAACCCCTGCCCCAACCTTGACGTTGCTGCCGCTGTTAAGGCCGACGTTATGGCCCGTGGCGGCAAGATCCTTGTTGCCGCTTCTGCCGGTCTTCAGAACCCCACCTTCTGCGACAACGCCATCCGCGACAAAAAGTGCGATATCGTCGCCGCTGCCCGTACCTGGATCTGCGACCCCGAATACGGCACCAAGCTCTACGAAGGCCGTGGCGAAGACGTTACTCCCTGCGTCCGCTGCAACAAATGTCACGTTCCCAACGACACCGACAAATACCGTTCCTTCTGCTCTGTCAACCCCGTTATGGGTCTTGAGGACAAGATCGACCGTATGGTCAAGCCCGTTGGCGAAAAGAAAAAGGTCGGCGTAGTTGGCGGCGGCCCCGGCGGTATGCAGGCTGCTGTTACCGCTGCCAAGCGCGGCCACGAAGTGGTCCTGTTTGAAAAGGAAACCAAACTGGGCGGTCAGCTCAGCCACAGCGAATACGCTTCCTTCAAATGGCCCATCAAGGATTATATCGACTGGCAGGCCAAGCAGCTGGTCAAGAACGGCGTAGACGTCCGTCTCGGCACCGAAGCTACTCCCGAGATGCTGGCCAAGTTCGATTTCGACGAACTGATCGTCGCTATCGGCCCCAGATTCACCCGTCCCAACCTGCCCGGTGCCGACGGCCCCAACACCATGCTGGCTATCGATACCTATGGCCACGAGTCCGAACTGCCCAAGAAGATCGTCGTTATCGGCGGCAGCGAGACCGGCGTTGAGACCGGTATGTATCTGGCCGAAAACGGCCACGACGTAACCGTTATGTGCCGTCAGTCCTCTCTGGCTTCCGACGCTGCTCACGCTCACTATGTCGAAATGCTCAGGGCCGCTTATCGCGCTCTGCCCGATTTCCACGAGCTTACCAGCGTAAAATACACCTCTATCGACGAAACCGGTGTCAACTATACCGACAAGGCCGGCAACGCCTGCCATATCGACGCTGATCTGGTTGTTCTTGCTACCGGCGCCAAACCCAGACCCGAAGAGGCTTCCAAATTCTATGGCATCGCCAAGAAGACCGACTATATCGGCGACTGCTTCCGCGTTGCCAACATGCACTTCGCTATCCAGCACGGCTTCGCCACCGCCAGCCAGATCTGATAGCTCACGGCTGAAAAGCCGGACCTTAAATCACCCCGCCCATCGGCCCACTCATAGCAGTGGGCCGATGTTTTTCTGTTGGGCAAAAAAATTTCCCGAGCCGTCGAAATTTGACGACTCGGGAATATATTTTATCCGGCATTGCGGTTGATTTTAGTCTGCCCTTTATAATACGCCGATGCATCCGGCAGCGGGACGGGCAGTTGACCCAGTCAAGCTTTTGACTGAGTGTATGTTACCATTTTCCTGTTTCCGGACTGATAACAGAATTTTAAAATTCTGTAAATTCAATATATTAGGATTTAGGGGTTAGGGGTTAGGGGTTAGGGGTTAGGGGTTAGGGGTTAGGGGTTAGAGGTTAGAGGCGCGGCCCGCGAGATTTTTGCAAAAACTTGGGTAGTGCGTCCCTAATCCCTAAATCCTAAATCCTAACCCCTGCTATGAGATTGCCACGTC
>CAYLKH010000091.1:972-7084 GCA_964384255.1 uncultured Oscillospiraceae bacterium | reverse complement strand
ACCTCGTAGAGTTCGCCGCGTGAGCGGCGAATAAAATCACATATGAAATTTCCGGGACGTCAATGCAAGCATTGACGTCCCGGAAATTTCTCCGCTCGGCCTTCAAACGTGCGAAAAAGGGAGCTTGCGACCTTTTGAGTGCGCTGCCGAAGGCCGCAAAATCCCGTGTCAAAATAGTCCGTTGGACTATTTTGACACGCTGGATCGGGCCGAAGCAGAAGCTTCGGCCCGGTTTTGTCAATATGATATCCGCTGTGAACCATTTTTTAAAACGCCTGGTATATGAATTCGGTGGCTACAAAGGAGGGTCCGTAAGACCCCAGTATCAGCACCGACAAAATGGCGCACAGCATGATGAACCATCGAAACAGCAGGCCCTGTCCATCAAGGCGCTGCCGCAGATGCCATCCGTTTTCGTGGAGAATACCTACCACCATCAGCACACCTGTGGCTACCGCCGCAACACCGAAGTCCAGCCTGCTCAGCCCCATTTCAAACAGCGAACCGTCGAACAGGACCCAGGGGTTGAAGGTAGTGAAAATGCTCTTAAGGATGTACCAGGCTTCTTTCAGTCCGGCGGGCCGCACAAGGATACGGCTTATGGTCGCCAGTATCAGGGTCCTTAGCATTTGCCATACCCGCCAGCTGAACCGCCGGGTATCGATTTTCAGGGCGGTATTCAGCTTTGCAAACAGGGGGGTCATCAGGATAGACAGGGCTATAAGCCCGCCGTTATAAAGGCCAAAGGCCACATATGACCAGCTTGCGCCGTGCCATATACCGATGATGAAAAACACCACCAGCGACGGCACGCAGTTGGGTACCAGCGCCCCGAAGGAAAGGCCAAAGCGCCCACTGGCCTTTCGGGCCATTTTTTTAACGGGCCTGCTCATAGCCAGGGGATAAAACAGATAGTCCTTCATCCAGTTGCCCAGAGACATATGCCACCGCCGCCAGAAATCGGCCAGAGTTGTGGCAAAGAAGGGCTGTTCAAAGTTTTCGGCCATGGTTATGCCAAAAATCTCGGCCGCGCCCCGGCAGACGTTTACGCCCCCGGCAAAGTCGCAGTAAAGCTGAACGCCGTAAAGCAGACTGGCTACGGTAAATTCAAACCCGGCAAACTGGGTATAATTGTCAAACACAGTGGCGCACAGCAGCATCAGCCGGTCGGCGATGACCAGCTTTTGAAAATAGCCCCAGACCAGCAGCTGAAAACCGAATTTGCACCGGCGATACTCAGGCCGATGGGGTTCGTAAAGCTGATGGGCAAGCTGATCGTAGCGGCCGATGGGGCCCTGAACTATCTGGGGGAAGAAGGAAACGAACAGGGCAAATTTGAAAAAATTCCGGTCCGGCTCATATTTGCCCTTGCATACGTCAATAATATATCCCGAGGTCTGAAAGGTATAAAACGATATCCCCAACGGCAGCAGAAGGTCAAACTCAGGAACAAATTTCCTCAGCCCCACCAGACCCAGCAGAGTATCCACAGTGGAGGCGGCAAAGTTATAATATTTAAGGAAAACAAGAACGCCCAGATTCAGGACCAGCACAGCGGCAGCCACCCGGCTCCGCTTTTTCTTCATTTCCGCCCTGAATTGCTTTTTCCGGGCGGCGGCATCCTCGCCCTCAAAGGCGGCGGACCGCTCTATGCTGTGGAGCCTGCCCAGCCACAGACCACCGAAGAAGGTAATGGCGGTGGAAAACAGGATAAAAACCAGGTTTTCCAGCCCGGAAAACAGGTAAAACACATAGCTGGCTATGAGCAGCACGCACCACTGGACCCTTTTGGGAGCTGCGAAATAAACCGCCAGGGCCGCCGCGAGAAATACAAGAAACTCCCAGGAGACATAGTTCATACGGTCACCTCCAATGTCCGGTCAATCTCTAAGGTCTTCCAGAGCCGCCGCCCTGGCCGCTGCCTCGGCCTCTTCTGCAAGCCGCTGGCGCTCGGCCACCCGGAACACGGCATCCTCCGCGGCCCGCTGGTCAAAAAGCTCCATGTCAGCGTTCCACTGGTCCGTGGTCTGCTGGCTGTGGGCCGGGAAATCGTAGTTGGCGGCGATATAGCTCCCCAGCAGAGCCGAAACTTTGTCGGCTCCATAGCTGCTTACGTGCCAGGGGTCGTACATATCAACCACCGGGTCGAAATCCATTTCCTCAAGAGCCTGATCTGTCCCCAGGTCGAGGAAATCAAAGCCGTAATTTTCAGCCATCTCTGTCACCAGATCGTGCTTTTCCATGGACCATTCCTCGCTGCGGGGCATCTGGACCAGCAAAAGCCGTATCCCGTTGTCGGCGCAGAGCTGGCGAATAAGGTGAAAATAGTCCAAAGTCGCCTGGCTCAGGGGGTCGAGCTGCCCCTCGCTGGAATAAAAGGGTTCGGTAAACTCGGTGCCAACCCCTTCGTAGCACATATAAAACCCCTTGTCGAGATTCTTCTTGTCTTCAAAGGGGAATGAAAAGTCGGACTCCGTAAGCATCGACCACCGGTCATGGTAAGCTACAAAGGGGATATAATAGGTCAGCGGATCGGCATCGGCGCTGTAATCGCATACGGCCTTAATGGCATCCCGCTTGACTGAGGACATTTTCATATAATCGAGGGCCTTCCTCTGCCGGGACTCAAAGTCGGAAAAGGGCCAGGCAAAAAGAGTCATGGCATCCAGGACCACCAGACCGGGAGACTGATATTTAAGCGCCTCCTGAAGCCAGAAATATGTAAGGCCCATGTACTGCCGCTCGGTGGCAAGACTGTATCCGGTTATGCCCTGCTGCTGCCATATTCTCATGGGGCTTATGCCGCACATAATGTGGCTCGTGCCGAGGTAAATAACATCAAGGGTGCCTTCCGGTTCCTGGTAAAACCCGCAGGTCACCCGGGATGACGGCCAGGTATCGACGGATTTAACGTTGAAAACGGCCGAAAGAAGGGCAAGGATCATGGCAAGGACAATAAAAAAAGCCAACACCGACAGCCAGTTTTTCTTTTCACTGCTCACCAAAACCACCTCCGCAAACTGTGTCGCAATTGTGGCATTATTTTAACACTTATGGCCAAAGTAATCAATGGCGCAGGCAAAAAAACCGGGATCAAAGCGCAAATAAACCGGAAAAAAACAGGTAAAACGGGCAATCAGCTCTTGTAATTATAAAGAATGTGAGTATAATGTAAGGCAGAGATGGATGATATGCGGGGACGCTGCGCCGGGGCGGGACCGCCCCATAGCGGCAGGCCCACGTTCCCATCTCAAAAATTTAATATCTGGCAGAGTAGGTCTGCGCGGGTCTTATCCTTAATATCATGGATATCCAGTGCCGGAGGAACGGGGAGTTGTCCTCCGGACGAAGTGTATCGCCGTGCGCAGTCCGCATCCCGCTGCCGCATGACGACGGCTTGAGCTTACCGCCATGTGGCAACTGCCCATGGAGGTTTTTTTATGCTTGAGCAAAAGTTCCTGTCCGTTAACGATCCCGGGTTCTGGCGTCAGTCTGCCCGGGAGCTGAAAAGCGTCCGTACCCTGTGCATAGCGGCCCTGTTTGTGGCTTTGCACACGGCCCTGTCCATGTTCTACATACCCCTGTCCCAGAGCTTGCAGATCCACTTCACCTTTGTTTCCGACGTTCTGAGCGCCCTGATATGCGGCCCGCTGATGGGTATCCTCAGCGGCATTGCGTCCGACCTTATCTCATTTATGATGCACCCGGAATGGGGCTTTTTCCCGGGATACACTCTTACCTGCGTGCTGACCTTTGTGGTCTATTCACTGTTCCTTTACCGCCGCAGGCTCAGTGTGCTGCGGGTGCTGCTGGCCCGGCTGACGGTCAATCTTTTTATAAACGTGGGGCTGGGCAGCCTGTGGAGCGCAATACTTTATGGCAAGGGCTATTTTGTTTACCTCTCCGCGTCCATTGTAAAAAATCTGGTCATGCTGCCGATTGAGGTCGTTCTTATGTGCGTGGTCCTGCGGCTGCTGCTGCCAGCCCTGGTCAGCCTGAAACTGATCCCCGAGCAAAAGAAACTGGGGCTTAGGCTGTAGGCAAAGGTATAAAGTAGCCTCAGCGGAAAGGAAGATAGTGCGTTTAATAACCCGCCGCAGCGGCAGGAACGAACTTTAGTTCGTTCCGCACGACTTGAAGACAAAGGCTACCGGGCCTTTGTCTTCAAGTTGAACCAGGGCTTAAATGACCCCGGCTCTGGATCATCGGTCACACAGGAGGTATATATGAGACTTGACAAATATTTGAAGGTATCCCGAATCATCAAACGCCGGACCGTAGCCAACGAAGCCTGCGACAATCAGCGGGTAACGGTCAACGGCAAGGCCGCCAAGGCCGGTTATGAGGTCAAGGTGGGCGACATTATCGAAATACGTTTTGGCGAAAAACGTACAAAGGTCGAGGTTTTGAGCCTTAACGAAAACCCCCGTAAGGAAGAAGCCGCCGCCATGTATAAAGAGCTTTGATCCTCGAAAGCTGCCAGCCGGTTCTTATTTCCTTCCTCCCTGCATATTATGTGACGACACATTCAAAGGGAGGAAATCGGCATGGCAGCTTATGAACTGAATAAAAATCAAATCGCCAGCAATATCACCCTCGAGGACCGGACACGGCTGAGCGTGACCGGCGTCGAGGATGTGGACAGCTTTGACGAATCGGTCGTGGTCATGTATACCAGCGGCGGGACCCTGGTTATCCGGGGCAGCGACCTGAGGCTCGAACGGCTGAGCCTCGATGCGGGCGAGCTTTCTGTGACCGGCAGCATCGATTCCATGCAGTATGAACACAGCGCCGGCAGCGGATCGTTCCTGTCCCGGCTGTTTGGCTGATGGAGCAGCCTGTGGGGTTCCAGCTCTGGCAGCTGCTTTCCTGCCTGCTGGCAGGGGCGGGGCTGGCATTTATTTATGACCTGCTGCGTCTGGTCCGGGGCCTGTTTCGATGGCCCAGCTGGCCCACCGACCTGATATTCAGCCTTGTTATGCTGATGGCGGTGGCGGCTCTGGCCCTTTATGTGGGCGAGGGCGATTTCAGGCTGTTCTTTTTTCCGGCGCTGGCTCTTGGAGCCGGGGCCTGGTTTGTTTCCATAAGCCCTTTGCTGATGGCGGTGGGCCTCTGGCTCGGCCGGGTCATCAGGGCGGCGGCCTCTGTCCTTATCCGGCGGCCCGCAAATTTTATTTGCCAAAAACTGAAAAATGTCTTTCAATTTGCAAAAAAGTGTTATACAATGAAAAAGGTTACCATAATATCAGAAGGCTTTGGCCAAAAGAAAGGAGCCGGAAGACATGGTACGTTCGTCAATAATAACAAAACTGGTGCTGCTGATAGTGGCAGTCTACGCCGTGGCATCTCTGGTATCCATGTCCGGCCGGATCCAGCAGGCTCAGGAAGAAAACGAAAGCCTGACCGCTCAGGTCGAATCCGCCAGCCTGGAAAACGAAAGGCTGAGACAGGAGATCGAGCAATACAGCGAAGAAAGCACCGAGGATATTGCCCGGGATCAGCTGGGCCTGGTTTCGGAAGGCGAGATCCTTTTTTATGACGTAGGCAAATAACATTTATTCCCGCCCCGGGCGGACCACAAAGGAGGAAGCAGCGCGGCTGTATGGAGTTTTCAGTAGGAACCATTATTGAAGGTAAGGTTACCGGAATAACCAAATTTGGGGCGTTTGTGTCCATCGCGCCCAACAGGTCGGGTATGGTACACATCTCCGAGATCGCCAATACCTATGTCAGCGACATATCCCAGCATCTTCAGGTGGGCCAGCAGGTAAAGGTCAAAATAATCTCCATCGACGATAACGGGCGCATAAACCTGTCCATCAAACAGGCCGAACCCCGGCGCACCCAGGACCGGCCCCAGAGCCGCGCCCAGAGCCGCCCTACCAGCTCCGAACCCCGTGAACCGGAAAGCTTTGAAGAAAAGCTCAAGCAATTTATGGCCGACTCCGACAGCAAAATGTCCGGCATCCGCCAATACTCCGACAGAAAAACATCTTCCCGCAGAAGGAAATGACCCCAAACAATATAGATTTGCGTTGTCATTACGTCCGCAACAAAGCAAAAAAGAACCGTGGTGAACGGCGGGACTTGTAAAACAGTTAAACCAAAAATT
>CAYLKH010000091.1:0-962 GCA_964384255.1 uncultured Oscillospiraceae bacterium | reverse complement strand
ATTTAACTATTTTACGGCATCTGTCAGACGGGGTTGGCTAAACAAAAGTTTAGCGATACTTGGTTTGATAACCGAGTATCGCTTCTTTTTTGCCCCTAAAATGATTTTGTGGAGATACATATGATGCAGGAACTGAAATATATCCGTTGCGGTGATTACTATATTCCCGATATTCGTTTGCCGGAGGAAACAGACCTATTGGTTGTTGGGGCGTATGAAGCCGCACGATCAGATGGCATGGATAGGAGTTATGAACAGCATCCGCAACCGAGCCGAGGAAATCATTCTCCGTGAAATGATCTGCGAGGAGGATATGGTATGAGAATCCTTGAAGATTTTTGGTACGGAAACGTCGAACCAACTGAGTATGACACATCCTCTCGCAAGGAATACAAGAAACTGTTGGAGTTTATTTCCAGAACGAAGAAAAGCTAAAAGCCCCCATGACTGACAAGCAGAAAGAACTATTCGAGAAATACGCAGATTGTGTGTGCGCGCACCAAACCAATACAAACTGTTTGATCTTTCAGAATGGCTTTAAGTTTGGTGCCAGGTTGATGTTGGAAGTCATGGAAGAATAATAGGCGAAGCAGACTTGGACCGCCTTTGAGGTGATCCAGGTCTGCTTTTTTGGCTTCAAAGAACATTTGAAGCCAACGCGCTTTGTTCGCTGCAAAAAGTGTAATTAACTTTCTAAAACTCGTTGCATTTTTTGTAATTGCGTGATATATTATACTTGCATTATAATGACGGAGGTCCGTGTATGTACCGGATTGCTATTGAAAAGCTATTAAAATGGAAACAAAGCAAACGCCGTAAGCCTTTGATTATCGAAGGAGCTCGTCAAGTTGGTAAGACTTGGCTGATGAAAGAATTTGGCAGACAGGCGTATGCGGATACCGTATATATCAATTTTGACTCCAATTCCAGAATGGCAGAGCTATTTGCTTCTGATCTGGATA
>CAYLKH010000090.1:0-7338 GCA_964384255.1 uncultured Oscillospiraceae bacterium | reverse complement strand
GCACCGAGGCTCAGGACTGGGCCCAGATGCTGTACCGTATGTACACCCACTGGGCCGAGAGCCGCGGCTTCAAATATGAGCTGCTGGACTGGCTGGACGGCGACGAGGCCGGTATCAAAAGCGCCGTTATCCGTATCGAAGGCGAAAACGCCTATGGATACACCAAGAGCGAATCCGGCGTCCACCGGCTTGTCCGCGTTTCTCCCTTTGACTCCTCCGGCCGCCGCCACACCTCCTTTGCTGCTCTTGAGGTCGTTCCCGAGATCGACGACGACGTGGATGTGGACATCCGGGCCGAAGACCTTAAGGTCGACACCTATCGCAGCTCCGGCGCAGGCGGTCAGCACGTTAACAAAACCGAAAGCGCCATCCGCATAACCCACATCCCCACCGGCATCGTTGTCGCCTGTCAGATGGAACGCAGCCAGCACCAGAACCGCGAGGTAGCCATGCGTATGCTCCGGTCAAAGCTGGTAGAGATCAAAGAACGGGAGCATCTGGAAAAAATATCCGACATCAAGGGCGACCAGAAGTCCATCGAATGGGGCAGCCAGATCCGCTCATATGTTTTCATGCCCTATACCCTTGCCAAAGACCACCGCACCGGGTACGAAATGGGCAACATCAACGCCGTTATGGACGGAGATATCGACGGCTTTATCAACGCCTACCTCAAGGCCGCCGCCACAGGTAACTGGGCAAAATAGGCTTTTTCACAAAAAGCACTTGAAATGGTTCAAATCATATGATACAATGCAATTTGCGCATTGAATGAAATTTTCCGCTTGCCGGATCGCATAGGAGGTTAATATGGGTACTTTTGAGACAATCCTGGTCGTTATCCAGGTCATTGCCGCTCTGGCCGTTGTTCTGATCGTTCTGTTCCAGTCCGGCAAGAACGCTGGTCTGTCCGGCGCTATCGCCGGCGCTGCCGATTCCTTTATGAGCAAAGGAAAGGCCAAGACCACCGACGCCATGCTGGCCAAGGCCACCAAATGGGTCGCCGCCGCATTCGTCGTTCTCACCCTGCTCATCACCATCATCTGAGTACTGCTCAGACCCTGTTGGCAGGTTATTCCAAAACCGATCTCGAACCGGCATGGCCTGGGCCATGCCGGTTCTCTGTTTTTTTCCAACTATTCCGAAATAAAGCGAGTCTTAAAATGAAAAGCAAAAAACGTTTTCTGCTCCCCTGTTTTCTTTTTCTGCTGTTCGCCGGATTCACCCTTGTGGTGTCCTTTGTGGACGTGCAGCCCATCGGTCCCGAAGGGTCACAGGTGGGCCTGGCCACCTTTAACGGGTTTATGCTCAGGAGCCTGGGTATCCATCCCTCATGGCGCGCCGTGACCGATGCTTTGGGTCTGGCCGCCATAGGAGTCATCTGCATTTTCGCTCTGCTGGGTCTTTGCCAGCTTATCAGGCGCAGGAGCCTGATGAAGGTCGACCGTCAGCTCCTGCTTTTAGGCGGGTTTTACGTTATGGTCGCCGCCTTTTATATCCTGTTTGAGACGGTCGTTATCAACTATCGACCGGTCATTCTCGATTCCGGGCTGGAAGCGTCCTACCCTTCCTCCCACACTATGCTGGTCATTTGTGTCATGTCAACGGCCATGATGGAGTTTCGCCGTTTGCTGCCCAGCCCCAGAGCCATACCCATAAACTGTCTGTGCGCTCTGGTCATTATTGTCACCATTGTTGGCCGGACCCTGTCGGGTGTCCACTGGTTTAGCGACATTATCGCCGGGGTCATCCTGTCCGCCGCTCTGGTCAGCCTTTATGCCTGCGCCGCCGGTTCCTCCAGGGTGACCTCACAGGAAGCCCGGGAGCATTGACTGCTGAGCAGACTGGCGATCTGACGCGTCATCAAGGTACCTGACGATTTTCCATCAGGTACCTTGTGGTATATTTTTGATCGATTTATGACCAATTTGTAACATTTTGGGTTTATTACTTGCGTTAATATGGCAGCGTAATATATAATTTTTGTAAAAGGCGAAATTTTTTGATATATGCGGCCACCGGGCTTGCAGGAAAGGAGAAGCTTTTATTGAACCCCAAGCTAAAGGAAAAAATACAGGAATCCTTGTCGGCAGTATTGCCCATAACCTGTATCGTTCTTGTTTTAAGTATTTTTCTGGTGCCGCTGGAAGTCGGTACCGTAGTCATCTTTTTTGTCGGCGCGTTAATGCTGATAATCGGGATGGGGATGTTTCAGCTGGGTACCGAAATGGCCATGACCCCTCTGGGCGAAGGCATCGGAATACAGCTGTCCAAATCCCGGAGGATCAGCCTGATCGCCGTCATCACCCTGGTAATGGGGGTGCTTGTCACCATTGCAGAGCCTGATTTGCAGGTTCTTTCCGCCCAGGTGCCGTCCATCCCCAACATGACGCTTATTCTGACCGTGGCCATAGGTGTAGGCATCTGTCTTGCCGTGGCTGTTCTGCGCATTATACTTCACATCGACCTTTCCATTTTGCTGATGATTTTTTATGGAATACTGCTGGTATTCTCCTTCTTTGTCCCCAGCGAGTTTCTGGCCGTAGCCTTCGACTCCGGCGGAGTTACTACCGGGCCTATCACCGTTCCGTTCATTATGGCTCTGGGCGTTGGCCTTTCTTCTGTCCGTGGCGACAAGGACGCTTCCAGCGACAGCTTTGGTCTTGTGGCGTTTTCCAGCGTGGGACCCATAATCGCGGTCATGATACTGGGTCTGTGCTTCAGCCCCAGAGAGGCTGTGTACTCAGCGGCCGAGGTCACAGCGGTCGTCACCATGAAGGACGTAGCCCACGCTTTCGCGCTGGAGATGCCGTCCTATGCCAAAGAGGTCCTTATATCCTTCCTGCCTATCGTTGCGGTATTTCTCGTGTTTCAGCTGTGCAGCCGCCGATATCAGAAAAGGCAGCTCAAGCGTATAACCGTAGGCCTGATATATACATACATCGGTCTGGTGTTTTTCCTTTGCGGGGTCAATGTTGGCTTCGCCCCGGTAGGCACCATGCTGGGCCGCGAGCTGGCCGGAGGCAGCGCAAAATGGCTGCTCATCCCCACAGGTATGCTTATAGGCTATTACATCGTTAAGGCAGAGCCTGCGATCCAGACCCTGAACCGTCAGGTCCAGTCCGTCACCAACGGCACAGTATCCGAAAAATCCATGAATCTCTGCCTGTCCATCGGTGTTTCTGTCAGTATCGGTCTGGCGGTGCTGAGAATATTTACGGGCATACCTATCCAGTGGATAATCCTGCCGGGATATGTCATAGCGCTGGTGCTTTCCCGCTTCGTTCCAAAAATGTTTATCGGTATTGCCTTCGACTCCGGCGGAGTTGCCAGCGGGCCCATGACGTCAACATTTCTGCTTCCGCTGTGTATCGGCGCGTGCGAGGCTCTGGGCGGCAACATCATGACCGATGCCTTCGGCGTTGTTGCGCTGGTGGCGCTGACCCCCCTTATTGCCATCCAGATAATGGGACTGCAATATTCCCTCAAGACCAGAAAGCAGATGAAACTGGCCACTCCCGACAACATGATCCCCGAAGACAGCGATGTCATCGTGCTGATGGAGGAATGATCTATGAATACACCTGAAAAACGAACTTCTTATCGGGCGTTGTTATTGGTGACCACCCCAAGGCTTGGCGAAAAAGCCGCCAAAATGTTTCACGAAGCCTCTATCCCTATCCAGTATCAATGCAACGCTATGGGCACAGCCCCAAACGAAATGATCGATATTCTCGGCCTGGGTTCGCCGGACAAAACAATCATGCTGTCCATCATGCCCAGACCAACAGCCGTGGACGTGCTGAAAAAGCTTAAAAAGGTGCTGCGGCTGGGCAGCGTAGACAGCGGTATCGCATTCACCATGCCGCTGACCGGCGCCAACACCTTTGTGGTGCGGATGCTCGAACAGCTAAACGTCGATGGCCCCGCCGAAAGAAAGGATGAACACACCATGTCAGAGTCTAAATATTCGCTTATCATATCCGTAGTCGATCAGGGCTACAGCGAAGAAGTGATGGACACCGCCAGAGCCGCCGGAGCAGGCGGCGGCACCGTGGTCCACAGCAGACGCATTGGCGACAGCGAAGCTCTTGGCCTTCTTGGCATGAGCATTCAGGAAGAAAAAGAGATGCTCTTCATCGTTGCCGAAAACGACAGCAAGCTGAAAATCATGCAGGCCATCGGTGATAAATATGGCATACGCAGCGAGGCCAAAGGCATCATATTGTCCCTGCCGATCGACTCGGTCATCGGACTTGACGACGACTAAAGGCGCTTTAGCACAATATTCCCCCCGGGTGGCAATTTGATATAATCCCCTTAGAGTAGACACTCGAAAAAACAAATAGTTTTTTGAGACTACTTTAAGGGGATTATATCACTTTTGTTATAGGGGTTAGGATTTAGGATTCAGGGATTAGGGGTGCACCCTGCAAGATTTTGCGAAAACTTGGGTATAGCGCCGTAGGGGACGACGTCCTCGGCGTCCCGGAAAATCGCGATGCGATTTTCATTCGCGCCAGAGGCGCGAAAATGTGGGATACTGCCACGCAGTTGCGTCATGCGAACAACATTGCGTGTCGCGCCGTAGGGGTCGCAAAAAATTGCGAAGCAATTTTTTTGCGACCCCTACGGGCAGTTGCGCGACTTTGTACGCTCTACCCAACAACTCAAATCCGCGACGGGTGAGATTGCCACGTCGCTGCGCTCCTCGCAATGACAGGCGGGCCGCGCCCCTAATCCCTAAATCCTAAATCCTAACCCCTACTATGAGATTGCCACGTCGGCCTGCGGTCTCCTCGCAATTACAACGAAGGAACTATCTGTTCTCTGTTTCACGCTCCCAGTTTTTCAACCGTGCAGCCGGAATAATACCATGTCAGTATCTCCTCAAAGCTGCTGCCGGTGGCTGCCATCTCGTCAGCTCCGTATTGACTCATGCCCACTCCGTGGCCGTATCCATAGGTGGTAAAGGTCACTCCCCCGGTCCCAAGCTCCACATCAAAGCAGGCTGATTTCAGGCCAAACAGGCTCCGTATCTGGGGTCCCGTCATCTCTACCCCTCCCAGCACCGCCGTTTTTACTCCACCGGAATCGGTATATGTCAGATCCCCCAGCCATTGTCCGGAAAAATCCGCCTGATCGCTGAATTCCATGACCCCAAGGCAAAAATCCGTAAGGGATATGGTGACCGTTTCAGTCCGTATCTCCGTCTCCGGGCTTTCCACCACCGTAAGGTACGGAGTTTCCGCGCCCCAGACCTCCACCGCGTCCTCTGTAAAGCCCCAGGACGACGAGAAAAACACCGCATCTATTATAGCCCCGTCATAGGACACCACCAGGCCGTCAGTCTCCCGGACCGCCCGGTAATAAACATCGTTTTCCGGTTCCGTCCAGCCCATGCAGCAGGTGCTGGCCGAGCATACATCAGCATCGTCATGCTTGCTGCCATAAGCCAGCTTTCGCATAACGTTGGTTCTTGCGGCCACCGCCTGAGCCTTAAGGGCCTCTGTTTCAAAAGAAGCCGGCATTTCTGCCGCCACCACCCCGGCCACATAATGGTCAAGGCTCATGGTTTCAACCCCCTTATCAGTAAGCACCCTGACGGTTATGGTTTCGTCATAGCTCAGCTGCTGCGGCTGGTCGATTTCGGCTGAGGCTGCCGTTTCAGCGGCCTCAGCCACCGCAGCAGCCTCAGGCTCCGGCTGAGCATAAGGCATCGCCATGGCCGCAAGGGCCGAGCATAGCAGCAGAAATCCTCCGATTATAAAGGCCTGTTTCATTGGTGTCATCTCCGTTTTGCAAGAATAAGCGTCATCCCATTCACTCTGCCTTGACTTATTCTGTCCGCGCCTGTATAATTACATAACAATTTGCAGGAACTATTTCCTCTGATTCAAGGCGGTGATTTGATGTATAACCTTTCAACAAGTGAATTTGTTTCCAGCTTATGCGACAAAATGAAGAATAATAACCAGATCGACAGCCAGCTTTACGAAAAATATTCTGTCAAGCGGGGGCTTCGTAATTCCGACGGCACCGGCGTTATGGCGGGTATAACGCGTATTGGCAACGTTATCGGTTATTCCATAATCGACGGCGAAAAGACCCCTATGGAGGGCAGGCTGTATTATCGCGGATACGAGATCAACGACCTTATCAACGGTTTTACCTCAGCCGGCAGATTCGGTTTTGAAGAAATAACCTACCTTCTCCTTTTCGGTGAGCTGCCCAGCCAGAGCCAGTATGACGATTTTCGGACCGTTATCGGCAAGCACATGACCCTGCCCGCCAACTTCACCGAGGATATGATAATCAAGGCCCCCAGCCGGGATATTATGAACAAGCTGGCCCGCTCCGTGCTGATGCTCTATTCCTACGACGATTCTGCCGACAGCACCAGCGAAGCGGATATGCTCCATCAGGCCATACGGCTCATTTCCCGGTTCCCCACCATTATCGCCCATTCCTACGCGGTCAAGCGCCATTATTTCGACAACGAGAGCCTTTATCTCCACCGCCCTGACGAAAAGCTTTCCATCGCCGAAAACTTTCTCCGTGGGGTCCGTCCCGACAAGCAGTATACCGAAGAAGAGGCCCGGCTCCTTGACCTGTGCATGGTCATTCACGCAGAGCATGGCGGCGGCAACAACTCTGCCTTCGCCTGCCGTACTCTGGCCTCCACCGGGACCGATACCTATTCCTGCATCTCTGCCGCCTGCGGCTCTCTCAAGGGTCCCAGGCACGGCGGCGCCAACAACCGGGTCATGGGTATGTTTGAAGACCTTAAGGCTTCGGTGGAAAACCCCAGAAGCGACGATCAGGTATGCGACTATCTGGAAAAGCAGCTTCGGGGCCAGGCGGGGGACAAAAGCGGCCTGATCTATGGCATGGGCCACGCGATTTACACTCTTTCCGACCCCAGAGCCGTTATCCTCAAAAGCCACGCCCGCTCCCTGGCCGAAAAGACCGGTTATGGCGACGATCTGGAGCTGATGGAACGCATTGAGCGGCTTACGCCCACAGTTTTCAAAACCGTCACCGGCAGCGACAAGGCCATGTGCGCCAATGTGGATATGTACTCCGGTCTGGTTTACCGGATGCTGGGGATACCCACGGACCTGTTCACTCCCCTGTTTGCCACCGCCCGGGTCAGCGGTTGGTGCGCTCACCGGATCGAAGAGCAGATGACCGGCGGCAGGATCTACCGTCCGGCGTATAAGGCTGTTACCCTTTCGCGGAAATATGTGGATATGAGCCAGCGATAACTATACCCTTATCTCAAAAAACCTCGTAGAGTTCGCCGCTTTAGCGGCGAAAAAATTCACATATGAAATT
>CAYLKH010000089.1:0-7344 GCA_964384255.1 uncultured Oscillospiraceae bacterium | reverse complement strand
CTTTCGCGTTCAATAACCCGCCGCAGCGGCAGGAACGAACGTAAGTTCGTTCCGCTCAACTTGTATACAAAGGTCCGAAAGCCCTTGTATACAAGTTGTACTTTCAGTGGTTACTCATCTCTTTTTTCCAAACAGGGCATCCATCTTTCTTTTGATCCGCTCTTCCCTCTCAGTATCCGGAGCAATGACCAGCCTTTCGTTTTCCATCAGCATCCGCTGCCCTTCTGCCACATTTGGGGGCAGCTCTGCGGCAGGCAGCTGGACCATGATGCCGTTTTCATCCTCGCACACGGCAATGCCGCCTTCAATTCTGTCCAATATATAGTACATCGTGTCCTCCTGATAATTCGATTCGTCGCCTTATGGCTGGCATATCCCGCAGGGGTCATATCCCATGTCCGTTACCTCCTGACGGGTGCCGGTAAACATCTCAAGGTTCGCGCTTTTGATTTTGCCAACAGCCGAGCAGTCAGGCAGATGGAATTTTTTCGACGAGGTGTTGAGGGCATAGGTCTGGCCCTGCTGCTCTTCTTCCTGCTCCTGGGGCTGCTCTTCTGACGGCGATACTGCCGGGACGCTCCAGCTTATGGTTTTTCCGTCGGTGGATGCCACGACCGTCCCGGCCAGATCAGTGCGGCGAAGCTCCACCCCGGCCAGCTTGTCCAGGGTTTCCTGACAGGGGTGGCCATAGCTGTTGTCCTGACCGCAGGAGATAACGCCATATTCAGGGTCTATGGCATCAAGAAAGTCCTGACCCGTAGAGGTATCGCTGCCGTGATGACTGACCTTAAGAACATCGGCCCTGATATCTGCCCCCGAATCGAGAATATCCTGCTCGGCAGCAGTCTCAGCGTCACCGAAAAATGCAAACGAAACTTCATCGCAGGTCAGGATTATCCCCACGGACCAGTTGTTCAAATTGCTTCCATAGTCCTCAACAGGTGCCACGATAGTAAACTCGCAGCTGCCCAGGACACAGGTGGTCCCGGGTACCGGAGCTGTCAGGCTCTGACCTTTGTCCATAAGCGCATCCAGCACCGATTCAAAGGTCGCTGTGTTGGTTTGCTTTTCCGGCATAATAACAACATCTGTATCAAAGGCGGTGATAACGTCGTCCAGCCCGCCTATATGGTCCTCGTGAGGGTGGGTACCGATAACATAATCCAGCTTTTCGATCCCCAAAGACCGGATGTATTCGACCACGTCGTCTCCCGCCTCGTTTGTCCCCGCGTCCACAAGCATAGCCTGGTCGCCGGAGATTATAAGGGTGCTGTCTCCCTGACCCACGTCTATAAAATGCACCTGTGTTTCGGCAGTGCCTTCGCTTTGTGCCGAAGGCTCCGGGGGAGTCGCCGGGGCGCAGGCAGAAAGCGCCATCGCCACAAGCACAACCAGCGCCATAAGCTTCTTTTTCACATTATTACCTCCAATCTGTTCCCGGGATATTATATCACAACCGGAATAAAAAGTCTTTTAATATTAATCATCCGGATCATTTACGGCTTGAAAGTCACCCCATGACGGGCTTCTTTCAACATTTGTCTACAGTCAGTTATTTACTCTTGGAACCGGCTGTGATATAATATTCGGGATGTTTTTTAAACTGAATGTAAAGAGGTAACTGGGCATTATGATTGGATTTGATAACGATAAATACCTTCGGCTCCAGTCAGAAAATATCGTCAAACGAATAGGTGAATTTGGCGGTAAACTCTATCTGGAATTTGGCGGAAAGCTGTTCGACGATTACCACGCGTCCCGGGTACTGCCGGGTTTTCATCCCGACAGTAAGGTCAGGATGCTGCTGACCCTTAAGGACCAGGCCGAAATAGTCATGGTCATCTCTGCTGACGACATCGAAAAGAACAAGGTCCGGGGCGACCTGGGCATAACCTACGACCTTGACGCTCTGCGTTCTATCGACGCGCTGAGGGAGATCGGGCTTTATGTAGGCTGCGTTGTGATCACTCATTACTGCGGCCAGAGCGCTGCCGATGCCTTTGAAAAGCGGCTGGAAACTCTGGGTGTAAAGGTTTATCGTCACTACCTTATTGCTGACTATCCCAACAACCTCCCCCTTATCGTATCTGACGACGGTTTTGGCAAAAACGATTATATCGAAACCACCCGCTCTCTGGTGGTCATAACCGCTCCCGGCCCCGGCAGCGGCAAAATGGCCGTCTGCCTGAGCCAGCTTTACCACGACCATATGCGGGGCATCAGCTCCGGCTACTCCAAATTTGAAACTTTTCCCGTCTGGAATCTGCCTCTGACCCATCCGGTCAACCTGGCCTACGAAGCAGCCACCGCCGATCTGGACGACGTTAATATGATCGACCCCTTCCATCTGGAAGCCTACGGTCAAAGCGCCGTTAATTACAATCGGGATGTAGAGGTTTTCCCGGTCCTCAGCGCTATTCTGGACCGCATCATGGGCAGCTCACCTTACAAAAGCCCCACCGATATGGGTGTCAATATGGCCGGTTTCTGCATAACCGACGATGAGGTCTGCCGTGAAGCATCCCGTCAGGAGGTCATTCGCCGCTATTACGCCGCCGCCTGCAAGGCCCGTCAGGGCATGGGCGTAGCCGGAGAAGTCTCCCGCCTCGAACTCATAATGAGCAAGCTGAATATCAGCAAAACCGACCGCCCCACCGTCAACGCGGCGCTCCTGCGTTCAGCCGAAACTGACGATCAGCCTGCCGTAGCTCTCCAGCTGCCTGACGGCAGAATGGTGACCGGCAAAACCTCGTCTCTCCTTGGCCCCTCTGCCGCCGCACTTATCAACGCCCTGAAACTGATGGCCGATATCCCCAACGAGGTCGAGCTTATCGCCCCCTCTGCCATCAAGCAGATCCAGGCCCTCAAAACCGGTCAGATGGGCAGCCACAATCCCCGGCTCCACACCGACGAGGTCCTTATTGCCATGGCCATCTGCGCCGCCACCGATCCACAGGCCGCCTCAGCTATGGCCCAGCTGTCCAACCTGAAAGGCGCCGAGGCTCACGCAACGGTCATCCTTTCCCGGGTGGACGAAAGCGTTTTCCAGAAGCTTGGTGTCAATGTAACCTGCGAACCCCAGTATCAGACCGAAAAGCTGTATCACAATTAGAGGTCAGGATTTAGAGGCTGGGGGTTAGTGGACGTAGAGGGGAGCGCTGACCCCCTTGTTAAAGGGGGTCGGAATTCGAAAAAGCGTAGCCCCGAATTCCGGGGGGATTCCGTCAACGCACAACGTTGGTTAGAACGTCCTGCCACCCGCGAGGCGCGAAGCCCGCCTCATCCCTCCCTTCGGGAGAGTTCTTGCGAGACAGAGCAGCGCCGAAAAACGCACAGCCTGACTTTTAAATCCGTAGGGGCGGGCGTCCTCGACCGCCCGAGTCCTGCCTGATTGAGCAGCATCGATAAAACGCACCCAACCAAACCGATGAATTCGGCGGCTCTGCCCCGCAGGCGGTACCGCCGTGTCATAAATGAACCTGAGAAAGAAAATAAAAGGAGACTGAGAATTATGGATATGGAAAAGAAAATGCCCCCTATGGAAGGCGGTCCCGGCGGACCTGGCGGTCCCAGGGGTAAAGGCGGACCTCCCATGATGATGTCCGGCAAAAGCAAGGGTACCGGCGATGCCAGCTATTCCGAATGGCTGGGAGTTCCCCCCGAGTTTGACCACATCGACGTTGAGCTTGAAGCCGACGTAGTAGTCTGCGGCGGCGGTCTTTCCGGTACAGCGGCTACCCGTGCCGCTGTTGAAGAAGGCGCTTCCGTTATCATGTTTGAAAAAACCGAAAAGCTCCAGTACCGTTTCGGCGACTTCGGCTCCGTCGGCTCCAAACTGGCTGATAACTGGGGCCGCGGCGGCGAAGACCTGAAGCTGGAGATCCAGAAGCACTTTATGAAAGAGACATCCTATTGGGCCCGTCAGCGTATCCTGAAATACTGGCTGGACAACTCCGGCGCAGCTCTGGACTGGTACATTTCCGCCAAACCCGACCTGTACGTTCTGCCCCACACCACCGACCCCATTCCCGAAGGTGTTGAAGCCTGGGTCCAGCCCGCCCGTTATCCCGGCCCCAAGGAAAACTACGATCCCGATAAGGACAACTATCCTTCCTACCAGATAACCGTCCAGTTCCGTCCCACCCACGGCCCGGTCCTTGAAGCCAACTTCAAAAAAGCCTGTGACGAAGGCGACGTTCAGGCATTTTTCAAAACCCCTGTCAAGAAGCTGCTGAAGAACGAAGAAGGCCGTGTCTACGGCGTTATCGCCCAGGATTTCGACGGCAAGGTCTATAAGGCGATCGCCAGAAAGGGCGTTGTCCTGGCTACCGGCGACTATTCCGGCAATCTGGATATGCTTTATTACTACTGCCCCTGGACCCGCAAGAATCCCTCCATGTATCCCGGCATCGACCCGGAAGGCTACGTTGCCGACACCGGCGACGGCCATCGTATGGGTATGTGGATCGGTGCTCAGATGGAGCGTGGCCCCCACGCACCTAACGTCCACAACATGGGCGGCCCCCTCGGCGTTGCTCCTTACCTGCTTATCGACGCTACCGGCGAGCGCTTTATGAACGAAGACGTTTCCGGTCAGCAGATAGAAAACCAGATAACCGTCCTGCCCGATAACTATTGCTGGCAGATATTCGACGCCGCATGGCCCGAACAGATCAACGAAATGCCCCCCAGCCATGGCGTGGTCTGCATGATCGTGGAAGACGAAGACGTGGCTGCCGGTCGCGTCAACACAACCCTTGGCTCCAACGACGGCTATGTCACCCGCGGCAATGTCGACAAAGCCGCTGCCGGCAAAGACGTATCCTCCGGCGGCGCCGGCGGCGCCAGCACCATCAAGGCTGATACCCTTGAAGAACTGGTGGAAATGATGGGCTATACCGGCGAAGCCGCCAGGAAGGCTCTGGACTCCATCAACCGCTATTCCGAGCTCGCCAGAAAGGGCGTTGACGAAGACTTTGGCAAGGTAGCCAACAGAATGTATCCTCTGGAAAAGGCTCCCTTCTACGCCTCCAAGCTGACCCCCGCTCCTCTGCTGGTTTCCATGAGCGGTCTGGAAAGCGACAAGAATGCCCACTGCCTTGACCAGCGCGGATATCCCATCCCCGGCCTTTATGTCTGCGGAAATGTCCAGGGCGGACGCTTCTCCATCGAATACCCCATCACCGTCCCCGGCATGAGCCATTCCATGGCCCTGACCTATGGACGCTGCGCCGGTATGAACGCCGCTAAGGGTATCTAATATTCAAACGCAAAAACAGGAGCCAATGAGCGGCTCCTGTTTTTGCGTTTTGGGGTCAGCGGAAGTGCTGTCTGTCACCCACCGCTTTCTCCCTCAAAAACGGCAGCGCTTATGCCAAAAAATCAGTTGACGCAACAGGCCGTTTTAGTGTATAATAGCTAAATAGTGATAACATATTTTTTCACGGCAGGAGGTTTTTGCTTTGGGTCTTGCCATTGCTTTTGCGTCTGGAAAAGGCGGCACCGGCAAAACTTCCATCGTCGGTGCGGTTGCCGGTTGCCTGGGCGCTATGGGTAAACGGGTCCTGTGTGTCGATTGCGATGCCGGACTGCGAAACCTGGATATTGTCCTGGGTATGAGCGACCTTTCTCTTATGTCCTATATGGACGTTATCCGGGGCCGCGTCAGTCTCGAAGATGCCGCAGTCGCCCACCCCCAGCTCCAGGGCGTTTTCTTTATCACCGCCCCCTTCCAGCCCGACCTCGGCGGGTCAGACTGCGATGCCTTTGGCCATATGCTGGCCCAGGCCCGGGAAAACTATGACTACATCCTTCTTGATGCTCCCGCCGGTATTGGCCCCGGCTTCGAAATGGCCTGCAAATTTGCCGACAGAGCAATAATCGTTGCCACCTGCGACCGCACCTCTCTGCGGGATGGCGAGCGCACCCACCAGCGTCTGCGGCTTCTGGGGGTCGACAACGATTGTCTGGTGGTCAACCGCGTCAGCCGCAAGCTTCTGAAAGCCATCGGCTCCACCATCGACGACGCTATGGACGAAACCGCTTTGCCGCTGCTGGGGCTGGTACCAGACGATCCGGCAGTCTCTGTTGCTGCCGGTCTTGGCAAACCTCTTATCCTGCACACCGGTAAGGGAGCGTCGCAGGCTATGCTTCACATTGCCCGCCGCATGGAGGGCATCAAAACCCCGCTTATGAAAATAAAATGATCCTTATATTCCAACAACTACGAAAGGACGCCCGGTTATGAACATTACTTTGATGGCTCACGACACAAAAAAAGAGCTTATGGTCCAGTTCTGCACAGCCTACAGAGGGATCCTGGCGAAACATAATATTTGCGCCACCAACACCACCGGCAAGCTGGTAGCCGAAGCCACGGGATTGCCCATAACCCTGTTTCTCGCCCGTGCTCAGGGCGGTGTGCAGCAGGTAGGTGCCCGTATTGCATATAACGAGATAGACCTCGTTCTTTACTTCACCGACCCCAACGGCTACGACCCTCAGCAGGACAAGAATCTGCTGGAGATACTGCGCCTTTGCGACCTGCACAACGTCCCCATCGCCACCAATGTGGCTACTGCCGAAATGCTTATTCTCGGCCTCCAGCGGGGCGATCTGGACTGGCGTATGGTCATTAACCCAAAAAGCAAAGTCAGCATCCTTTAGTTTTTTGGCGTCTTTATTCATTGACACTTTCCCGTTCAATGGTATAATACACTCATATGTCGGCAATGACAGGGAAGCAGTAATCCCGGGAAACTCCCTCAGAGAAGGCGGTCTTGGCTGTGAGCCGCCGGATATCCCCAGACGAAGGACATCCCTTGAGCCTGCGGCGAAAGCCGCGCGATTTGCCTCCGTAAGGGGCATAAAGGGCGCTTTGCGCCGAAATTGGGTGGCACCACGAAGCGTATTTTCCGCTCTCGTCCCATGTGTTCAGGGACGGGAGCGTTTTATTTTGCTCCCCGATGATGATCACAACAAAAGGAGACTCATAAATGGAACGAATCAAACCCCGCACCCTGTCGGGCTTTATGGAGCTTCCGCCTGACAGCCAGATGCTTTTTGAGCGTATGGTCGAAACCCTTAAAAGCACCTATTCCCTATATGGCTTCACTCCTCTGGATCCCCCCGTTATAGAAGCTGCCGAGATCCTTCTGGCTAAGGGCGGCGGCGAAACCGAAAAGCAGATTTACCGCTTTCAGAAGGGCGACAGCGATCTGGCCCTGCGTTTCGACCTGACCGTGCCCCTGGCCAAGTATGTGGCCCTGCACTACGGGGAACTCTCTTTCCCCTTCCGCCGCTATCAGATCGGCAAGGTCTACCGGGGCGAACGGGCCCAGCGGG
>CAYLKH010000088.1:0-7393 GCA_964384255.1 uncultured Oscillospiraceae bacterium | reverse complement strand
GTGCTCCACCGTTTCCATCGTCTTCTCCGGCCTGATCATCGCCTTCAACCTGATCAGCCTGCTTTAATCCTTAAACCAATTAAGATGTTCCAAAAGCCCGAACCGGCTTTTGGAACATCTTTTTCTATGAAAGGACCGACAATGACTGACAATACCGAAGCCCTGTATTCAATATGCATACCATCGCCCGCAGGGGATGTGACCGTTACATCCGACGGCGCATTAATAACATCTGTCAACTTCGTAACCAGCGAACCCGGCAACAGCTGTCCCCTGCTGACAGAAGCCAGGCGCCAGCTGGATGCCTATTTTGCCGGTCGGCTGACGAGCTTCGATCTGCCTGTTGACCCGGCAGGCACCGAATTTCAAAAGCGGGTCTGGCGCGGGCTATGTGATATCCCATATGGCCAGGCCATAACCTATGGCCAACTGGCCAAAAACATCGGCTCGCCCAAAGCTTACAGAGCTGTTGGCCAGGCAAATCGGAAGAATCCGATTTCCATCATCATACCCTGCCACCGGGTCATAGCATCTGACGGCAGCCCCGGAGGCTATATGGGAAAATGGAACGACGAAACCAGCCCCAAGCTGTGGCTCCTCAGCCACGAAAAGCAGGTTTCGGCCATGAGATGACCGGGACCGGATACGATTATATTCTTGCTTAATTGATTGAAAATCCCAATATAAATTGTTATTATAAGTATATATGTTAAATTTAACTTCTGGAGATTAACAATGATCACTTATGATATGAACGGAGCCTTTTACTACCACGGTAAGCTCCTTACGACCGCCGAGGGTATTGCCCTTGGGCTTGACACCACCACCGGGAAGGACAAAACCATGGCCTGGTCGGTTCTGTCTGCCCACAACACCTCCGGCAACAGCCAGCTGCTGAAAATCAGGTTCGACGCCATGGCCTCCCACGACATAACCTATGTAGGCATCATCCAGACCGCCAGAGCCGGTGGGCTGGACTCCTTCCCCATCCCCTATGTTCTGACCAACTGCCACAACAGCCTTTGCGCCGTTGGCGGCACTATTAACGAAGACGACCACCTGTTTGGCCTTTCTGCCTGCAAGCGTTATGGCGGGGAGTTTGTGCCTGCTCATCAGGCCGTTATCCATCAATATATGCGCGAACGTTACGCCGCTTCCGGAGCGATGATAATCGCATCCGACAGCCATACCCGTTATGGCGCATATGGCACATTGTCCATCGGCGAAGGCGGTCCCGAGCTTGCCAAGCAGCTGCTGGGCAAAACCTATGATGTCAGCCGTCCGCAGGTGGTTTGCGTCTGGCTGGAGGGCGCGCCCAGACCCGGTGTCGGCCCTCAGGACGTGGCTCTGGCAATTATTGGCAAAACCTTTAGCGACGGCATTGTCAAAAACCGCATTATGGAATTCGTCGGTCCGGGCATCTCCAGCCTGAGCATGGATTATCGCAACGGTATCGACGTTATGACCACCGAAACCTCCTGCCTGTCATCCATCTGGCAGACTGACGACATTGTTAAAGCCTCCCTTACGACTCATGGACGAGCTGATGCATATAAGCAGCTAAGCCCCGGGGACGGCGCATATTACGACGTGCTGTTGAAGGTCGACCTTTCCGCTGTCGAACCCATGATAGCCCTGCCCTTCCACCCCAGCAACGCATACACCATCAGGGAGTTTAACGAAAATATGGAAGACCTTTTGCATAAGGTCGACGAAGATACCCGGGTCCAGCTGGGCGTTGATGCTCCATCCCTTGTTAATAAGATCAAAAACGGAAAATTCTATGCGGATCAGGGCGTTATCGCCGGATGCAGCGGCGGCACCTGTCAGAACCTTGTCCGCGCCAGCCAGATCCTTGGGGGCAAGAGTCTGGGCAGCGACGCTTTCTGGCTGTCTGTTTATCCCGCCAGCCAGCCGGTCATGCTGGAGCTGACCCGCAACGGCGCGCTCACATCCCTTATCTCCTCCGGCGCGTCCATACGCAGCGCCTTCTGCGGTCCCTGCTTCGGCGCGGGAGACGTCCCGGCCAACGGCTGCTTCTCTCTGCGCCACTCTACCCGCAATTTCCCCAACCGCGAAGGCAGCAAGCCCGGCGAAGGTCAGATATCCTATGTGGCCCTGATGGATGCCCGGTCCATCGCCGCCAGCGCCCTTAATGGCGGCGCTGTCACCGCCGCCACCGACCTGGCTGACTGCCCTGCCGATCTGCCCACCAGCGACTATCACTATGATGACACTCCCTACAGATCCCGGGTCTATCAGGGCTTTGGCAAGGCAGACAGGGATGCTCAGCTGGTTTATGGCCCCAACATCGCCGACTGGCCGGAGCAGATACCCATGGCCGACAATCTGCTTATTAAGGTAGCTTCTGCCATTTACGACCCGGTCACCACCACTGACGAGCTTATTCCCTCCGGCGAGACCTCATCCTATCGCTCCAACCCCATCAGGCTGTCAGAATTCGCCCTTTCCCGCAAGGACCCGGCCTATGTAGGCAGAGCCAAAGCCATCCACGAAATAGAGCTTCTCCGCAGAGCCGACCCCACTGATCCTCAGGTCGTATCCGCTATGGAAGGGTTCGACCCGGCCACCACCGCCTATGGCTCCATGGTCATGGCGATCCGCCCCGGCGACGGTTCTGCCCGGGAGCAGGCGGCTTCCTGCCAGCGGGTGCTGGGGGGTGTTGCCAACCTGTGTGAGGATTTTGCCACCAAGCGCTATCGCAGCAACGTTATCAACTGGGGTATGCTGCCCCTGACTTGCAGAAATGTGGAGAGTCTGAACATTCAACCCGGCGATATAATATATATCGGCGGCATCAAAGCCGCTTTGGAAAACGGCGACGACCATGTGGACGCCGTACTTATCCAAAACGGAGCCAAGCGGAACATATCTCTGCTGCTGGAAAACCTGACCGAAGAAGACAGAGACATTATTCTTTCCGGCTGTCTGATAAACTATTACGCCCAGTAAGGAGCCTTCCATGAAGGAGCATTTTATCGGCCCTCTGTTTCAGGGCATTGACGACCCGGTCACTCTTGACAAATACCTTATGCCCAGGCACAAGACCTGTATTGCCGGGGAACATATTGATCTCAGGCTCGGGGACCAATGGTTTTTCGCCGTGGTTATTTCCGGCTGTATCCAGTGCAGCTACGGCGTATTTACCGAAGGCCAGTGCTTTGGCCTGTGTTCCGCCCTGACCGGAATCCAGTCCGGGGAATATGTGGCAAAGACCCGGTCCCAGCTGGCGCTGCTGCCCGGAAGCATATTTTCCCCCAGCTCCGACCTGCCCGACTCCCTGAAGCAGCTGCTTATGTCCAACGCCATGAGGCTGCTGGCTCAGGAGCTTTCTGCCGAGCGTCTCCGGACCCGGCTGCTGAGCGTCCACGGCATAAGCCAGCGGCTGATCGCTTATCTGGAGCATCTATATCTCCAAACCGGCAGCCCCTACCTCACCATCCCCTTCAACCGCAACCAGCTGGCCCAGTATCTTGCCGTGTCCCGGCCGTCCATGTCCCGGGCGTTGTGTCAGCTGAGGAACTCGGGGCTTCTTGAATTTGACGGCAGCTCCATCAAGCTGCTGGATCACCAACAATTATTCTTACGGAAAGGCTGATACTTTGAAAAAGCTTCTATCGATCCTGCTGGCCGCCGCCATGCTGATCATACCCGGCTGCGGCCAAAGCGATTCCCACGAATTTACCATCACCTGTACCACCTATCCCGTTTATCTGCTGTGCCAGAAGGTAGTTGAGGGCATCGACGGAGTTCATGTCACCCTGCTGATTGATCAGCAGATAAGCTGCGTTCACGACTATTCTCTGTCGGTAAACGATATGAAAAAGCTGGAAAACAGCGACGTTGTTTTGATAAACGGCGGGGGATTTGAATTTTTCCTTGATGATATCGACCTTGGGAACAGGACCGTTTGCGACTGCTCTGCCGGTATTCCCCTGCTTTCCCAGCAGGGCCATCACGACGGCCACGACCATCAGGCGGAGGACGATCCCCACATATGGCTGGACCCCGAAAACGCCGCCGCCATGGCGGTCAACATCGCCGAAGCTTTAAGCACTTATCTTCCTTCTGATACCCTTTCTGCCAACGCCGAAAGCTATGGGGATTCTCTGCTGGAATTGAAGGCCCGGCTGAACCGGCAGCTCAGCGACCTGTCCTGCCGTCAGCTTATAACCTTCCACGACGGATTTGCTTATTTTGCCAGCGCCTTTGGGCTGACTGTTGTGCGCTCTATCGAGGAGGAAGCCGGAAGCGAAGCCTCTGCCGCCGAAATGGCCGAGATAATATCCCTCATAAAAGATAATAATATTCCGGCTATTTTTACCGAAGTCAACGGTTCTACCGCCACGGCTGAGGCCATTTCCCGGGAAACCGGAGTTGTGGTCGCCAGCTTAAACATGATGATATCCCGCCCTGACACCGAATCTGACGACCCTTACAGGGATATTATCACCGCCAATGTCCAATCAATTATTGAGGCTTTAGGTTAAATTATGAGAAACATTAAGCACAACAGCAGCGAATGCTCCGGCTCCTGCTGCCTTGCGGTCTACGATCTGGGAGCGTCCGCCGGAGGGGACAGCATATTCCACAACGTAAGCTTCCATGTCCACTGCGGCGAAATAGTCGCCCTTATCGGCCCCAACGGCGCGGGCAAAAGCACCCTGATCAAAGCTCTGCTGGGTCAGCGGGAATACAGCGGAAAAATCACCTTCACTCCCGCCGGGGGCGGCGCCCAGCGTCCCCTGATCGGTTATGTTCCTCAAAGCCCCAGCTTTGACCGGGGGGAACCCGTAAGCGTTCTGGACCTGTTTTCCATATCCATGTCAAGGCGGCCCATTTTTCTCCCGGTGAGCAGGGGCCTTCGGTCCCGGGTCATCCAGTGCCTTTCCCGGGTCAGGGCCGAATCGCTGGTGGACAAGCAGATCGGCGCTCTGTCCGGCGGCGAGCTTCAAAGGGTGCTTTTGGCTCTGGCTCTTGAGCCGGTACCCCATATGCTTATCCTCGACGAACCCATGAGCGGTGTCGATGTGGAAGGTATGCAGCGGCTTAAAGAAATGCTGGACGAGATCCGGGTCAAATATGACCTGTCTATCCTCATCACCACTCACGACTTTGCTTCTCTCGATGGTTTTGCCGACAAGGTGCTGCTGCTCAAAGACACCATCGTCAGGTCCGGCCCGCCGGCCGAGGTATTGTCGTCGGCCGAATTCCGTCAGGT
This sequence comes from uncultured Oscillospiraceae bacterium, assembly GCA_964384255.1. Taxonomy (GTDB): domain Bacteria; phylum Bacillota; class Clostridia; order Oscillospirales; family Oscillospiraceae; genus SIG469. Next base: position 2,151 of record CAYLKH010000088.1, on the reverse strand, counting down.
TTTTAATCTGGGAGGTGAGCAATAATGGAGCTTTGGTATTCCATCGTCCAGCTGCTGCCCTTTGAATGGGCCCAAAGCGGCGGAATGTATTTTATGAAAAACGCCCTGCTGGCCGTTATCCTCATGTCTCCTCTGTTTGGGCTGCTGTCCACAATGATCGTGACCAACAAAATGTCCTTCTTTTCCGACGCTCTGGGTCACAGCGGTTTTACCGGCATAGCCATCGGCGCGCTGTGTGGGCTGTCCCGGCCGCTGTGGTTTGCTGCGGCTCTGGCTGTTGTTTTTGCCCTTGTGTTTTCATGGATAAGAAGGCGCTCGTCCTTTTCCAGCGATACCATAATCGGCGTGTTTTCTTCCACGGCAGTAGCCCTGGGCATATTCATTTCAACCATCGGCGGCAGGAGCTTTACCAAATTCAACACCTACCTTATCGGCGATATTTTAAGCGTCAGCCCCGCCGAGATACTGATGCTCTTTATCACTCTGGTTTGTGTAATTATCCTGTGGTGCCTGTGTATTAACCGGCTTACTCTGGCTTCGGTCCATCCGGCTCTGGCCGAAAGCAGGGGCGTAAGGGTGTTTGTTTACGAAACTCTGTTTTCTGCCGCCATCGCCCTGGTTGTTTCCATGGCCATGACCTGGGTCGGGCTGCTGGTCATCAACTCTCTGCTTATTCTCCCGGCCGCGTCAGCCAGAAACGTTGCGGGAAACATGAGAAAATACCATCTCTATTCTGTCCTTGGGGCTTTGGTCTGCGGCATTGCGGGGCTTATGCTTTCGTATTACGCAGGCTCCTCCTCCGGAGCGGCAATATCGTTGTTCCTGGCGCTGTGGTTTTGCATATCATTTGCCGCAGGCAGAAAAAAAGCATAGCAAAAAAGCGGATAGCATTTAACGCTATCCGCTTTATATTTATTATTGCCAAACATCACAGCTTCAGGTCGCCGTCTTTAATCCATCCCAGCTTGCAGCACACAAGACCCAGGGCCCAGCATATTATCCCGGGCAGAACAAAGCAGATAAGCACCAGACCCAGCCAGTCAAAGGCGGTGATAGAATCTTTAACGCCGGCGGCAATATCGTTTAGCCAGCCGGTATATACGCCGATCTGCCCCACCAGTCCGCAGGTACCCATACCCGAAGATACAGCCGCGCCGTTCATCTCGAGCTTAAATACGCAGGTGGCGATGGGTCCGGTGATGGCGGAGGTAAGTATGGCCGGGATCCATATTCTGGGGTTCTTGACTATATTGCCCATCTGGAGCATAGAGGTGCCAATACCCTGAGCCACAAGTCCGCCCCAGCGATTTTCCCGGAAGGACATGACCGCAAACCCCACCATATTGGCGCAGCAACCAGCCACAGCCGCGCCACCGGCAAGGCCCGTAAGGCCCAACGCGGCGCAGATAGCGGCGCTGGAAATAGGCAGAGTCAGGGCGATGCCCACCACTACGGAAACTATAATACCCATAAGAAATGGCCGCAGTTCAGTCGCCCACATAATAAGCTGACCCACAGCGCTGGCCGCGGCTCCAATGGGCCGGGCAATAAGAGCGGCCACACCGACGCCCACAAGAATAGTGACAATGGGCGTAACGAGGATATCCACCTTAGTCTCTCCGGCTACCATCTTGCCGAATTCGGCGGCAATTATGGCCACGAACAGAACGGCCAGGGGGCCGCCCGCCCCGCCCAGAGAATTGGTGGCGAAGCCAACGGGGATCAGGGAAAACAGGACCAGATTTGGCGCCTGGAGGGCATAGCCTATGGCGACCGCCATAGCCGGACCCACCATAGCAGACGCCAGCCCGCCGATAGTATATCCGGTCTCGCCCAAAGTGGCGGTCAGAAAGCCGATATTAAACTGGGTGCCGAGGGTATTGAGTATGGTGCCAATAAGCAGGGAGCAGAACAGGCCCTGGGCCATTGCGCCAAGGGCATCGACCCCATAACGCTTTGCAGAAAACACGATGTTCTTTCTTTTTAAAAACGCCTTTAGCTTAGACATCAGATCCACCTTTTCATAAACAAAGACTTGACAAGTGTCGTGACACCTCAGCGTGTCAAAATAGTCCGTTGGACTATTTTGACACGGATTCTTGCGGCCTTCGGCAGTTATAGTTTTGGCGAAGCCAAAACTACGGAAGTCAG
>CAYLKH010000087.1:0-7415 GCA_964384255.1 uncultured Oscillospiraceae bacterium | reverse complement strand
GGACTTTTTGGGCCTGCGAAACCTGACAGTCATAGATGATGCTCAAAGAGACATAAGAGCCATCGAGCCGGATTTTAACATCAAAAACGTTCCTGATGACGACGAGGCTACCTTCAAAATGCTTGCTGAGGGAAGGACCTCCGGCGTGTTTCAGATGGAATCTGCGGGTATGACCAACCTGTGCGTAAGTTTTCAGGCAAGGAGCATCGAGGACCTGACGGCTATTGTTGCCCTTTACCGTCCGGGTCCTATGGACTCGATACCCAAGTTTACTGCCAGCAAAAACGACCCGGCCAAGGTTACCTACAAGCACCCGCTGCTTAAGGACATATTGGGATATACCTATGGCTGCATAGTTTATCAGGAGCAGGTCATTGAGGTTTTGCGAAAACTGGGCGGCTTCTCCCGCGGTGCGGCGGACAATGTTCGTCGTGCAATGAGTAAGAAGAAGCAGGCGGTAATATTGGCAGAGCGGGAAAACTTTGTTTCGGGCGCTGCCAAAAACGGGGTGGAGCAGGATATTGCCGAAAGCATTTATGACGAGATACTGGACTTTGCAAACTATGCTTTTAACAAATCTCACGCTGTTTGCTATGCCATCGTGGCTTATGAGACTGCTTATCTGAAATGCCATTGGCCCCGGCAGTATATGGCGGCGCTTATGACATCTCTGCTGGACAATACCGCAAAAATATCGGAATATATCTCTGAGTGCAGGGATATGGGGATCCAGGTGCTGCCGCCGGATGTCAACGAATCGGGAGTTGACTTTACTGTCAGCGGCGATGCCATCCGATTTGGTATGGCTGCGGTCAAAAACGTGGGCAGGGGACTTATTCAGTCGCTGGTAGATGAACGGGAAAGGTCGGGCAGCTTCAAAAGCTTTGAAGACTTTATCCAGCGTATGTACGGTGGCGACATGAACAAGCGCGCCGTAGAAAGCCTTATCAAATGCGGAGCCTTTGACTGCTTTGGACACAAGCGTTCCCAGCTGCTGAGAGTTTATGAAAAGGCCATGGACGATGTGGCCAATATCAGGAAGAAAAACCTTGACGGCCAAATGGGCTTTTTTGACATTATGGGCGAGCAGGAAACCGCCCTTGGCAAAATCGCCATGCCGGATATTCCTGAGCTGAGTTCCCGGGAATTGATGACGCTGGAAAAGGAAACCACCGGTCTGTATATGTCCGGACACCCGTTGGACGAGTACCGCGACCTGCTGGCTCACACGGGGGCGGCATCTATCGGAGCCATTCTGGAGGATCATTCTGGAGAAATGGCGACGATTTACAAGGATGGGACTACCGTTTCGGTGGCGGGGATAATATCAGCGGTCAAAACAAAAATGACCAGAAACAACACTCTCATGGCCTATGTGACCCTTGAGGATGACACTGCGTCGATGGAGGTCCTTTGCTTCGCCAGAGTGCTGGAATCGGACGGCGCCTATATCGCGGCAGGAATGTCGGTGCTTATAAGTGGAAAAGTATCCGTCCGTGACGAAAAGGAGCCTCAGCTGCTGGCATCAAGGGTGGTGCCGCTGAGTCAGCTCAAGTCTGGACCCTCTGCCGAAACCAAGGGAACAAGGAAGCTTTTTGTCAAGCTGCAAAACCAGAACGACGAAACCTTCCGCAAGGTGAAAGCGACCATAAGTATGTTCCCGGGCAGAGAAAAAACCGTGCTGTATATTGCATCCACAGGTAAGCAGCTGGGTACATCCTGCCAGATCCATGACGCTCTGGTGGAAGAACTGAAAGAACGCCTTGGGGCAGAAAACGTTGTCGTTAAATAACACGGAAATGCCCTGCTCAAATATGCTCTATGTTGCGTAAAAGACAATGCTGTGATACAATATATTGTTAGAAAATCGAAGGGAGGGCGGTCAGCCTGAAAAGAAGATATTTTGTTGTCATCGTACTTTCCGCCCTGATGTGTCTGGCTTTTTCGGGCTGCTTTGCCGAAAGCAGCGACGGGCTTTACAGTCTGCCAAAGGCGCCGGATGACTATATCGACCTGCAAAGCTGCATCGATGTGCTGCTGGACGATGGTGGCCAGTATGCCGGCCCCGTGTCCGGAAGTAATCGTCAGGCGGTCCAGCTGGTAGACCTTAATGGCGACGGAGTTCAGGAGGCGCTGGCCTTTATGACCGTCACCGGAGAAAAACCTATGAGGGTCTATCTGTTCAGCAAAAATGCAGACGGCGAATATGCCCAGACTGCGGAAATATCCGGCGACGGAGCGGCGTTTGACTTTGTCGAATACGCCGATATCGACGGCGACGGATCCCTCGAAATAATCCTGGGGTTCCAGATGAGCGACCAGGTGCTGCAATATGTAGGTGTTTACGATACCTCCGACAGCTTTTCCGTGTCACTGCTGGCAGCTGGGAGCTACACCGAATATAAGACCTCCGACCTTGACGGCGATGGAGCGGTCGAGCTGCTTTTGTTTAAGCTGGATTCTCCGGATGCTGCCGGTACGGCAGATTATTACGACTTCCGGGACGGCGAACTGAGGCTTGTCAACACTGCGGCCCTGTCCCTGGGGATGGAAACCATCAAAAGAATAAAAAGCAGCTGCTACATTGAAGCTGGTGTCCCGGCTGTGTTTGTGTCGGGAACCTATCAATCCACCGGCCTGGTGACCGATGTATTTGCCGTCAGCGATGATCGGCTTGTTAATGTGGCGATCCCCGAAGGGGCTGATGTCAGCCTCCAGGCCATAAGAAACTATATCATTTATCCCATAGACGTTGACGATGACGGAGTTATGGAAGTGGCACGGCCGACCCAGATGCCGGTTATGGAGGGGACATCAGAAACCTATTACACTATCAGCTGGTACAGCCAGACTATTGATGGAAAATTTATCAAAAAACTGACTACTTATCATAACTATTCTGAAAGCTGGTTTTTCAAACTTCCTGAGTCGTGGGAGGGGAACGTAGCTGTTTCCCGTACTGACAGCGCCGAGGGCAAGGCCCTGACCTTTTACCGGTATGACGAAGAAGGTCACCAGAGCCTGTTTACCATCTATTCGCTTTCCGGCGACGACCGCCAGGTGCTGGCTGAAAAGGAAGGACGCTTCGTACTTTATAACAGGGGAGACGTTATTTACTGCGCTGAAATATCCTCCGGAGCTGGCAGCTGGGTAGATATGATAACCGAAGAAGAGATAATCGCCGGGTTTAAGCCCATAAGGACTGAATGGAACACCGGCGAAGTATAATGACAAAGTAACCGTTGACAGGATCATCGGTTACCAAATACTTCTTGCTGTCTGTGAGCCGGACCGCAGGAATAAGACGAAAGGAACTGAGTCAATGAAAAAGGTACTGATACTGGAGGATGAAGTCAGCATCAGAAGCTTTGTAGTCATCAACCTTAAAAGAGCGGGATACGAGGCTATCGAAGCGGGAACGGGAATGGAGGCGCTGGAAAAGCTTCGCCAGAATCCTGATATCCGCGTGGCGATACTGGACATTATGCTGCCCGATATCGATGGATTTGAGGTGTGCCGGACTATTCGTGCCAACGATAGCCAGATCGGCATCATCATGCTCACGGCAAAAACTCAGGAGATGGATAAAGTCACCGGCCTTATGACCGGCGCCGACGATTATGTGACCAAGCCCTTCTCTCCGGCAGAGCTTACTGCACGTATCGATGCGCTATATCGTCGTACCGGCGGCGAAATATACGAAGATACCAACGAGCTTAAGCATGGACCCTTTGTACTCAACACCCGCAACAGAACTCTGGAGAAAAACGGACAGCGCATCAAGCTCACTCAGGTGGAATATGCCATCATGAAGCTGTTTATGCAAAATCCAGGCAGGGCGCTGTCCCGCGAGGATGTGCTGGCAAACGTCTGGGGGAGAGACTATTGCGGAGAACTGAAAATAGTTGATGTCAATATCCGTCGACTGCGCATCAAAATCGAAGACGACACGGCAAATCCCATCTATATCACGACGGTATGGGGCTTTGGCTATAAATGGGGAGCGTAAAAAAGAACCTTATGCCTACAGGCATAAGGAAAAGATGGCTGCTCAACTGCATGAGCGTTGTTATTGTAGTGGTCTTGCTGGCGGTGGCTGCGTTTTCCATGGTGTTTTCCAATTATTATTATTCCACTGTTCGCAACGGGCTGGAAGCAAAGGCGAAGACCGCAAGCGATTTCTTTTCCAGCTATATGAACCAGAGCTACAATGAGTATTATCTCAGCGCCTACAAGTTTATCGAAAGCTTTGACGAAAAAAACTCTCTGGAGCTTCAATTTATCAACACCAACGGGAGAATAATCGCTTCGTCTTATGGCCTGACGGCTGGTACATCCCCCGGAACGGGCGACATAAGCAGCGCTATGGAATCCCAGCAGATAAGCATGTTCATGGGCAACGACCCCGCAACCGGCGAACATATAATGTCGGTGTCAAGCCCCATGATATATTCCTCCGGTGACGTTATTGGGGTCATGCGCTATGTGACAAGCCTGAGACTGGTGGATCGCAGAATAGTCCTTGGTATTGCGGCGGCTCTGGGGACAGGAGTGGCGGTGGTTTTGTTTGTCATTTTCTCAAACCTTTACTTTATCCGCTCCATAATCGGGCCGGTGGGCCAGATAACCGAAACCGCCAAACGCATAGCCGCCGGAAGCTACGGCATCCAGATAGAAAAAGAATTCGACGACGAGATAGGCGAGCTGGCAGACACTATCAACAATATGTCTATCCGTATAGATCAGGCGGAAAAAACCCAAAACGAATTTGTGACCTCTGTCTCTCACGAACTCAGGACCCCGTTGACGGCTATTGCCGGATGGGGCGAGACGCTGCTGTATGACGATTTTTCCGACCCGGAGCAAACCAAACGGGGCATTGGGATCATGCTTAAAGAGGCTCACAGGCTCACTACTCTGGTTGAAGAGCTGTTGGAATTTTCCCGTATGCAGGACGGCAGATTCAAGCTGAGCATCGAAGACTGCGATATCCGCGGAGAGTTTGAGGACACCGTGTTTATGTATGGCAGCAGACTGCGCAAGGAAAACATTGAGCTGGAATATCTTGACAATGACGAGGATATACCCAACATCCCTGCCGACGGAGCAAGGCTTAAGCAGGTTTTTTTGAACATTCTGGACAATGCTGCCAAGCATGGCAAGGAAGGGCGGCGGATCACTGCGCAGATATCTATGGAGGATGGCTGGGTCGCCATAAGAATAAGAGACTTTGGCCCCGGCATCCCGGAGGAGGAACTGCCGTTTGTTAAAAAGAAGTTTTATAAAGGCAGCTCCAAAGAAAGGGGCAACGGCATAGGACTTGCCGTGTGCGATGAGATCGTGACTATGCACAACGGTCAGCTAATAATAGAAAACGCAGAAGGGGGAGGAACTCTGGTTTCTATCCTGCTGCCTGTTCAATAACGTAAAAGCATAATATCATCCTGAAAGGAAATACCCATGGCAAAAGACGAAAAGTTCCGCACATCCATCGGCGGACAGGCCCTTATCGAAGGGATCATGATGTTGGGGCCTAAGAAGAAAGCTATCGTGGTCAGAGGACCGGAAGGTCTGGTGACCCAGGTAGAAGACAGAAAATTTATTAAAGACAAATATCCCATTCTTGGCTGGCCCTTTATCCGGGGCGTGGTGAACTTTGGCTCTTCTATGGTCAATGGGGTAAAGGCACTGATGTTTTCGGCCGATTACTATCCCGAGGAGGAAGGCGCCGAGCCGGAAAAACCGTCAAAAATCGACCAGTGGCTTGAAGACCATCTGGAGGAAGAAAAGGCGCAGCAGGCCATAATCTACCTTGCGGTGTTTTTGGGGGTCGCGTTTTCGGTGGGGCTGTTCATCCTTCTGCCTACTCTGCTGGCAGGGTTCGTATCGCCCTGGATAGGCAGCGGAGTTGTACGCAATCTGGTGGAAGGGGCCATCAGAATAACCCTGTTTGTGATATACATGATCTCAGTTTCAAAAATGAAGGATATGAAGCGGGTGTTTTCATACCACGGTGCAGAACACAAAACCATCGCCTGCTATGAGGCCGGTTTGCCGCTGACGGTTGAAAACGTCAGGGTACAGACCCGTTTTCATCCCCGCTGCGGAACGAGCTTTCTGTTTGTGGTCATGATAATCAGTATCCTGGTGTTCAGCGTTGTCAGATGGTCAAACCCGTTTGTTCGTATGGCGCTGAGACTGGCGCTGCTGCCGGTGGTGGTCGGCATAAGCTATGAGATAAACCGATTTGTAGGCCGCCACGACAACCGGTTTACCAGAGCGCTGGTGGCCCCGGGGCTGTGGTTCCAACGGTTTACCACCAACGAACCCGACGACTCTATGATAGAGGTGGGCATCGAAGCGGTCAGGCTGGTATTGCCGGAGGTCGAGGGCGAGGACAGATGGTGAGTCCCCTGTGTAAATAACGAAAGGTAAAGAGAGATCGAGATGGCAGTTAAGTATAACGACCTGTGTATCGATATTCGCCGTCAGCTCATAACTGCTGGTGATGGCAACCCGGTTATGACAGCCCGGGAGCTGGTATGTGCGGCCTCGGGCAAAACCAGAGAGCAGCTGCTGGCAGATTATGGCATCTATGCAGCCGCTGAAACCGCAGAGAAAGCCATGGAGCTTTGCGCCCGGCGTGTTGCCGGAGAACCCCTGGGGTATATTCTGGGGCAGTGGGAGTTTATGGGAATGACTCTTGCTGTTGGGCCGGGGGTGCTTATTCCCAGAGATGACACCGAGATAGCCGCGACGCTGGCTATCAGGGCGGCAGAGAACATGGCTGATAAAGACCCCAAGGTGCTTGACCTGTGCTGCGGCAGCGGATGTATCGGCCTTGCGGTGGCAAAAAATGTTCCTGCCGCAAGGGTAGTTATGGCAGACATATCCGATGATGCATTGGCTGTTTGCCACAAAAACGCGCAAAGCCTCGGCCTTGCAAACCGGGCGATACACGTTAAGGCAGATGCCATGGCGCTGCCGCCGGCATATTTGGGCAAGTTTGATATCATTGTGTCAAACCCGCCGTACATAACCACTGATGATATGAAAACTCTTGACAGATCGGTCAGAGATTTTGAACCGGATATTGCGCTGCACGGCGGTAAGGATGGACTGGATTTTTACCGGGCTATTCTGAAAAACTGGGTCCCTGCGCTGAAAACCGGTGGAAAGCTTATATTCGAGATGGGTATCGGTCAGGCCGAAGCCGTTTTGGATATGCTCCGGGCAGAAGGCATTGGGATAATCGGCATAGGCCGGGACAGCGGAGGTATCGACAGGGCTGTTATAGCCGAAACCATGTAACCCGGCCGGATCACGGATCCGAGAACATTATTGTAAAACATTTCCTAATATGAAAGACTAACTATTAAAAGTCAAGCCAAAATTTCAGAATGATGCAGGAAAAG
>CAYLKH010000086.1:0-7654 GCA_964384255.1 uncultured Oscillospiraceae bacterium | reverse complement strand
GAAATATTCGGCTACGCCGTGAATATTTCGACCCCCTTTAGCAAGGGGGTCTTTCATGGTGGATACTTTGTACGCTCTACCCGACAGCTCAAATCCGCAACCGGTGAGATTGCCACGGCGGCAAGCCGCCTCGCAATGACAAGGGGGGTACTGCGCTCCTCGCAATGACAAAACGGGAACTGCGCTCCTCGCAATGACAAATAGGGGCCTATCTTTTGTTTGACCTTATCCATATCTTCTGCTTTTCGGCTTCTTTGATAAGCTGATCTCTGAAATCCGGGTGGGCGATGCCGATTATGCCCTCGGCCCGTTCCCAGGTGGTCATACCCTCAAGGTTGAAAATACCCTGCTCGGTGACGATGAAGTATGCCTGACTCCGGGGGACCGTAACGATGTCGGCTCCGAACTGGGATTTGACATTGGAATGCATCACGCCCTGCGAGTCTATATGATACGACTTCATGCAGATAAAAGCCTTGCCCCCGCTGGACATTGACGCGCCGGTCAAAAAGTCCAGCTGGCCGCCGGTGCCGCTGATATGGCGAAAACCCGAAGTCTCGGAGGATATCTGACCATACAGGTCCACGGCGATACAGCTGTTGATGGATACCATATTGTCGTGGACAGCGATGGTCCCCGGGTCATTGACATATTCCAGCGGGCAACCGATGACGCTGGGGTTTTCGTTGACCCAGTCATACAGCGCCCGGGAGCCTAAAACTATGCCGGTCACGCCCTTGTTCCGATGGAGCTGCTTTTTGCGGTTAGTCAGTTTTCCGGCTCTGAACAGCTCAAGATAAGCGTCGGAGCAAAGCTCGGTGTGCATACCCAGATCTTTCACATCGGTCTGGGCGATAAGAGTACCCACAGCGTTGGGGGTGCTGCCGATGCCCAATTGGATGGTTGCGCCGTCGACAATATGTGGTATAATGTTTTTTGCGATAGCCATGTCTTCCGCAGTGGGGTCAGAGGATATCAGCTCAAGTATTGGGTCGTGTTCGCCCTCGACCACGCAGTCAACCTGGGATATATGGATACATTCGTCAAACCCGCCATATATTCTCGGGAGATTTTCGTTCACCTCAACTATTACGTAATCAGCGTTTTCCAAAACTCCATAGGCCCCGCCGATAGAGCAGGAGAGGTTGAAATATCCGTGCCTGTCCATAGGTGTGACAGAGATCATGGCCACGTTCACCGTCAGAAAATGCTTGTAATAAGGAGCATAGTTTCTGAAAACCATGGGTATGGGGCTGCACAGTCCCCGGTCGAACAGCTTGCGTTCGTATGACGAGCAGTGCCAGCTGTTGTAAATAAAATGCTCCCTGTTGGGGTCGGATTCCACGGTCTGTATGGGACCGAAGATAAGGTTGCCCCTGATTTTTACGTCGGTCAGCTCGTCCCGGCGCTTTGCAAGAGCCTCGTCCAGCAGCTTCGGAAACCCCAGGGACAGAGTATAATCCACCCAGTCCCCGGATTTAACGACCTTAACTGCCTCCTCAGGAGATTTCAGTTTCTGTCTGTACTGGCTAATATAATCAAGCATCATATCACTCCCTCATGATTTGCAATCATATCTTACAATGTTTATCCCCGTCATTCAAGAGTTTTTCAAGAAGGATACTTATAATGAATTCATTTGAGATCAAGCCCATAGCATACGTCAGGTCAGATTTTTCCACAAAATTCGGCATTCCCCGCCAGAGCGGTATTGTGGACCAGCTAAAGGCGACCATCGTCTTTGAGCCGGAATACAGAGTTTCCGATGCCCTGAGAGGTATCGACGGGTTCAGCCATCTGTGGCTCATATGGCAGTTTTCAGCGGCTGTCAGGACCCGATGGTCACCGACTGTCAGGCCGCCGCGGCTGGGAGGGAACCAGCGTGTGGGCGTTTTTGCCACCAGGTCCCCTTATCGACCCAATTCTCTGGGCCTGTCTTCCGTCAGGCTGGAATCCGTTGTCCAGCACCGGGACTATGGCACGGTGCTGGTGGTTTCGGGAGCCGACCTTATGGACGGAACTCCCATATTCGACATCAAGCCATACATCCCATATACCGACAGCCACCCCGATGCTCTGGCGGGCTTTGCTGCCGACCCGGTGGAAGAAAAGCTGAACGTCCATATTTCGTCCCAGCTCCTTTCCCGGCTGCCGGAAGAAAAAAGGCCGGGGCTGATCAGCGTTCTGGCTATCGACCCACGACCTCAATATCATGATGACCCGGAAAGAATATACGGATTTGAATTTGCCGGGTTTGAAATCAGATTTAACGTAAAAGGAGCCGACCTGACGGTGACAGAGCTTCGACCCCTGGAATAATTGTACCCGGCTGACGCAGAGGAAAATGAGATAAATAATCTTGCCGCCGCAGGGGAGAAGTGTAAATACTTTTATTACCCGACTGATTTTGGCGGCTATGGAAAAGGAGGACTAAGCCCATGATCTACGTGGACAAATACCATCTCACACCGGAGCAAAGCCGTTTTCTTGCAAAAAAGAAATGGGACGAAAATGTATACTGCGGCATGAAAATGGAAAACCGCGCTGTTACTTTCCCGCAGACCAAAACCATTTTGCAGGGGGTAAATGTTCCCAATGTTCATCTGGACGACATTCAGGCCATCCTGAATATGCGCGACGCATGGCGTTTTCTTCTGGATACCATCCCTGAGCCTGTAACAATGGAGTATTGGTGCAGGATCAACGGGTTTATTGCCAGAAATGAGGCGCTGGAATGGGGCAAACTGAGAACTGGACGTGTGTCCATCTCCGGCACTGACTATACTCCGCCTGTCCCTGCTCCCGAAACTGTCAGCAAGGAGCTTGCGCAGATCCTGAATATGGATACCAGCGCAACGGAAAGGGCATTGACGGCGTTTTGCTGGGGAACGCGGGGGCAGTTTTTCTGGGATGGTAACAAGCGAACAAGCCTGACGCTGGCGAATAAGATCCTGCTGGAAGCGGGCGCCGGCATGCTCACGATCACCGAAAAATACATGGAGCGGTTTAACGAAATACTTTTGGAATACTACAATACCGGCCGATCCGAGCTGCTGAAAACGTTCCTGTATCAGAACGCGATTCAGGGCCTGGAGCTGTAGGAGCTATATAGGAGCTGTATAGAAATCACGTGAACTGCCTGAGACGGTTCACGTGCTTTCAGCCTTTTTGCGCTGACCAGAAATGAGCATGAAAAAAACCTTGTAGTCGTTGAAACTACAAGGTTTTTTCAATGGAGCTGCTGACCAGATTTGAACTGGTGACCTCATCCTTACCAAGGATGCGCTCTACCGCCTGAGCTACAGCAGCATGCTGGCGACCCGGAACGGGCTCGAACCGTCGACCTCCAGCGTGACAGGCTGGCGTTCTAACCAACTGAACTACCGGGCCATCTCGAAGACAGCTCCGTTATTATACCCACATAACGTCGGTTTGTCAAGCATTATTTTCGAAGTTTTTCAGTTTTTTTCGCCCGGCAGGACCGGGCGAAAAAACTGACAGCCAGACAGATCAGAAATTGTCGACCTCTTCCTGGCTTACCATGCTTATGCCGCTGTCGGCAAAGGCTTTTGCGCCCTTATCCTTGTCAGAGGGGCGGACAATAAGGACCGCGTCGTCAAGGGTGCTGCGGCAGAAGGAATAGGTGTATTCGACGGAGATATCGCTGTTTTCAAGAGCCTTGAGGGCGTTGGCCAGACCGCAGGGCTTATGAGGAATGCGCATACAGATAACGTTGTTGATCTTGGCGACATAACCGCCTTCTTTCAGCGCGGCCACAGCAGGCTCGATCTCGGCGCTTTTGACGATGCAGCGAACGATACCGAATCCGGAGGTATCGGCCACGGACATTGCCAGCAGGTTTATGTTGTTTTCGCCAAGGAGCTGAGTAAGCTCCCGGAGGGAGCCTTTAACGTTTTCAAGGTAAATGGAAATCTGCTTGATATACATTTTTAGTTCTCCTTATCAGCTTCTATATGGAACCGATTATATCACCTTTTGTTACTAAAGTGTAGTGCAAATTAGTATTTTTAATTTTTTTACTACAAAGTGGGATATAGGGGACAGAGAACAGATAGTCCCTTCTTTGTCATTGCGAGGAGCGCAGTATACCCCTTTGTCATTGCGAGGAGGCCGAAGGCCGACGTGGCAATCTCGTATTAGGGGTTAGGATTTAGGATTTAGGGATTAGGGGCGCGGCCAGCATCTTTGTGCAAAAACTTGGGTAGTGCGCCGTAGGGGACGACGTCCTCGGCGTCCCGGAAAATCGCACCGCGATTTTCATTCGCGCCAACGGCACGAAAGTGTGGGAAACCGGTGTGCTGTTGCATCATGCGTACAACATTGCGTTTTGCATCGTAGGGGACGCCGAGGACGTCGTCCCCTACGGGCAGTTGCGCAACTTTGTACGCATGACCCAACAACTCAAATCCGCAACCGGTGAGATTGCCACGTCGGCCTGCGGCCTCCTCGCAATGACAGGTGGGGAGCGTCCCTAATCCCTAAATCCTAACCCCTAACCCCTAATATCTAATCCCTGCATATTAGTTTATTTTCGTCCCTGTATTGGGCCGGAAATTTATAAATTATTGCTCTTTACTCTGGCTGCCCGGTCCTGTAAAATACAGATGAACAAAACTGTTTGCCACAGGAGGCAGCTATGAATAAATATATTTCTGAATATAACAGCAAGAAAATTTCTCTCCAGGAAGGGTTGAGCCTGCTTAAAAGCGGCTACAGCCTTGGTACCTCGGAAAACGCTATCGAACCCGCAGGGCTGCTGGATAATCTCCACACCCTTTATGGTAAGGTCAGCGGCATGACCATGCTTGACGGCATTATGCTCAAAGAGCATCCCTTCATCGTCGACCCCCAGTATAAGGGGCTGGTGGATACGGAGTCTATCTTCCTTATGGGTCCCGCCCGCAAGGGGCTGAAATTCGGCGGAGTTACCCACGTTCCCGGCGACCTGCATAATGTCTGCAAGCGCTGGCTGGAGGCCCGGGACAACCATATCAACGTTTTCTGGGGTTCTGCGTCCCCTATGGATGACCACGGGTACATGACCATGTCTCTGTGCCTTATCCATGAAAAAGAGCTGCTGGAGGCTGCCGATATTGTCATCCTTGAGGTCAACCCCAACATCCCCACGGTTTATGGCGATACTGAGGTCCATATCCGCGACGTAGACTATATTATCGAAACCGACACCCCGCTGCCGGAACTGCCCAGAAGCAAGCCCACTGAGATCGAAAAAACCATGGGAGGATACATCGCCTCATTGGTCAACGATGGAGACACTATCCAGCTGGGCATCGGCGGAGTTCCGGACGCTGTGGCCGAAGAGCTTATGGACAAGCACGATCTGGGCATACATACGGAGCTTATTACCAATTCCATGGTGGATCTGGTAGAAGCGGGGGTCGTCACAGGGCGGAAAAAGACTCTCCACAAGGGGAAAATGGTCTCTGCCTTTGTTATGGGGGACAGGCGGCTATACGACTTTGTTGACCGCAATCCTTCGGTCATGGTCATGCGGGGCAGCTATACCAACGACCCCACCGTCATAGCGAAAAATGACAATATGGTCTCCATCAACAGCGCCCTGTCGGTGGACCTGACCGGCCAATGCGCCTCCGAAGCCATCGGAACCACCCAATACAGCGGCACCGGCGGCCAGGTGGATACGGCCGTGGGCGCACTCCATGCCAAAAACGGCCGGAGCATCATCGCCGTCCACTCAACAGCCAAAAACGGGACCATCAGCACCATTACTCCTACGCTGGCTCCCGGCTCCGTGGTGACCCTGAACCGGACTAATGTGGACCATGTGGTCACGGAATATGGCATCGCCTATCTCCGGGGGCGCTCAATTCGCCAGCGGATAGAAAACCTTATCGCCGTGGCTCATCCGGATTTCCGGGGTCAGCTGCGGGAAGAAGCCAACAAAATATGGTTTTAAAATCTCAGGCCGGGAAGCAGAAATGCCTCCCGGCCTGATGGGTTGTCAAAAACCTCGTAGAGTTCGCCGCGTTAGCGGCGAAAAAATTCACATGTGAAATTTCCGGCGGCAGTGTATAACGTCAATGCTTGCATTGACGTCCCGGAAATTTCTCTATTCGGCCTTCAAACGTGCGAGAAAAGGCCGAATGTCGGCCTTTCGAAGTACGCAAAGTCAGCAAGCTGACTTCCGTAGTTTTGGCTTCGCCAAAACTATAACTGCCGAAGGCCGCAAAATCCCGTGTCAAAATAGTCCAGCGGACTATTTTGACACGCTGAGACCGGGAAGCAGAAATGCCTCCCGGCCTGATGGGGGTTTTATTTATATGCGTTCCTGATATAGTTGTGAGCCTTGACCGGGTCAATATATTGCTCAAGCTCCCGGAAGGTGATGCATCTGCCGCCATATTCGGATATGGTGCGGATAAGCTCCTCAAAGGGAGGTCCGGGCATACGGGTGTCGTTGATGTCGTGGAACACCAGAAGCGCCACCTTGCCTACGCATTTGTCAAGCACCGGCTTGATGGCCTCGGCGCTCATAACCGAAACGTTAGGCACTACCATGGGAGTGTCCACATAGGGGTCATACAGAGCGCTGCCGCGAAGCAGGGGAGTGACACCGGCTCTGTCCCCGCGGCCCCAATGGTAACCAAGCTCCAGCATCAGTTCCTCCACCTCGGGAGAATACTGGCCGCCGGGGGCGCCAAAAACCGTGGGCTTGGGGATGTTATATTTGTAGCACTGCTCTTCAAGCCCCTGGATTTCCCTGATCTTATCCTCGCGAGAGCTGGACTGGAAGCCGCTGGTGTGGTGCCATGAATGGTTGCAGACCTCGTGGCCCCGGTCGCTAAGCTCCTTGATCTGCTCCCAGGTCATGAATTTCGTCTTGTCGTCAAAGGATGCGCCGGAGAACATATTGGACTCCATCTCGGTGGTGAACAGATTGGCGTGGAAGCCATATTTTTCCAGAATTGGACAGGCATCGGTATAGTGGTCAATGGTGCTGTCGTCAAAGGTCAGCAGGACCTGCTTGTCAGGAAGAGGCTTGATGACCGGGTCGGCATCCTTAAGCGCCTGCTTAAGGGCAGCGCCGCTGAAGCCCAGAGCCTTTTCGACCACGTCGTCGGCCACAGCTTCGCCGGACAGCAGAGCCACAAGGACCTTTTCCTTTTCGTTGGCGGCGTTCATCATATCGCCCATGCCGCCGCCAGGACCGCCGGGACCGCCGGGTCCGCCGCCAGGACCGCCGGGTCCGCCGCCTTCACCGCTGGGCATGGCGGGGGGGCCGGAACGCCTGGGATAATCCTCGGGCATACAGTCCTGAAACAGGTCCATAGCTATGTAACGCTCCGGAACCAGCAGACGCCTGCGAACGTCATAAGCCTGTAACGCTTCGACAAATTTTTCCAGATTCATGTTTTTTCCTCCAAAATCAATATTTTCTTTCATACGGATTTTAATACAATTGTGCCGAAATAACAAGGACTCACCGCCCCATTGTACACAATTCTAATAACAGCAAGAATCGTGCCAAAAAGAATCAAATATTCTTAAAATTTTGCTTGACTTTTTCCGCTGATTGAGTATAATATATTTGCTAAACAAATAGGGGATTTGTGTAACGGTAGCACACCGGACTCTGACTCCGTTTGCGGGG
>CAYLKH010000085.1:0-7666 GCA_964384255.1 uncultured Oscillospiraceae bacterium | reverse complement strand
AATCCTAAATCCTAACCCCTACTGTGAGATTGCCTCGTCGCTGCGCTCCTCGCAATGACACAAAGGGGGGCTTTCGCTCTACGCGACAACTCAAATCCGCGACGGGTGAGATTGCCACGTCGCTACGCTCCGCGCAATGGCAAATGGCCGCATTATCCCATTTCTGCAAGATAGGTGCTTACGCGGTTCTGGATTATCTTCGCCGTCTCTTCGGCCGATTTGCTGCCGGCGAAAAGGGCTTCCGCTTCTTCGGCGATAATGTCGAACAGGGCGTGTTCCCGATAGGAGATCGTTTCCACTGCGTCGATATAATCCATCAGGGCTTCGGCCCTTTGACCCGCTCCGGGATAGTTTTCCTCATAGCTTTCTGCCCGGATACTTAACGCAGATTCCAGAGCGTTTCTGTTGACCGGGTATATCAGCGAGCCGAAGGAGCTCTGGACCTCATCGGACAGCATGAAGCTCACAAACTCCCATGCGCCCTCCATATCCTTACATCCGGAGCAGATGCCTATGGTGTTGCTGATATTAAAGTCTGCGCCGTTGCCTACGCCGCCGGGATAGCCCACCATCGTTACCTGGTCGAACTGGCCCCTTAAATAATAGGAGGAAAAAATGTTGGTCACGTCCAGCAGCTGGACCTTCTCGGTCAGGTACTGGATCTCGTCATCGTAATATTCCGTCGGCTCCACGCTGTCAAAATTGACATATTTTGCCAGCGCATCCAACAGAGTGATAAACCCGACGCTGTCAAAATCGCAGGTGCCGCTTTCGGTATCCACATATTCGGTATAAAGCCCGCCCAGCAGGAATTCCAGGAACCCGGTGCCGCCGAAATCGCAGGCATACATACCATCGGGCATATTCTCAAGGGCGGATATAAACTGCTCATAGCTCCATCCCTGGTCGCTGCCCACGTATTCCGGCAGACCGATCATGGTGCGAAGACTGAAACTCCAGGCCATCATATACAGGCTGTCGCCGGTCATGGAAGCGTCGACAAATGACGTGACCAGATCGTCCCGGGTGATGCCGCCGTACTGGTCCATCAGGGGCAGCATATCGGCCAGCAGCCCTTTTTTGATATATTTGCTCTGATTTTCATAAAGCACCAGCATATCCGGCCCTTCGCCCCTGGCAAAGGCCATATCCAGGGCACTTTCGTCGTCATAAACCACCAGCTCGATGCGATATTTTGAGCTTTCGCCGTTGAAGACAGCGGCGGCGTCCTGGGTATCATATTCTATATCTTCCAGATAACCTATGGTTATAACCGTCTTTTCCGGTATCTGAGAAATATCGACCCTGTCCATAAGCACCAGCTTTGCTTCGCCGGAGTAAATGCTGGAGTATCTGACCAGCAGCTGAGTTTCGCTCAGTGCGCCCACAAAAGACGGGTTTGTCACGCCCCAATCGGTCCAGTTCAGCAGAGGCACCATCAGCCCGGCCTCAATGTCGCAGGCGTAAAGAGTGCTGTCATCGTAGATAAACATATCGTATCCTCCGGAGCCGGAAACCAGGGTATACCAGAAGGAGTCGTTTTCCAGCTGGATATCCGTAGGCGCAAAGCCGGTCTGGTCGACCACGGAAAGCCTGCCGTCGTAAATGCAGACAATTTCGCCGTCGGCAGTTTTTGCGATGGAAGGCGCATCGTCAAAATCGTCCAGGCTGTATTTCAGCTTAAGGTCACTGTCGAAATAAAGAATTGACCCAATGCACTCGTTGGCCGTGAAGCTGGCGCAGGTGACCCACAGCCCGCCGCCATCAGGGATAACGGACGAGGTGTAATAAAACTCTGCGTCGGTAAACAGGTCGCCCAGGTTGAATTCTGCCACTATTTCCCCTGACGCGTCCCGCTTTTGCAGCGTGATGACGGTAATGTAGTTGCTTCCGTAAATGTTGTCCGAAAAGGTCTGGGGGTCGACCTCCATGTCATAGGAATAGACCGTCCATATAAACTCTCCGTCCCATAGCAGGTCGGAAAAATATCCATCAACAGGTGTGGTCAGCTGAGCCGTCTCCGTCGGCTGCTGGCCGCCGACAGCAGTGTACAGGGTATAGGTCCGGGTTTCGCCATCCGTACCGCTGGCGATATTGCAGAATGAAAAAACATCCCCGTCCAGCGAATAGCGGCTGGGGTTATCCGCCACGTCGGGCAGGGAATAATTCGACCGCAGATAGCCATATTGGCTGTGATCGAAGGTGGCCAGATCAAAGGCTGATGTTCCTTCGTCAGCTGCGGGCCGGGTATCGGCCACAGGTTCGGTGGCCGCAGGTACTTCGTTTTTGCCGCCGCAGGCCGAGAGCGCCAGCAGCATGGACAGACACAGCAGTAAACAAATCAGTTTTTTCATATGAACTCTCCTTTCTGTGACTACAGGATAATATATTCACCAGGTGCAGTGTCAAGATAATTATATCGATTTCATATGTCATTTCTGTGTCGGTCACTATCTGAACAGAGTTCCGATCGCAATTCTATTCCGATCCGGCGGACTGAACGGTGTTGACCTGCTCAGCAAACCGCTCTGTTCCCCACCAGTCGGGGATCAGTTCCCGCAGACGCACGGTCTTTTGGGTTTCGAGGTCCAGAAGGATCTCGATATCGCCGCTGTCCTTATCCAGCTGCATCATATACTCCCGGCAGGCGCCGCAGGGAGAACCGACCCTGCCGTCCGGCATGACGGCAACGACCTTATCTATCCGGCTTTCTCCATTGGTTATCATATTGGCGATGGCGTTTCTTTCGGCACACATTCCCAGGGTGGACGCGGTGTCGATACAAACGCCCACATAGATATTTCCGGCCTTTGTCAATATGGCCGCCGCAACACCACCGGCCTCTATAAAGGGCGAGATCGTTCTGCTGTTTTGCACCCGTACAGCGGCGTTATATAATGTGTTCCACATTGTTGCTCCATGACCTCCATTATGGGTGTTCAGTATTTATCACAAATCTTTTCTTTCTGCGTTTTCACAGCTCATTAGCCACGCGTCCAGAAACGCCATCTGTTCCGGCGTATGGAACCAATGCTCGCCGTCCTCCATTATGGTCAATGCCCGGTTGTGAGCGTTTGCAAAGGCGGTGACGGTTCCCCGGTCGGTCAGATCGTCCTGCCCGCCGTAGAGAATTTCGACAGGTACAGTCCAATTAATCGGGTGACTGCGGACGTAGCTGAGATATTCCCAGGACAGCGTTTCGCCAAAGGTCGTTTCTACCGTCCCTTTTTCCCTCAGCTCGTCTTCGGTCACATTGGCCCAGACCATCATGCTGCAAATCAGCTTTTCCATATCCACGATGGGGGAGATGAAATATGCCTTTGCGATCGTTTCCTGAGGCAGGGCGCACATGGAAAAATACGCTCCGATGCTGTTGGCTATCAGAATAACGGGGCCATATCCCGCCGAAAGCTCTGCAAAAGCAGCAGGAAACTCAGTTTTCGCGTCCCAGGGAGTGTCGGCGGTATAGTCAAGCCCCACTACATGGCAGCCGGGAAACAGGGGCTTATAATGTTCGGCTTCTTCCGCCGTGCCGCCCTTGCCGTGGATATATAAAATCAGGGTTCTGTTTTGCATTTTTCAAAAGTCACCTTCTGTTCCTTCATAGATATTTTTCTGACCTCATAGCCGTATTCTGCCAGCTCCTTTTTGTACCGCAGAAAAGAGTGGTCAATGGGGACGCCGGCGATACTGCCAATCTCATCAAAGGTCAGGGTGAGACTGCCTTTCCCGCAGTCGCTGATATAGCTCCAAAGGCCGTCGTATTTACTCATCTTTGCTGTTCCCCTGCCTGAAAATTATCTGAAACAGCGTGGACAGCGCAACGCAGACCAAAGCGGCTGGCAGAGTCCATGGGTTTTCGTATCCAAACAGGGACAGACACAGGAAAATTATCCCCCCAATACACAGGCCTATGCCTGCCACAGCAAGCAGTCTCTGCAAAACCTCATTTTTCATAGCAATATCCTCCTGATTTTTTGATAGCCCGCCGTGGTGACGGTCAGTGTGTTTGACAAACGACACTGCCGCAGGCGTCGTGGCCTGTAACGGTTATGTGATATGACCCGAATTCCGAAATATTCAGCGTAAACTCCATGTCTGTAAGGCCGTTTCCCTGATAGATCGGCTCCTGCCCGTCGATGCCGACGGTCATATCAACGCACCCTGCATCCTGCGCGACGGATACCTGGAGAGTATCCCCCGCCACCATGGTGATAAACGCCTCTTCCCGGCGGTCCAGCAGGGAATAGTCCAGCCTGAAGCTGTTATTGTCTGAAATCGCGGTTCCGTCAAAGCTCCGGACCGAGCATCCCGCTATGGCAATAAGCAGGATAAGCAGCGCCGACAGAGATCCCCGATGGATAACCGGTTTCATCTTCTTTTATAAACCACTATCTCGGGATTTGCGCAGTATTCGCCGTATTCACACACCAGCACAAAGCTCTCCCGGGCGATGACGCCAAAGCAGCTTTTGCCGCTGTCGTCAAAGAGGTTCCTGACCTGCGCCCCCAGATAGACCTCGTCATCCTTCAGGAACTTTACCGTACCTCCGGGAACGGGATATTCCAGATTGACAAAACTGCCCACCAGCGGATACAGCTCCGTGACCATTTCCATTCCGTCAATGCTCAGCCCGTTGATTTCGTCCATCAGTCCCTGCTTGAACGCCTGATAGCTTTCTATCCCGCCGGTCAATATGTATTTTGCCACAAAGCACTGCCTGCCGAAGGGGCAGCCATTTGTCTCGGCGCAGCCGGGACAGGCTTCTTTCGATGGACATTCGGCGCAGTTCGCGCCGCAGAGTGATCCGGTCATTAAGTTTCGACTCCTTTATATTATATATAGATTCAGCGTGTCAAAACAGTCCGTTGGACTATTATGGCAGTCTCAAAACGCACGTTTTGTAATATATATTACGAAACGGTGGTTCTATTATACTCCCTGCCCGGACAAAGTCAATGGGTTTGAAACAAAAGTTGATTTATGCTCAGCGTATCAAAAACGGTCCGTTCCTGCCGCCGGAGCAAATGGCTGCGAAGCGCCATCGGAACAATGTCAAGGTTGACGTTTTTATAAAACTGAGATATAATCAGGCAAAGATAGTTAGGAAAACAAATTAAACGGATTTAGTCAGTTAGGAGGCTTGATATGCAAGGCGAAACCTTTATCGAGCTTCGGGGCATAACCAAGATATTTCCGGGTGTAAAGGCTCTGTCTGATGTCAATTTCGACATTCGCGAGGGCGAGGTCCACGCCCTTTGCGGCGAAAACGGCGCAGGCAAGTCTACCCTTATCAAGGTAATGACCGGAGCTCACAGTCAGGATGCCGGGCAGTACATAATTGACGGCAAGCCCATAAGCATCAGTTCCACGGCCGAGGGCATTTCCCTGGGCGTGTCCTGCGTGTATCAGGAGCTGTCTATTGCGCCCCAGTTGGATGTTGCTCAAAACCTGTTTATTGGCAATCTCCCCACAAAAAACGGTCTTATTGATTATAAGACACTATATTCCCGTACAGAAGATATCCTCAAAGAGCTGGACGTTGACGGCGCTATCACCCCAAAGACCATGGCAGGTGAGCTGTCCGTCGGTCAGCAGCAGATGATCGAGATCGGTCGCGCCCTGACCCGTAACGCCCGGTGCATTATTATGGATGAACCCACCTCGTCCCTCAGCGAGAAAGAGACTGATACTCTTTTCAAGCTTATTAAAAAACTGACCGGGATGAACATCGCCATCGTCTACATTTCTCACAAGCTGGACGAGGTCATGTATCTGGCCGATCGTATCACCGTGATCCGTGACGGCCAGAATATCATCACCATGGACAAAAACGACACCACTCAGGACGAGCTTATTGCCCACATGATAGGCCGCAGCCTGGAAAACCTGTATCAGAAGGCTCCTGCTCAGCTGGGCGAAACCGTGCTTGAGGTCAATGGCCTTACCCGCGACGGAGTGTTCCGGGACATCTCCTTCTCTGTCCGCAAGGGCGAGATACTGGGCTTCTTTGGTCTGGTGGGTGCCGGAAGGTCCGAGATCATGCGCGCCATATTCGGTGTTGACCGCTATAACAGCGGCGAAGTCATAGTCGAGGGCAAAAAGCTCCGGCCCGGCAGCCCTGCGGCGGCTATTGACGCCGGTATCGGTTTCTGCACCGAGGACCGGAAAAAAGAGGGCCTTATGCTCCGGCTTTCCATTTTGCTTAATATGACTCTGGTCAGGCTCCCCAAAATCAGCAGGCTGGGGGTCGTCGACCGGAAAAAGCAGGCCAGTGTAGCCGAAAGCTATGTCGACAGCATCTCCATCAAAACTCCCTCTGTAACTCAGCTGGCCGGAAACCTCTCCGGCGGCAACCAGCAGAAGGTGGTTTTGGCCAAGTGGCTCATGACCGAGCCCAAGATCCTTATAGTGGACGAACCTACCCGCGGTATCGACGTAGGTTCCAAATCCGAAATATACGGCCTTCTCAGCGATCTGGCCCGGCAGGGCGTGGCTGTAGTGATGGTGTCCTCCGAGATCGAGGAGATAATGGGCGTTTGCGACCGGGTTATCACCATCTGCGAAGGCAGCCTCACTGCGGATATGGATATGAAGGGCCTTGAAAACACCACTATTCTGGCGGCAGCGCTGGGCAAAACAGCCAGCAAAGGAGGAGTGGCCTGATGAAAAACAGGATAAGTCAGCTTTGGACCAGATTCAAGGCCCTTAACGGCAGCGGCGTATTTTTGGCGTTGATACTGTTCGTTATTGTGGTTTCTATCCTGGCTCCTTCCATCTCCGGCGGTAAGTTCCTTACCTGGACCAATATCATCCAGATATTCCGCCAGCAGACCTATATCGGTATCATAGCCTGCGGCATGACCATGGTCATTCTTACGGGCAACATTGACCTTTCCGTAGGCTCCCAGTTGACCATGCTCACTGTCCTCTGCGCAAAAATGAGCCTCACTATTGGTAACTGGGCCATACCCGTCACCCTGCTGCTGGGAATACTCTGCGGCTTTATCAACGGTTTCTTCGTCAGCGGACTGAAGCTCAACGCCTTTATCACCACGCTGGGTACCAGCTCGATCTACGGCGCTCTGGCGCTGATACTGGCTTCCGGCCATACCGTTCGCTGCGATTCGGCGCTGTTTGACTGGATAGGCACCGGCTCCCTTTTCGGCGTTATCCCGGTACCGGTCATCATCATGCTGGTAGTGGTACTGGTTTGCCATTTCGTCACCAAACGTACAGTCTTTGGCCAGCGGATATATGCCATCGGCGGCAACCTGACGGCCTCCAGATTTTCCGGCATCCGCACCCGCTCCACTACAGCAGGCACCTATATCATCTGCGGCCTTTGCTGCGCCATAGCGGCGGTGGTGCTTATTGCCCGCTCCGTTTCTGCCAACCCTCAGGCGGCCACCGGTAAGGAGATGGATATTATCCTGGCCGTGGTCCTGGGCGGAACAAGCATTCTGGGCGGCAAGGGCAGTATCCTCGGTTCTGTGGTGGGTTTCCTGTTCATTGGGTTCGCCACCTCGGGATTTACCTTCCTTGGCTTTGACCAGTATTTGCAATGGATGGTCATGGGCGTTATACTGCTTATCGCTCTGGCATCCGACGTATTCAGTGAAAGGGGGAAAACGCTGTGGAAAACAAGAAAACAGCAAAGTTCACA
>CAYLKH010000084.1:0-7854 GCA_964384255.1 uncultured Oscillospiraceae bacterium | reverse complement strand
GAATATTCCGCTGTTTATGGCAGATCAGGCAGATCGATTGATTGGGTTGGCATTGAAGCAGATAGAAGACTATATTTTTCAAACAATTCTTTCCGCTCGTCCGTCATGGTGGCTTTGAGCTTTTCTTCGTTCCTGCAAATCAGCTCCAACAGCTTCTTATATTTCTTGCAAGAGGATGTGCCATTCTAGGTTGGCACAATATTGCCGTACCAAAATTCTTCAAGGATTCTCATACTGTATCCTCCTGATAGATCATTTCTCGGAGAATGATTTCCTCGGTCTGGTTGCGGATGCTGTTCATAGCTCCCACCCAAGCCATCTGATCGTGCTGCTTCATGCGCTCTGTCATGCTCTCAGACACTTTCATTTGCTCAATGATATTCTGTGCCTGCTCGTTCAAATCAGCCAGATATGTCCACAGCTCACCGCTGAGACACAGATCGTTGAGGCGAAAAGGCTTGTATTCTTTGATATAATCTCTGTGCATACGCCCCCAACGACCAATAGGTCTGGTTTCCTCCGATAAGCGAATATCGGGAATATAGTAATCGCCACAACGAATATAGTTAAGTTCCTACATAATATGTTCCTCCATAATATCAAAAGAGAAAGCGTTAAGATAAAAAATGAGTGATGCTCGGTCTTTCGACCTGGCATCACTCATTTTTCGTTGTTGATTACCAACCCCGTCTGACAGATGCCGTAAAATAGTTACATTTTTCGTTTAACTGCTTTACGGACACCCGACATTGCGGCGGCTTTTGAGATGCGGGGTTTAGATCTGCATTGCTCTGGAATATGCCTGACGGTTGACCCGCTGGAGGTTTCCGGCGCGGTCGCAGTCGCCCACGATGAAGAAATCGTTGGCAGAATCGGCAAAGGCCAGTGCATCATCGGTCAGGGGCTTCATGCCGCCGCAAAGGACAACGGAATCGGCCTCGATAACGTGTTCGGCGCCTTCGGCATCGACGTAAGTGACCTTGTTGCCGTCGACCTTTTTGGTGGTGACGTTAACGATGCCCTTAAGGTTGTCGTAAGCTTCCCATGCGGGACGCATACCACGGCGGCCGGTCTCGGGATCGTCGCCTACGAAGGCCATGGTTATATAGTGCAGTCTGGAGCAGTCGTGGCCTATCTTGGACTGGCGGGTCAGAAGAGTAACGTCGTGGCCGTTTTCAGCCAGGTACATACCGGTTTCAATACCGGTTTCGGAAGCGCCTACGATAACTACGTTCTTGCCCAGCTTGTCTTCGTTGCCGAAAACGTCGGTGCAGAACCAGTAGCCGTCTTTCAGGCAGCCGTTTTCATCGGCAAAGCCTTCCATGGAGGCAGGGATCTTGGGAGCGGCACCGGTAGCGGCAATGACAGAATCGAATCCGCCTGCGGTGATCATTTCGGGAGTGGGGGCGCAGTTCATGATGACCTTAACGCCATACTTGCCCAGCTGACGGATCAGCCATGCTTTGTATTCGCCCACAGGCCACTTGAAGGAAGCGTAATCGCCATGGATTATCTGACCGCCAAGCTTGTCGGTCTTTTCATACAGGGTCACGTCGTGGCCGCGCTGAGCTGCATAGATGGCAGAACGCATACCGGCAGGACCACCACCGATAACAGCGACCTTCTTGGTTTTTTCAACGGGGTCGACCATGCGGCCCAGCTTATGCTCGATACCCATTTTGGGGTTGACGGAGCAGACGGAGATCCAGGGATCGGGATCGTCGAGGATAGTGCCATGGCACTTGTTGCACCACAGGCAGGGAGTGATATCCTCGCCGCGGCCTTCGTACAGCTTTTTGCCATATTCGGGGTCGGCAAAGAAGGCGCGGGCCATGCCGATAATGTCGCACTTGCCTTCAGCAATGTAGCGATCCAGTTCTTCAGGATCCTGGAAGCCGCCAACAGGCTGGAGAGCCAGCTTCTTAACGCCTGCTGCCTTGATGGCTTCGGCGTAGCG
Organism: uncultured Oscillospiraceae bacterium; assembly: GCA_964384255.1. Taxonomy (GTDB): domain Bacteria; phylum Bacillota; class Clostridia; order Oscillospirales; family Oscillospiraceae; genus SIG469. Next base: position 5,897 of record CAYLKH010000084.1, on the reverse strand, counting down.
GATGACCTCATGCTCACCCTTCTGGAAGGTGAAGCCGGTGGGATGGGATTTGCACATATCCTTTTCGCGCAGCTGGAGAATGTCGATACGGCCTTCGCACAGCTTGGCAAATTCGATAGCGGTGTCAAGATCATAGCCCTTCATGCCGCCGGTATAGCCCTCGGGCTGTTCTCCGGCGATACCGAATTCGATTATCCAGTCAGGGAAAGCCTTCTTAACAGCGTCGGCACATTCGAGGATGTAACGGGTGCGGTTTTCCAGACAGGAGCCGTCGTATTCGTCGTCACGCATGGAAGCGCCCATGGGGCCGCCGCCGGCAGCCAGGTTGCCTTCAACACGCATGGAATAACCGTCGTAGCCATAGGCGCGGAAACGGCGACATTTTTCGACAAACGCCTGGATGTTTTCCTGGATCATTTCCCTGGGGGCGGGTTCGGTGGCGGGGCGGGGACCCATGGGACCCATGCCGGGGCCGCCCTTGGAGCCGTTGAGGCTATAGCCCTCGGGGAAGTCGGGGAAGCTGATGCCTACCAGTATCTTGGAGCCGTAGAAATGGATATCGTCGGCCAGCTGGGAGAAATAGTTGCCAACAGCGGGGTCGGAGAAATCAAAGTTCTGCATATGGACCATATCGCTGTAGTAGTCGCCATTTCTCTGGTTGGGGTTGGACCACTCGGCCAGGGTGATGATGGCGCAGCCGTTCTTGGCCAGATTTGTATAAAACGCCAGCAGGCCCTCGGCAGGGTAGTTCTCGGGACCCTGGAGGAAGTGGGGGGATGCATTGGGGAACATGGTGCGGTTTTTGATGACCACGTTGCCCAGCTTCAGGGGGGAAAGTAAATGTTTATATCTTCTGCTCATTTTCATACTCCTTTCGTATGCTTAACAATTCCATTATACCATAGCCCGGGGGCTAATACAATTGTCAATTTGGCAGCAGGCGGTCACTGTCGGCCATAAAAAGCGGCTGTCATCCGGCCATCACTCAGGCAAAAGAAAAGCCCTGCGAGTTGAGAAGTCTCGCAGGGTTTTTCTTTACACAACTAATAAGTACTTGATCTGCTTATTTGTAAGCAGCGCTCATAGACCGCAAGTAGGCGTATTTGGCTCTGGTGTCGATAGCATACAGTACGCAGCCCACAAGACCCAGGATCAGCGCGGCAGCACATGCAGCGGTGCTGGCGGGTTTGACCCAGGTGTTACCCATGATCATAAAGTGATTCATGGTGAAGGACAGAGTGCCCAGCAGGCCCCAGCCGACTACGAGAATGTCGCGGCCAATGCCCTTCTTCAGGAACATGAACATGACGCCGAGAATGGCGAAAATATCCAGCAGAAGAATAGGACCAACCTGCTTGACGGAGATCGTCTTTTCACCGTAAACTTCCTTGTAATAGTCGTTAACTACGTCGTGGTCTTCGGGGAAGCCGCAGTAGCTAAGAAGGGAGAAGGAATCGGTGGTTTCGATGACGAACTCAGTGCCTTCGGGATTAATTACTTCGCCTTCAGTGAAATCGAAGTAAGTAAACAGCGAGAAGGCAAATACTGCTACCATTAGGACAACAAGAACCAAGTCGATGATCTTGCAGATTCCGGCAAATTTACCTTCAGGAGCAACGATTACGTTCATAAAGGAACCCTCCAAGTAAATATTTGTCGTGTCATCCAATACAGCAAGTTTAACATATGCCCGGGGAATTTTCAAGTCATTAACTGGTCAATTTTTTAATTTTTAATCTGTCAGAGATCGGATCACAGGATCTTTATATTCCAGAGTCCACTACCGTTCGTCGGGAAGGCATATACCATATTTTTTAGCCTTGCGGGAAACGGTGGAGGGATCGATCTTCAAAACCGCCGCAGCCCGCCTTACGCCGCCGGTTTCCCTCAGAGCGTTTTCGATAAGGTTTTTTTCCAGGGCAGCCACAGCCTCGCTCAGTCCCGGCTGAGGTATTTTCCGGTCGGTGGTCATACCCAGCGCTTCGGCCAGACGCTCGGAGTCGATGTGGCCATCGTCGGAAACGATGACCAGATATTCCAGCACGTTTTGCAGCTGTCTGACGTTTCCGGGCCAGTCGTAGGATTCCAGCATGACCATATCCTCGGGGGAAAGAGAAGTGTCCCGGTCGTGCTTGATAAGGTATTCGTTAAAGTAGTATCTGACCAGCGGGGCGATGTCTCCCCGGCGCTCCCTCAGGGGAGGGATATGGATAGGTATAACGCTAAGGCGATAATAAAGGTCTTCCCGGAAGGTCCCTTCCTGGATCTTCTTTTTCAGGTCCGCGTTGGTGGCGGCGATTATCCGAACGTCCAGAGGGATGGTTTTGGTCCCCCCAAGGCGGGTTATCTCTTTATTTTGTAAAACCCGCAAAAGCTTGGTTTGCAGTTCGATAGGCAGGTCGCCTATCTCGTCCAGCAGCAGAGTCCCGTGATTGGCAAGCTCGAAAAGGCCCACCTTGCCCGAGGCGCTGGCCCCGGTGAAGGCTCCCTTTTCATAGCCAAACAGCTCGCTTTCCAGCAGGGTGGAGGGGATGGCGGTACAGTTTACCTTAACATATGGCTTGCCGGTGCGCTCGCTCATGTTGTAGATACGGTCGGCAATAGTTTCCTTTCCGACTCCGGATTCGCCGGTGATAAGGATAGTTACATCGGTGGGGGCAGCGTGTTCAATAGTGCGGCGGATCTCGCTGATGGCAGAGTCGGTGCCGATGATGCTTGAATCCATATCCTCACCAAAGTTTTCGACAATGCGGATAGGGTCATCGGATATGCTCTGGCGGAACTCGGTCCAGCGGCGGCGGAGCTTGGCTGCGTCGAAAACGCTGACGACAACGTTTTTTACCCGGCCCTTTTCGTCGAACAGCGGGACACCGGTAACATAGCCGTGGATGTTCTGGCCGTTAACGTTGCGTATAAGCCCGGCGCCGTTGACATTGCGCCGCCATTTGATAACGTCGGTGGATACGGCGTGCTTGAAGTATACGCCCTCCTGAGAGATATCCTCAACGCTGCGGCCGAGGATATCTTCGGGATGTATCCCGGTGTGCTGGCAGTAAGCCGGGTTGACATATCGGGTAACGCCCTTGCTGTCGGTTACATAAATGCCGTCGATAAGATGCTCAACGACCTCGCGGAAATCGATATTTTCGTCGTTGAGACTGCTCATAAGCTTTTTCAGCCGGGCTTCGGTCTTTTCGTCATATCTGGTTTTCAGCCGCCCGGCCAGAGCCTCGATTTGGGCAAAAAGTGCAGTTTTGTCGCTCATAATAGCTCCTTTTCCATAGTTATCGGATAAGGGTGCGGTGGGCTATTTCTTTTTGACCGCCGAATAGGTTTTCCAGTGGCCGGAGCAATAGTAAATGACCGAGGGGATCGAGGTACCGAAGGCAGCCAGAGCGGAGCCGAGATAGAAGCCGATAACGCCCATGTCGAACACAATGCCCAGCAGCAGGCCCAGGCCCACCCGGAGAACGATACCGTCGAACAGAGAAATGATAAGGTTGAGGGAGGCGAATCCGATACCGATAATAATGGTGTAGAAAGGACACATAAACAGGTCCGCCACAAAGCCAACCAGCATCACCTTCATAAACGAGGGCGCCCAGGCCAGAACCTCGGGATCGGTGGTGAACAGGCCGAAGAAGAAGGTGGGGAAGCACATAAACAGAACCGAGAACACGGCAAAGGTGCAGAAGCAGACAGCGAAAATATTTTTAACTATCTGCCTGATACGGTCGATCTTGCCTGCCGCAATGTTCTGACCCACCATAGCGCCGCCTGCGTTGAACAGGCCCATGGTGACGATGGAGGGCAGATGCTGGAGCTTCTGACCCACGGCGATGGCGGCGGAAGCTACCAGACCATAGCTGTTGATAAAAGAGTTTACAAACAGGCCCGACAGGGAAATAGCGCTGGACTTAAGCGCCAGGGGAATGCCCTGCTTCATAAGGAGGCCAAAAGCGCCGGAGTTTACCTTAAAGGAAGAAAGGCTGAAATCGAATCCATATTCATGACGGTTGCGATAAAGTATGACAACGGCGATAGCGGCGCTGACCGCCTGGGAAATAACGGTCGCCAGAGCTGCGCCGGCAGCCTCCATATTAAACACCGCCACAAACAGCAGGTCCAGCACCAGGTTGGTCAGGGCCGTGGCCGCTACAATAACGAAAGGACGCTTGGAATCGCCGCTGCCACGAAGCACGGCGCACACGGCGTTGTATCCGCAGATGAATATCAGGCCGCAGGCGCAGATGATAAGGTAGTCCCGGGCCTGGTCATAAGCTTCGGCAGGGGTGTTCATAAGGCCCAGTATCCCCCGGTGGAAAACGATGCACACAGCGGTGAGAATAACGGCAAATATGCCGGTGATGGTGAACATGGTCCCCAGGGTGTTGCGCAGACCGTCCCGGTCCTTAAGGCCCACATATTGGGAGATAAGCACCTGGCCGCCGGAGGCAAAGCCCAGGACAAAATTTGTTATAAAGGTCGAAACCTGACTGCCGACAGAAACGCCCGAAAGGCCCGTCGCCCCAACAAACTGGCCAACCACCACAGAGTCCACCATGGAATACAGGTTTTGCAGCAGGGACGACAGCATAAACGGGACCGCAAAGGCCAGCAGTTGACGGGTGATATTACCCTGAGTATAGTCGATTATTACTCCTTGTTTTTTCAAATGCTCACTTCCTTGAATAATTAGTCGAAGCGCAAGATATGGCCGCGCCGACGGCGCAGGCGGCCACCGGTCATACCGATGGTTACTTAGCCTTCTAAACCATACATAGCATAACAAAAAAGTTGCCAATTTGCAACAGTTTTAGTCAGAGCACAGCAAGACGACCTGACCATAACATTTTTATTGACTGAACCGAAATGAAAGTATATAATGAATCTGTATGTACAAAACCAGCGCGGACGCTCTGCCCGCGCGAATAACTGGAGGTAAATTTACCATGAGAGATCTGTATCTTGTCAATTGCTGCCGTACTGCTGTTGGTTCTTTCGGCGGCTCTCTGAAAGACGTTCCCGCCGCTGATCTGGGCGCTATCGTTGTTAAAGAAGCCCTGAACCGCGCCGGTGTTGACCCCAAGAACGTTGACGAACTGATGTTCGGCTGCATCCTGACCGCCGGTCAGGGCCAGAACGTTGCCCGTCAGGTCAGCATCAAGGCCGGTCTGCCTGTGGAAGTTCCTGCCTACACTGTTGGCATGGTCTGCGGTTCCGGCATGAAGTCCGTTATCGAGGCTGCCCGCGCCATCGCCTCCGGCGATGCCGAGATCATCGTCTGCGGCGGTACCGAAAACATGTCCGCTGCTCCTTATGCCATGCCTTCCGGCCGCTGGGGCGCCAGAATGTTCGACACCAAGATGGTCGACACCATGGTCAAGGACGGCCTGTGGGACGCTTTCAACAACTACCACATGGGTACCACCGCCGAAAACATCTGCGATGTTTGGGGCATCACCCGTAAAGAGCTGGACGAGTTCGCTGCCGATTCTCAGGCCAAGTGCGCTGCCGCCCAGGCTTCCGGTCGCTTCGACGACGAGATCGTTCCCGTTCCCGTCAAGGTCAAAAAAGAGATCGTCGAATTCAAGAAGGACGAATTCCCCCGCGCTTCCACCACTGTTGAGACTCTTGCCAAGCTGAAGGGAGCTTTCCCCGTATCTCCCGAATCTCCCAATCCTCAGGTAGAGATCGGCTACGAGACTCACGGCGTTAAGGGCAATGTTGAAGACGCCGGCACCCCCCGTGTTACCGCCGGTAACGCCTCCGGCATCAACGACGGCGCTGCCGCTATCGTTCTCGCTTCCGGCGAAGCTGTTGAAAAATACGGCCTGAAGCCCATGGCCAAGCTGGTCTCCTGGGGCCAGGGCGGCGTCGATCCCAAGATCATGGGT
>CAYLKH010000083.1:0-7862 GCA_964384255.1 uncultured Oscillospiraceae bacterium | reverse complement strand
AGCATGGCGGCGTCCAGGAAACCATCACCGTTCGCCGTATTTCCAACGGCATTGGCGTTGAAAAGGTATTCCCTGTTCATTCTCCCAATGTTGTCGACGTTGTGACTGTCCGCCGCGGTAAAGTCAGAAGAGCAAAGCTCTACTATCTGCGTGACCGTGTTGGCAAGGCTGCCAAGGTCAAGGAAAGAGTCTGATTTCCCAAATAAGAAGAGGAGCTGCATTCGGCTCCTCTTCTTATTATTTGCTGTAAAGAGCAAGTTGCACTTTATTATTTTACAAATTTCGTATATAATGATATGACAAAGCATGATTCATTTCTGAAGGAGCGATATAATGAAACCTGACGAGGATAAAACAGAACTGAGTTCAGTCCCTGTTCAGCCGGTTGCAGAGCAACCGGAAAACATCATAGACGAGCGCTTATCCGACGAAGCGGGGGATGTTTCTGCGATCGATGATAACTCCCCCGAAGATGGCACCGAGCAGACAGAAAGCCTTGGAAAGGCTCTTTATTCCTGGGCAGGGGATCTGGTGGGGTGCCTGACATTTGTTGTGCTGTTCTTTATCTTTGTTGTGAGGATAATCGGCGTTGACGGATCTTCCATGGAGCCGACGCTTCACAACAGCGATCTTGTGCTGCTGCTTTCAAATGTCCTGTATGATGCTCAGACTGACGATATAGTTGTTGTCTACAGCGAAAGCTATGGCAAGCCCATTGTTAAGCGTATCATTGCCACAGAGGGGCAAACCGTTGACTTTGACTTCGATTCCGGGCAGGTCACTGTGGATGGACAGACTCTTGACGAGCCATATATTCTGGAATCTGAATATACCCCCGGCGATACGCAATATCCGGTGACTATACCCGAAGGCTGCGTGTTTGTAATGGGTGACAACCGTAATAACAGTCTTGACAGCCGGTTTTCGGAAATCGGTATAATTGACGAACGGTCCATACTGGGCAAGGTGATGTTCAGAATATATCCCCTGAACTCAGTGGGGACCATAGATTGATGATTTAGAAAAAGGAAAGGGTGTATCAATGAACATTCAATGGTACCCGGGTCATATGACCAAGACCCGTCGCCAGATGGCAGAGAGCCTTAAGCTGGTTGACGCGGTTTGTGAATTGCTGGATGCCCGGATCCCCATGTCCAGCAGGAACCCGGATATTGACGATATGTTTTCCTCCAAGCCCAGAATGGTAATACTCAACAAAGCTGACCAGGCTGACCGGAACGTTACCAGAAGATGGAAGGAATACTTCAAATCAAAAGGCATGGCTGTCATTGAGACCGACTGCAAGACCCGCCGTGGCATTAACGAATTTGCCCCCGCTCTGAGAGAGCTTTTGAAGGACCAGATCTCAAAATGGAACGAAAAAGGACAGGTAGGCAGACCGATCCGGGTCATGATAGTCGGGATACCAAATGTTGGAAAGTCCACCCTTATTAATCAGCTGGCTGGGAGAAAAACCGCAAAAACCGAGGACCGGCCCGGAGTTACCCGGGGTAAGCAATGGGTAAAGGTGGATGACAAGCTGGAACTGCTGGATACTCCCGGTATTTTGTGGCCAAAGTTTGACGACCCGCTGGTCGGGCTTCGGCTGGCCTTTACCGGAGCGGTCAAGGATACTATTATCGACACCGAAACTCTGGCCTTTGAGCTTATGAAGCTGCTTGCGGTAGAGTATCCTCAAACGCTTAAGGAACGTTACAAGATCGAGCCAGATGCAGAGGCTCAGGGGTGGGAGCTGTTGGAGGCTGCCGGACGCAAAAGGGGATTTCTTATTTCCGGCGGCGAGATCGACCTTGAACGAATGGCCAATGTTTTGCTGGACGAATATCGATCCGGCAAGCTGGGACGCATCAGTCTTGAAATACCGGAAATGATTGGAGAAAGCAATGAGTGAAATTGACCTTTGGGAAATCGAAAACTCCCTATACGACCAGGGGTGGAAAACCATCTGCGGAGTCGATGAGGCAGGCCGTGGCCCGCTGGCCGGGCCTGTGTGTGCCGCGGCTGTGATCCTTCCCCGCGGACTTGTTATCGACGGACTTAAAGACTCTAAAAAGCTGACCGAAAAGCGCCGGGATGCGCTTTACGACATTATTTTGGAAAAAGCCATAGCCTGCTCAGTGGCCTTTGCCCAGGTCGAGGAGATAGAAACCCTGAATATTCTCCAGGCAACATTTCTGGCAATGAAAAGGGCCGTAGAAGGGCTGGATGTAAAACCGGATCTGGCCATTGTTGATGGCAACAGGGAACCGGCGCTTCATATTCCCTGTCAGACTATCGTCAAGGGCGATGCCAAAGCGGCATCTATTGCCGCTGCTTCTATTCTGGCAAAGGTCACCAGAGACAGGTATATGACGCAGCTGGCCATTGAATACCCTGGTTACGGATTTGAGATACATAAGGGCTATGGCACGAAAAAGCACTATCAGGCCATATTCCATAACGGAGTTTGTCCGGCTCATCGAATGAGCTTTTTAAAAAATCTTGAATCTAAGCGGGAACAGGCCAATGGGTAATACTAATCTTCTTGGACACTGGGGTGAGGCCGAGGCTGCCATATATCTGCGGTCCAAAGGGTATGTGATCCTTTCTGCAAATTTCAGGTGTCGGATGGGTGAGATCGATATTATCGCCAGTAAGGGCGGGTATATCGCGTTTATTGAGGTAAAGCTCAGAAAAAACGCCGAACACGGTACGGCTGGGGAATTTGTTGACAAAAGAAAGCAGAGCAAGATCAAGACCACGGCGTCTCTTTGGCTGGAATGGAATGAAACTGAGCTTCAACCCAGATTTGACGTGATAGAGATCTATGCTCCCAATGGCGCCAGCGAAAGAGGAATGAAGATCAACCATATAATCAACGCCTTTCAGTGAGGTAAATGAAATGAAAAAAATACCATATTTTGATTCACATTGTGATACTGCCTTTGTTATCAGCGAGCAAAAAGCCTTGCTATACGACAATCAGGGCCACATCGACCTTAAACGCCTTGGCCAGTATGGACCTGCGGCTCAGTTTTTTGCCATATTTGGAGTCCCGCAGTTTTCCCGGGAAAACAAAACCTACGGCCAGATATTTGACGATACCTATGGCTACCTTGTGGAGCAATTCAACGCCAACAGCGATTATATAAGCTTTTGCCGAAGTGGAGCAGATGCCGAAAAAGCTGCTCAGGAGGGGAAAATCGCCGGATTTGTAACTGTTGAGGGGGCCGACTTGCTGGGATGCAGTGTTGAAGGACTTCAACGGGGATATGAACTGGGTGTCAGAGCTGTTGGTCTGACATGGAACTTTAAAAACGCCCTTGCGGGGACCAATGTCGAGGACGGCGGCCTGACTGACGAGGGCAAAAGATTTGTCAAAAAAATGTATGACCTGGGGATGATCGTTGACGTTTCCCACATATCTGACAAAGCGTTTTATGATATCTGCGATATTGCGACCGGCCCCATAGTCGCCACTCACTCAAACTCAAGAAGTGTATGGACACATTCCCGCAACCTGACTGACGATATGTATCGCCAGATAATCCAGTCTGGAGGGACCGCCGGTATAAACCTGTATTCTGCCTTTATCGGCGGGGAAGGCGTTGATGTTGACGCAGTTATGGACCACATTTGCCACTACCTTGATCTGGGCGGAGAACATTCTGTCAGTCTTGGCGGTGACCTTGACGGCTGTGATGAGCTTCCATCCGGTATCCATGGAGTTGAAGATGTAGGCAGGATATACAGCGCCATGCTTGACCGCGGTTTTGGAACCGGACTGGCCGACGATATTTTCTACAATAATCTTTTGGGAGTTGTTAAAAAAGTATGCGATATGTAAGTACAAGAGATTCCAGCCTGAGGCTCAGCGCCGCTGAGGCCATAGTAATGGGACTGAGCCGTGATGGCGGCCTGTTTATACCCGAAACCATCCCTGCACTCGAAGAAGGTACTTTGGACAGACTTTGCGCCATGAACTATCAGGACAGGGCTGTTTATGTTATGAAGCTTTATCTTGACGAGTTTTCCGAAGATGAACTGAGAAACTTCACTGCTGCCGGTTACGGACCCAACAAGTTTGATGATCCCCTGGTCGCTCCAATGCATAAGCTTGACGACAAAACCGGTATCCTTGAACTGTGGCACGGGCCGACCTGCGCATTTAAGGATATGGCCCTTCAAATGCTGCCCTATTTGCTGACTGCTTCTCTGAAAAAAACAGGAGAGAGCAAAACCGTTTGTATCCTTGTAGCAACGTCGGGCGATACGGGCAAAGCTGCTCTTGAGGGCTTCTGCGATGTTGACAAAACCAGAATACTGGTTTTTTATCCCAAAAACGGCGTATCGGACATTCAGGAACTGCAAATGGTAACCCAGACGGGAAACAACGTTGGTGTCTGCGCGGTTTATGGAAACTTCGACGATGCACAGACTGGCGTCAAGCGCATATTCTCAGACGAGGACATAAGGCAGAAGCTTGAAAAGGAAGGCTTCTTCCTGTCTTCGGCTAATTCCATAAACTGGGGACGGGTGTTGCCTCAGATAGTATATTACGTTTCCGCCTATTGTGATTGTGTTAACAACGGGACCATCAAAATGGGACAGGAGCTTAATGTTTGCGTACCCACCGGCAATTTCGGCAACATTCTCGCAGGATATTTTGCTAAGATGATGGGAGTTCCCATTGGTCGCTTTATCTGCGCATCGAACTCCAACAATGTCCTGACAGATTTTATTGCCACCGGTATTTACGACAAAAATCGCCAGTTTTATACAACGACCTCACCGTCAATGGATATTCTGGTTTCCAGCAATCTGGAACGTCTGCTTTACAGCATCACTAAAGATTCGGATGCCGTTAAGCAGTGGATGCAGCAGCTCAATACCTGCGGAAAATATGAAGTTACTGATTCGGTAAAATCGGCGGTACAGGCTGAATTCTCGGGCGGATGCTGCTCAGATGACGAAGCTGCCGAAGCCATTGCCAGACTGGTAAAGGAACATAATTATCTTATGGATACCCACACGGCTGTTGCGTATAAGGTCCTTGATGATTATCGCAAGGACTCCGGAGATGACCGACCCTGTGTCGTGGTGTCTACTGCCAGCCCGTTCAAGTTCTGCGAAAGCGTTTTGAATGCTCTTGGAGTGAATGAAGTGCTGCCTGGTTGCGAGATCATCGGTCAGCTCAGTCAGGTGACCGGAGTGAAGGCACCGCTGCCGCTGCTGACTCTGAAGGACAAAAAGGTCAGGTTTACCGACGTGGTGGAAATAAGCGGCATGGACGATGCCGTGCTTAAAATGATTCTCAATTGATTGGAGGACAATATGTCTCTTTATGCCATAGGTGACCTGCATCTGTCTCTGACGGCAGATAATCCCATGGATATTTTTGGCGAATGGGAAGGCTATGTTGATAAGCTTCGCCAGGGCCTTTCTGTCGTTGGTCCCGATGATACTACTGTGCTGCTGGGAGATCTTTCCTGGGGCATAGACCTCCAGGAAGCCAAAGAGGATTTTCGCTTTATCTCCCAGATACCGGGGCGCAAGATCATACTTAAGGGCAACCACGATTACTGGTGGACTACCGCCAAAAAGATGAACGCCTTTTTTGAAGAAAATGGCTTTGAAAACATTGAGATACTCCACAACAACTGCCTTTTCTATGAGGACATTGCTCTTTGCGGTACCCGGGGATGGTTTTACGAGCTTGACAGCAAGGGGGATAATTCCAAGGTATATAACCGGGAGATAATGCGCCTTGAAACCTCGCTTAAGGCGGCGGGAGACAGAGAAAAGATCTGCTTTTTCCACTATCCGCCAAAATACCGCAATTACAGCTGTCCGGATATTCTGCGATTGATGGTCAAATACGGCGTCAGTGCCTGCTACTATGGGCATCTCCACGCTGAAAGCCGACGTCTGGCTGTGGAAGGAATGTCTGACACCATTGATTATCACCTTGTTTCGGCCGACCATGTGGGATTTAAGCCTGTTAGGATCAAATAATCCCCGTATTATCAAGGTTTTTAAAAAATAACAGTAGAAAAATTAAACCATATCTGATAGAATAATAAAGATTTATGGTATTATGGCCCCGGTGGCGCATTTGCAAAGGTGCAGCGCCCGGCGGCTTCACAGGAGGATTTTAAACAAATGGAACTCAAAAGCGTCACAAAAAAAGAAGGCAGCAGAGCCGAGCTTGTTATAGAGGTTTCTGCTGAACAGTTTCAGAAGGCTCTGAACACTGCTTACAACCAGGCCAAAAAGGATATCTACATCCCCGGCTTCCGCAAGGGTAAGGCCCCCAGAAAAATCATCGAGGGTATGTATGGCAAGGAAGTGTTCTACGAAGACGCCATCAATGTCCTTTATCCCGAAGTTTTCCCCGAAGCTGTTGAAAAAGCTGAGCTTAACATCGTTGGAACTCCCGGCGTGGACGACCTTAAGGTTTCTGACGACGGTGTTCTTACTCTGACCATGTCTGTGGACATTTATCCCGAAGTTGAGATGGGCGAATACAAGGGGATCACCGCCTATAAGCCCGCTGTTGAGGTCACCGACGAAGACGTTGACGAGGAGATTGAAAACCTGCGTACCCGCAATGCCCGCATCGTTTCCGTTGACCGTCCTGTACAGGATGGCGACACCGCTGTTATCGACTTTGAAGGCTTTGTTGATGGCGTTGCCTTTGACGGCGGCAAGGGCGAGGGCTATGAACTGAAAATCGGTTCCGGCACCTTCATCCCCGGATTTGAAGACGCTCTTATTGGCGTATCTGCCGGTGAAAACAAAGACGTTGAAGTGACCTTCCCTGAGGATTATACCGCTGAACTGGCCGGAAAAGCAGCCACCTTCAAGTGCGTTGTTCACGAAGTCAAGGAAACCCAGAAACCTGAGCTGGACGACGAATTTGCTATCGACCTTGGTAGTGACAATCTTGAGGCTCTTAAGGCCGAGACTCGTCAGAAGCTGGCCGAATCCCGGGAAACCGATGCTCAGAACACCTTTGAAAGCAACGTTATGCGCGAAGTTTCCTCTGCTATGAAGGCTGATATTCCCCAGTCCATGATCGACGATCAGCTGGATAAGCTTATCGAAAACTTCTCCTATCAGGTACAGATGGCCGGTATGAGAATGGAAGATTACATGAACATGATCGGATCCGACATGAACTCCATGCGTTCCAGCTATGCTCCCATGGCTAAGGCTCAGGTCAAGAGTGAGCTTGCCATGAACAAGATCGCCGAACTGGAAGGCATCGAAGTTTCCGACGAGGATGTTGATGCCGAATATGCCCGTCTGGCCGAAGCTTATGATATGGAGATCGACAACGTTAAGCAGTATATGCCCGCCGACGATATCAAATACTCCCTTAAGCTGGAAAAGGCTTCTAAGCTCGTTATTGAGTCTGCGGTTGCCACATCCGAGCAGCCTGACCTGTCTCCCGAGGATATCGAGATGATCCAGGAAGTTGCTGCACGGGCTGCCGAGGAAGCAGAAAAGTCCGAAGAAGAATAAATAACTACGCAACAGGTTAGAATCTTCGGGTCTAACCTGTTGCTTGCTAAGCGACCTGAATGAAAGGAGCAAAACCCATGAGCTTTATCCCCTATGTTGTTGAACAGACCAGCCGTGGCGAACGGTCGTATGATATTTTTTCCCGTCTGCTTAATGACCGCATCATTTTCCTGTCCGAGGAAGTGAACGACACCACTGCAAGTCTTGTCGTCGCCCAGCTGCTTTTCCTTGAGGCTCAGGATCCCGATAAGGATATCCAGTTTTACATCAACAGCCCCGGAGGCAGCGTTACTGCCGGTATGGCGATTTATGACACCATGCAGTATATCAAGTGC
>CAYLKH010000082.1:0-7873 GCA_964384255.1 uncultured Oscillospiraceae bacterium | reverse complement strand
CGTTCTTGCATATTCCGGTGGACTGGACACCTCGATCATCATCCCCTGGCTGAAAGAAAACTATGGTTGCGAGGTCATCGCCGTATCCGGCGACGTTGGCCAGAAAAGCGAGCTTGACGGCCTTGAGGAAAAGGCTCTCAAAACCGGCGCTTCCAAGCTCTATATTGCCGACCTTAAGCAGGAATTTGTTGACGAATACATAATCCCCACCATGAAGGCCGGCGCCAAATACGAAGGCCAGTATCTGCTGGGTACCTCCTTCGCCCGCCCCATTATTGCAAAGCGTATCGTTGAGATCGCTCTGGAAGAAGGCGCCGACGCTATTTGCCACGGCTGCACCGGCAAGGGCAACGACCAAGGCCTTCGCCCCCAACATGACCATTATCGCTCCCTGGCGTGAATGGGACATCAAATCCAGAGACGAAGAGATCGACTATGCCGAGGCTCACAACATCCCCCTTAAGATAAACCGCGAAACCAGCTATTCCAAGGACAAAAACCTCTGGCACCTGAGCCACGAGGGCCTTGACCTTGAGGACCCCGGCAACGAACCCAAATACGAAGAGATCCTCGAGCTGGGCGTTACTCCCGAGTCAGCGCCTGATGTCCCCACCTATATCACCCTCTCCTTTGAAAAGGGCGTTCCCGTTGCCCTCAACGGCGAGAAGATGAACTCCGTCGACCTTATCGAAAAGCTCAATCAGCTGGGCGGAGCCAACGGCGTTGGCATTATCGACATGGTCGAAAACCGTCTGGTGGGCATGAAGTCCAGAGGCGTTTACGAAACTCCCGGCGGCACCATCCTCTACAAGGCTCACGAAACTCTCGAGACTATCTGCCTCGACAAGGATACTCTCCACCTCAAGAGCAAGCTTGCCGTCGATTTTGCCGACATGGTTTATAACGGCCTGTGGTACACCACCGCCCGCGAAGCCCTTTCCGCCTTTGTTGACAAAACTCAGGAAACCGTTACCGGTGACGTTAAGCTCAAGCTCTACAAGGGCAACGTAGTCAACGTCGGCGTATGGTCGCCCTACAGCCTTTACAGCGAAGAGGTCGCCACCTTTGGCGAATCCGACTACAACCAGAAGGATTCCGAAGGCTTTATCAACCTCTATGGTCTGCCCATCAAGGTCAAGGCCATGCTCAGCGGCAAATAATCAAAAGCGAATACAGCGTTGTGGCACCTGCAATACCCGGGTGCCACAACGTACTACAGTGAGGAAATAGATTATGAAACTTTGGGCTGGAAGATTCCAGAAAGAAACCGATACTCTGGTAAACGACTTTAACTCGTCTATCATGTTCGATGCCAGACTTTATAAAGAGGACATAACAGGCTCTATGGCCCATGCAAAAATGCTGGGCCGTCAGGGAATAATCGCTCCGGAGGAGTCCGAGGCCATTGTTCAGGGTCTGAAAGCCATATTAGAGGATATCGACGGGGATAAGGTAGAATTCTCCCTGGAAAACGAAGATATCCATATGAACGTGGAGCGGCTGCTGACCGAGCGTATCGGCACCACCGGCAAAAGGCTCCATACCGCCCGCAGCCGTAACGACCAGGTGGCCGTTGATATCAGGCTCTACATGAAAAAGGAGATCCCCGAAATTATCGGCCAGATACTCGACCTTGAAAAGGTCCTGCTCAAAAAGGCCGAGGGAAATCTCGACACCGTAATGCCCGGTTATACCCATCTGCAAAGGGCTCAGCCCACCACCTTTGCCCATTACATGATGGCTTATGCCAATATGCTCCGCCGCGACGTTCTCCGGCTGGAAGACTGCCTCGAACGGATGGATGAGCTGCCCCTTGGCTCCGGCGCTCTGGCAGGCACCACATATAATATCGACCGTCGGTTCGTGGCGCAGGAGCTGGGATTCCAGCGCATAACCCAAAACTCTATCGACGGCGTGTCCGACCGTGACTTCGCTATCGAATTTGCCTCTGCCTGTTCCATTTTGATGATGCATCTTTCCCGCTTTTCCGAGGAGATAATCATGTGGTGTTCCTGGGAATTCCGCTATGCGGAGCTGGACGATGCCTATTCCACCGGCTCGTCCATCATGCCCCAGAAAAAGAACCCCGACGTTGCGGAGCTGGTTCGCGGCAAGACCGGCAGAGTTTATGGCGATCTGGTAACATTGCTGACGGTCATGAAGGCCCTGCCCCTGGCCTATAACAAGGATATGCAGGAGGACAAGGAACCCCTGTTCGACATTATCGACACTGTCAAGCTCTGCCTGCCGGTTTTTGCCGCCATGCTGGACACCCTGACTGTTAAGCCCAAAAACATGGCCACCGCCGCCTCCGCCGGATTTATCAACGCTACCGACTGCGCCGATTATCTGGTCAAAAAGGGCATGGCCTTCCGGGACGCTTATATGATAGTTGGCCGACTGGTGTCGTCATGTATAAAAATGGACGAAACTCTCGAAACCCTGACCCTTAAGGATTTCCGCGCCGTCTGCGATAAGTTCGACGCCGATATCTACGATGCCCTGACCCTGAAAACCTGCGTCAACGAGCGTAAGAGCGAAGGCGGCCCCTCCGCTGAACAGGTCAAAAAGCAGATGGCATATATTCAGCAATTTGTGGACGAAAGAATGAACGCCAATGTATAAGATATTTATTGACGGCCGTGACGGCACTACGGGTCTGCGCATAGACTCCATGCTGGAAGGCCGAAAGGATATTGAGATCATCCCCATCGCTGCGGAGCTTCGCAAGGATGCTCAGGAGCGGGCCAGACTGATGAATATGGCAGACGTGGTTTTCCTCTGCCTGCCGGACGCAGCTGCAAAAGAGGCCGTAAAGCTGGTCACAAACCCCAAAACCCGGGTTATCGACGCATCCACTGCCCACCGGACTGACGACAGCTGGGCCTACGGCTTTGCAGAGCTGTCCGCCCTTCACCGGGAAAAGATTGCCCACAGCCAGTTTATCTCCAATCCCGGCTGCCACGCCACCGGCTTTATTTCTCTGATCTATCCGTTGGTTAAGATGGGTCTGCTGCCTGCGGATGCCCTGCTTACCTGCCATTCTGTCACCGGCTACACCGGCGGCGGCAAAAAGATGATAGCTCAATACGAAGCCGAGCAGCGGGATCCTGCCCTGTACAGCCCCCGCCAGTATGGCCTGGGCCTTGACCATAAGCATCTGCCCGAGATGAAAAAGCAAAGCGGCCTTGTTTACGAACCCATATTTGACCCGGTGGTGGCGGACTTTCCCCGGGGAATGGCTACAGCCGTTCCGCTGCATCTGAGTCAGCTGGCAAAGGCTGTGACTGCCGATAACCTCAGAGCGGCCTACAGCGAATTCTATTCCGGCCAGCAGCTTATCCGGATAATGGAAGCGGGTCAGCCGGAAGGCGGCTTCCTGGAAGCCAATGCTGTGGTGGATTCAAACCTGCTGCAAATATTCGTTTTTGGCAGCGGGCAGCGGCTGGAGGTGGTTTCCCGGTTCGACAATCTGGGAAAAGGCGCTTCCGGCGCGGCTGTTCAAAACATGAACATCTGTCTTGGTCTGGAAGAGACTACCGGACTTTAAAGGAGGATAACAATGAAAGAGATATCCGGCGGCGTAACCGCTGCAAAGGGCTTTAAAGCAGGCGGCGTTAAGGCCGCCATAAAGAGCAGAAAGAAAAACGACCTGTGCCTGATAGTTTCCCAGTGCGAGGCAGCGGCCGCAGGCGTGTATACCCTCAACAGGGTAAAGGCGGCTCCCATATATGTTACCATGGAGCATCTGGAAGACGGAGTTGCCAAAGCGATCATCGCCAATTCCGGCAACGCCAACGCCTTTGCCCACAACAGCCACGAAAGCGTTGAGCGTATGTGTGAGCTGGCGGCTGAGCATCTTGGGATGCAGCCGGAAGACGTTCTGGTGGCCTCCACCGGCGTTATCGGCGCACCCTTTGACATAACCAAGGTGGAAAAGGTGATGCCCGAACTGGTTGAGTCTTTGTCTGAAAACGGCTCCCACGAAGCGGCAGTGGCCATTATGACCACCGACACTGTGTCCAAGGAATTTGCCGTTGAGTTTACCATCGGCGGTAAGACCGTTACCATGGGAGGTATCGCCAAAGGCTCCGGCATGATCCACCCCAACATGGGTACCATGCTGGCCTTCATCACCACCGACTGCGCCATAGTTCCCGAGCTGCTCCACGAGGCCCTTGCAGAAACCGTTAAGGTCACCTACAACCGTGTTTCCGTTGATGGCGACACTTCGACTAACGATATGTGCGTGATAATGGCCAACGGACTGGCGGAAAATCCCCTTATCGAATGGAAGGACGACAACTATCAGGTGTTTGTGGCGGCCCTTAAGGCGGTCAACGAGCATTTTGCCAAGGCCATAGCCAGAGACGGCGAGGGAGCCACCAAGCTGGTTACCTGCCATGTATACAATTCCCGCAGCGACGACAGCGCCGAGCGTATAGCCATGGAGGTCATCAAATCCAGCCTGGTCAAGGCCGCCATGTTCGGCGCCGACGCCAACTGGGGCCGTGTCCTTTGTGCCATGGGATATTCTAAGGCTCCCTTCCGCCCGGAATATGTTGACATCGCCTTCACCTCTGCCGCCGGTGAGATAACCGTTTGCAGGCAGGGCGACGGCCAGGACTTTGACGAGGACAAGGCGAAAGCCATCCTGTCCCAAAACGAGGTCACCATTGAGATCAACCTCCACGAAGGCGAGCATGAGGCCACTGCCTGGGGCTGTGACCTGACCTACGAATACGTCCGTATCAACGGCGATTACCGCAGCTGAGGCTGCGCCCACACCACTGACCGGAAGGAGCGGGAAAAATGTCCTATTCACTTGTAGACCGGGCAACGGTACTTAACGAAGCGCTGCCCTATATCCAGCGGTTTAACAATAAGACCATCGTGGTCAAATATGGCGGCAACGCCATGGTCAGCGAGGAGCTGCGATCTGCCGTAATATCGGATATCGTTCTGCTGTCGCTGGTAGGTATCCGGGTGGTGGTAGTCCACGGCGGCGGCCCGGAGATAAACGAAATGCTCGGCAAGGTGGGCAAAGAATCAAAATTCGTCGACGGTCTGCGATATACCGACCAGGAGACTATGGACATCGTTCAGATGGTGCTGTGTGGCAAGCTGAACAAAGAGCTTGTGGCCCGTATCGGTGACCTGGGCGGCAAGGCCATGGGCCTTTGCGGAATAGACGGCGGAATGCTGAAAGCACAGCTGCTGGACGAAAAATATGGTCTGGTGGGCGAGATAACTCAGGTCGACACCGACCCCATTACGGCAGCACTGGAAAACGGCTATATCCCCGTTATCTCAACAGTCGCCAAGGCGGCGGACCACAGCGGAAGCTATAACATCAACGCCGATACCGCCGCCGCCAGAATAGCCGCAGCTCTGGGAGCCGAAAAGCTTATTCTGCTGACTGACGTGCTGGGTCTGCTGAGGGACGTGAACGACGAAAGCAGCCTTATCGAGTCCGTCAGAGCATCTGAGGTCCCGGCGCTGGTCAAAGAGGGCATAATCAGGGGCGGTATGATACCCAAGCTGGAATGCTGCGTCGAAGCCGTTCGCAGCGGGGTAAAAAGCGCCCATATCATCGATGGCCGCATAAAACATTCTATCCTTATCGAGCTGCTGTCCGACAGCGGTGTTGGAACAATGATACATTGATCAGGAGGACGCCATGACAACAAAAGAACTTATTTCTCTGGACAGCCAGTATGTGGTCCAGTCCTATGCCCGCAATCCCATAGCCATCGAAAAAGGCCTGGGCGCCTGCCTGTGGGATATGGAAGGGAAAAAATATATCGACTTCGCTTCCGGCATCGGTGTCAACAGTGTCGGATATGGCAACAGCGCATGGCAAAAGGCTATTGCCGACCAGACCGGAAAGCTGGGACATATTTCCAACATCTTTTATTCCGAGCCTTATATCAGGCTGGCTCAGACCCTGTGTCAGCGCACCGGCATGAGCCGGGTGTTTTTCGCCAATTCCGGCGCGGAATCCAACGAGGGCGTTATTAAGCTGGCCAGAAAATACAGCTTTGACAAATACGGCCAGGGCCGCAGCACGGTGGTGACCCTTGTCAATTCCTTCCATGGCCGGACGATCTCTACCCTGGCCGCCACCGGTCAGGACGTGTTCCACAACTACTTTTTCCCCTTTACCGAAGGGTTCAAATATGCTGTGGCCAACGATTACGACCACCTGATGAGCGTTGTGGACGGCAGCGTCTGCGCCATAATGATGGAGCTTGTCCAGGGCGAGGGCGGCGTGCTGCCGCTGGACAGGGAATATGTTGCCCAGGTCGCCCAATACTGCGAAAAGAACGATGTTCTGCTGATCGTGGACGAGGTCCAGACCGGCGTTGGCCGTACCGGCAGCCTGTTCTGCTTCCAGCAGTTCGGCCTTAAGCCTGACGCGGTCAGCTTTGCCAAGGGCATTGCCGGCGGACTGCCTTTAGGCGGCTTCATGGTAGGTGAGAAGACAAAAGACGTTTTCACCCCCGCTACCCACGCCACTACCTTTGGGGGCAACCCGGTTTGCTGCGCCGCGGCTCTGGCGGTGCTGGATATTCTGGATGACGATACTATTGCCCAAGTAGCCGCCAAGGGCCAGTATATTAAAGAGAAGATCGAAGCCCTGAACCATCCCAATATCGCAGGTGTCCGGGGCATGGGCATGATGCTGGGCGTTGTGCTTAAGGGCCTGAACAATAAGGAAACCGCCGCAAAGCTGGATCAGGCAGGCCTTTTGAGTCTGACCGCCGGAAAAGAAGCCCTGCGCTTTTTGCCCCCGCTGACCATAACTTATGACGAGATAGACGAGGGATTGGCCATTTTTGCAAAAGTGATGGAGGAACTGAAATGAAAAAGGATCTGTTGAAACTTCTGGACCTTTCAAAAGAAGATATTGTTGAAATTCTGGATACCGCCGACCAGATGAAATATGACCTTAAAAACGGTCGCCCCCATAATGTGCTCCAGGGCAAAACTCTGGCCATGATATTCAGCAAAAGCTCTACCCGTACCAGAGTATCCTTCGAGACCGGTATGTACCAGCTGGGCGGTCACGCCGTTTTCCTGTCCAGCGCCCATTCTCAGGTGGGCCGTGGGGAGCCTGTTGAGGATACGGCCCGGGTGCTGTCCCGCTATTGCGACGGCATTATGATAAGAACCTACGACCAGGAAGAAGTCGAGACTCTGGCAAAATACGCGTCTATCCCCGTTATCAACGGCCTTACTGATTTTTGCCATCCCTGCCAGGTGCTGGCCGACCTGATGACCATGCGCGAGCGCATGACTGTCCTCGAGGGGGCAAAGCTCTGCTATATCGGCGACGGCAACAATATGGCAAACTCCCTTATTGTGGGCGGCCTGAAAATGGGTATGGACGTTTCTGTCGCCTGTCCCGAGGGATATGACCCCGACCCTCAGGTACTGGCCTATGCATCCACCGTTACCGATGCAAAATTCGAGCTGTGCCGTGACCCTAAAGATGCTGCCAGAGGCGCAAACTGCATCGTCACCGACGTTTGGGCATCTATGGGTCAGGAGGGCGAAGCAGAAATGCGCAAGCTCGCCTTCAAGGGCTACTGCATAGATGACGAGCTTATGGCACTGGCCGCAAAGGACTGCATGGTCCAGCATTGCCTGCCTGCCCACCGGGGCGAGGAGATCACCGCCCAGGTCTTCGAAGCCCATGCCGACGAGATATTTGACGAAGCGGAAAATCGTCTCCATGCCCAGAAGGCTGTTATGGCCCTTTTGATGAAGTGATACCGCCGCATATTGCTATAAACCTGAAATTGTGCTAAAATTAGGTTCTATAATAAATGTTGGGGTCAGGCGATGAGCCTGGCCCCAAAAACAAAAA
>CAYLKH010000081.1:0-7948 GCA_964384255.1 uncultured Oscillospiraceae bacterium | reverse complement strand
CCAACTGGAATATGCCGACGAGGTCACCCTTATGCGCGCCTTACAGGGCAGGCAGGAAATATAAACAGTTTGTAAAAAACTGCACGATCCCTGCATCCAAACCAGACAGGAACGAACGTCGGTTCGTTCCTGCACTTTTTGTGCTGGAAGGTCAATCCTTGCTGCACTCTGTTATTCTGGCGGTCGATTTTGGCGCAAATAGAATATGAACATATTGAGTCAAATTGGTCATAGATGAGTATAACGAAATCTTGGGTAACAATACTTGAAATAGCTGCGCATATTATGATATAATAACAGGACAATGAGCCGGGGTCCGATGACAAAAGGCCACCGGCTGGCCAGCAAAGGAGATATTGAAATGAACAAAAGATATATTAGGCTTTTAGCCCTGGTCCTGTCGCTTACTCTCATCCTGTGTGTTGCAGGCGGGTGCGGCAAGAGTACGGTCAACCCGAGAGCGACCATCACCATGGCCGACGGTGCAGAGATCGTCCTTATCCTGTATCCCGACAAAGCTCCCAACACTGTTGCAAACTTCATTTCGCTGGCTAACAGCGGTTTTTATGATGGCCTGACCTTCCATCGTGTTGTTGAAGATTTTGTCATCCAGGGCGGCGACCCTAACGGCGACGGTTCCGGCGGTCCCGGATACACCATTAAGGGCGAATTCCTGAACAACGGATATAAGAAAAACGATCTGAGCCACACCAGAGGCGTTATATCAATGGCCCGATTCGGCAGCGAAGACAACTATGATTCAGCAGGCAGCCAGTTCTTTATCATGGTCGAAGACAAGGACTATCTGGACGGCGACTATGCAGCCTTTGGCAAGGTGCTGACCGGTATGGACGTTGTTGAAGAGATATCCAAGGTCAAGGTCAAATCCGATACCGAAACCCCCAAGGAGCCTGTTGTTATCGAATCTATCAGAGTCGAAACCTACGATGTAGAATATGGCGAACCCAAGGTCATCAAGGACTGACATGACTCAATAAGTTAATTTAGCTTCAAATACTTCTCCCCAGCTGCTGTGTTGGCAGCTGGGGAGTTTTTGCGCCGTTGTATATGCTTATGGGTCCATAAACTGTGGGGCAGATGATAAGTCACAAAATGACAATACGTATTTTGATTATATCACAGCTTCCCTATGGACATAATCTCTGCCGTCACAGTGTCAGTGCGGAGACAGCATTTTCATATACCGGTCAACCGGCAGCGGAAGAAGGCATAAAAAGACCCCACCGGTCAGGTGGGGTCTTAGCGTTAGATATTAGCCCTTCAGAGAGCCGATCATCATGCCCTTGGTGAAGTACTTCAGGATGAAGGGATAGAAGCAGAACACGGGCAGGATGGCGACAACGATGGTGCAGTACTCGATCAGGTCGGCATACTGAGCCAGCTCGGCGTCGTAGGTCAGAGAAGAGGAGTCGCTCTCAACAAGGATCTCACGAAGGATAACCTGGAGAGGATACATCTTACGATCGTTCAGATAGATCATAGCTTCGAAGTAGGAGTTCCATTTCTGCAGAACATACTGCAAAGCAAGAACGGCGACGGTAGCCTTGACCAGAGGAATAACGATCTTGAACAGGATAGTGAAGTTGCCGGCGCCGTCAAGACGGGCGGATTCTTCGAGGCTGGTGGGCATACCCTGGATAGCGGTACGGATAATAACAAGGGACATAACGTTGACCGCGTTGGGGATGACCATGACCAGACGGCTGTTCAGCAGGCCGATCTTCTTGATGACCATGTAGGTGGGGATCATACCACCGTTGAAGAACATGGTGATGGTCAGGAAGATCATGATGTACTTTTTAAGGACCAGGCCCTTACGGGAAAGGACGAAGCCGCCCATGGTACACAGGATGGTGGAGAAAGCGCCACCAACTGCGCAGTAGAAAATGGTGTTAGCATAGCCCATCAGCAGGGAGTCGTTGCCGAAAACCATCTTGTAACCATAAACGGTAAGAGGATGGGTGTCGTCAAACAGAGGCTTCCAGATGAGGCCGGAATGCTGAGCCATAAGGGTGGGATCCGAGAAGGAAGCGAATATAACGTGAAGAACGGGCATCAGACAAACAAGAGCGAAGCAAACAAGAAATACGTAGTTGAATACTTCGAAAACCCGTCTTGCAGGAGTTTTGATAATAAATGATTTCATACCTCAGACCATCCTTTCTATTAAAACAGGCTGGTCTCGCCGTACTTACGGGCGATACCGTTGGCGATACAGAGAAGGATCAGGCCAACGATGGAGTTAAACATACCGACAGCAGAGCTGTAGCCGTAGTTTGCTTCCTGGAGACCTTTTCTGTAAACGAATGAACCGATAGTATCTGCGGTTTCGTAGATCAGGGGGTTGTACAGAAGGATGATCTTTTCCATGTTGGTACCCAGCAGGCCGCCAACACGCTGGATCAGCATAATGGTGATAACGGGCATCAGACCGGGGATGGTAACATGGAGAGTCTGTTTCCATCTGCCGGCGCCGTCGATCAGAGCAGCTTCGTACAGCTCCTGATCGATACCGGTCAGAGTTGCGAGGAACAGGATGGAGCCGAATCCAACCTGCTGCCACAAGTCAGAGGCAATCATGATGGTACGGAAATAGCCGGAAACCGACAACAGGTTCTTGCCGCTTTCGAGGAAGCCGATGGCGACCAGCATATCGGTGATAAGGCCGTCGGAGGAAACGAAGTCGATGATGATACCGCAAATAACGACTGTGGAGATGAAGTTAGGCATATAGCTGATGACCTGAACAGCCTTTTTGAAGTATTCGTTTTCGAGTTCGTTCAGCA
Organism: uncultured Oscillospiraceae bacterium; assembly: GCA_964384255.1. Lineage (GTDB taxonomy): Bacteria > Bacillota > Clostridia > Oscillospirales > Oscillospiraceae > SIG469. Next base: position 5,141 of record CAYLKH010000081.1, on the reverse strand, counting down.
GCAGAGCATAGATGATGGGTGCGGGATAGCCCCACAGCAGACCATAGATACTCAGCAGCAGAGTGTTGCGCATGAGACGCCAGAAGTAATATGTACTGAAGAAGTCAATAAAATGCTTCAGGCCGACCCATTCCGAGAAGAAGACGCCGTTCTTGGGCGAGAATCTCTCGAAGCACATGATGATACCGCCCATAGGCAGGTAGTTAAAGATAAAGATATAGATGATGATTGGCACGATGAGCGCATAGAGGCCCTTGTTCATGCGGAAATCACGCTTAAAATCAATCCATCGCATGCCGATTCTCCTTTTCAAACATAACTAGGTGTTGCATCCATACATTTCCCACGTTCTCAAAAGCCACGGCCGGAGCCGGACTCCACGAGAAAAAAGAATGCTCTTACGATGCGGCTAAAGGCCGCTGGGCAATACTGCCCGGAATTGTAAACAAAACCAATTCAGTATCAATTAGCAAAAAGTTGATGCGTAACGAAGCCATTCGCTGCATTATTCGATGCAGCGTTGCGCTGCATTAGACATTAACCCGCTTCCGTTACGTAAGGGGCATTCTCTCCTTTCCGTTGTAAGAATACAAAGTTTGTGTTATGATCAACACAGTTCTGCATCGCCGGTCATTGAAAACGCGGAAGGTGATTGGATGACACGAATGCGTCTTTTCCGACTCGGACGGCACATTCGGCTGGCCTTTCTCAGGGGCCGCCTCTGGCAAACCCTTCTCAATGATTCGCCTTAGTTGATTATAACATACTTTAGTCATTTTACAAGTAATTTCTTATAAATTTTTGCTATTTTTTTGTACAATAGTATGTAATAGTTGGGATACTGCACAATTTAATTGTTTATTCTGCATATTTTACGTGGCATTATTTAGGACGCTGAACGTTATTGTTTATTTTTTGACATTGTTTTTCCGTCATTTTGCATAATTATTAGAAATTTGACAACTTTTGATGTCTGTTCATTTTTATCCATCTTATGACCCTATTGCATAAAATCACCAACTTCACCATATGTACACAATGAATTTTGTGCAACTTATCTTTTATGAATTTTATGTGAAGACAGGCGATTTTATTAAAAATCATTCAAAAACATGGCCGCAAAAGCCCGAGTTGGGCTTTTGCGGCCTCGCTGTGGATCATTGGCGTTATCTTTCTCCGGCAAGATATTCGTCATAGGCGTTTTGATAAACTGCCAGAACATCGGACAGTCCGAGAACGTCCAGTTCCTGAATATATGCGTTCCAGGCTTCGTCGGTCAGCGGTTCGCTGCCAGTCATAAACTTGAGGATATATTCGCTGGCGGCAGAGGTGATATCGGACACCTGATTGGAGATGGAATCGGTTTCTTCGGTGTTCAGTTCTGCGCCCACGGGATAGGTGGAATCGCAGTTGCCGGTGGGCAGCCAGACTTCCATCGCCGCTAGGGCTTCGTCGTTATAGCAGGCCCAGAGGGAATCAGCCTCAGTAAAGCCGGGGCAAACCTGAACGCAGGTATAGAAATTAAGGGCGTTATTCATGGCCATGCCCAGCTCGTTATCGGTGATAAGGGCGGTGTAGGAAATGGTACCGTCGGGACCGACAGTATAAGTCTCCCCTTCAACGCCATAGTTGCGCAGCTTTGAACCGGCATCGGTGAAGAAATAATTGAAGAATTGAAGCACCAGCTGGGGGTCTTCGCAGTCGCAGGTGATGGCATAACCGGCGCTCTGGTTGCCACCGGCATAAAGCTCTTCGCTTTCGAAGGTATAAACGTCGCCCTCGTTCATCATTATCTTACCCATGGGGACCTGCTGGAAATCGGGGTCCTCGGCATAGGCATAGATATTGGCAAGACCGTCGGCCATGGAGTTCCAGAAGCCCATATCGCCGGAGCCTACAAGACCATTGAACACATCGGGGAACAGAGTGGTGGTATAGAAATCGGGATGGATGATGCCGTCGGCATACAGTCCGCTGAACCACTGGACGTAATCACGGTAACCGTCGGAGGTATAGCCGCTGAGTACCTTGTCATCCTGTACAAAGACGGAAACGTCGGTGCCGGACAGAGACGCCAGCACTGTGTCAAAAGCACCCACAAAATCGAGGACGCCGCTGCTGTCGCACTTTACGGTGTAGTTGCAGCCATAGGTGGTTTTGAAGGCATAGAACACCTCTGTCAGCTGGTCGAGAGTTTTGGGAACTACCATGCCCAGCTCTTCCAGCCAGTCCCCACGGGTCATTTCGCCGGAGTCGGTATACAGCCTGTCCTTGACGGAATAGATGGCCAGGATCCTGCCTTCACTGGTGACCTTGCAGACAGACGCTTCGTTAGTGTTATAAAGGGCGTTATAATAGCTGGGGCAGTTTTCAAAAACCAGGTCGGTCAGGTCGATTATTACCTCGTCGGCAAAGGCCTGAGCTGTGCCGCCGGAATAATACTGGTCGCAGGTAATGACATCGGTATATTCTCCGGCAGCTATCATAAGGTTATAGCGTTCGCTGATAACAGAGTCGCTGACCTCGGTAAATTGCATATCGATACCGGTGGCCGCTTCGACGCTCTGGTCGATGTAAGAGCCGTTGTAGCTTTCCAGCTGGGAAGCAATGCCCTGACCCAGCGCCTGATAGAAGGTGATAACATTATCCTCCACATCCAGAGGATAGGTGATATTATCTACCGCGCCTTCAGCAGCCGGTTCTTCTGCCGTTTCGGGTTCGGCTTCCGCAGGCTGGGCTTCCGCCCCGGTTTCAGGGGAAACAGTTTCCGAAGCAGCCGCAGGCTCGGACTGAGCAGGCTCGCTTTCAACAGCGGTTTCTTCGGCTCCGCAGGCTGCCAGCATACACAGCACCAGCAGCAGAGAAACAATGCTTAGGATTTTTTTCATTTTTCATCTTCCTTATATAAATTTTATCAGCATTTCCCGGGGAATCGGTTCTGTTCCCCGGGAAGTATATCAGCCATGCTTAACCGCAGATAGCCTTTATCCAGAGCATAAAGCCCTCGGTATCGTCGTCGGCGCAGTGGCCGCCGTCCCAGATAAGGCGGGCGTTGACATCCTTGCCTATGGCAGCAAGAGCGGTAGCCATGTTGGTAATGACCGGCAAAGAGGTGTCCTTATCGCAGGCACCGTGGCGTATCCACCAGTGCGGTGCGCATCCGGGGTTGTTGCTGCGGATATAGTACATGGGGTTCATCATATTGATGACGACCTTCAAATCGTCAGACAGCTGGGTAACGGTCTCAGCGGGATCGTTGAGCAGGCTGAACTGAGTGAAATGACGGGAGTTTTCAGTCGCGGTGCCGAACAGAACAGGTTCTGCCATAGCCTTGTTAAAATCGTCGAAGGCGGGCAGTCCCTTGAGTCGTCCGCAATGGGTGACAAAATCTTCCCAGGTAAAGCTGGTGGTGGTTCCGTCGAAGGTGAACCAGGGATTCTCAGCCAGATATTTATCCTGCTGCTCTTTGGTGGATTCGAAGAAAGCCCTGTTGGCAGCGGGGATAAGGAAGGTTTTGAGAATATAATCCGCCGCGTTTTCCGAGGTGACCGGGCCATAGCCGCCCATGCCCTCCAGAGCCAGCTCGTCCTGATATTTCAGGAACAGGTCAGACAGCTGGCCGGACAAATCCTGGTCCACCAGTCCGGCAGGGATAAAGCCCATGGGGCCGCCCTGATTACCGGCAGAGGGTATTTTGCCATATTCCCATTCATAAGCGGCGTCGGCGTGTTCAAGGTCGGTAATGGCGCTGTAAGAAGCGCTTCCGCAAATATCATCACGCTCGTCAGCGGCGCCGATGGCTTCGAGATAAGGGGCGTAAAGGTCGCTGTTGCCGGATGCAGCCAGCAGGCAGGACAGCGCGCCGCCGGCGCTGCCGCCGGTGGAGAATATCTTCTCAGGGTCACCGGGCATAACGCCCCGGTTGTGGCGAAGGTAACGGACAGCGGCTTTCAGGTCTACCATAGCGGCAGGAGCCTTGCCATAATACTTTCCGTCAGCGCCTCTGGGATCCCCATCGGGCCACTCGTTGTCCCGTCCCCGGCAACCGGGCTGGACCACCACAAAACCATAAGCCAGAGCAAGAGCCTTGTTATCACCGACACCGGCTTCGCCTCCAAGGCCCAGATAGCCGCCGCCGTTGGCCTTGTTCGCGCCGCCGGGTCCACCCGGGCCACCAAGTCCGCCCGGAGGGCCACCGGGGCCGCCTTCGGGACCACCGGGACCACCCGGAGGGCCACCGGGGCCGCCAGGTCCGCCGCCAGGGAAGCCGCCACCCCTGTTACGGGCAGACATATATCCGCCTACGCCAATGACGAAGAATACAGGCGCATTAGACGCATCATAGGGTTTGCCGTTGATAGCAACAGGTACCCATACATCAAGGCTCTGATAATCGGCATCAACAGGGGCGGTCACATACTGCAAATGCTCGTATTTGCGGTAATCGACCCTGACCGGGCCATCCTTTGTAACAGTTTCAGAAACGGCCATGGTATAATCATCCATCGGGAAACGAAGAATATCGCTCATTGTTAACTTCCTTTCGTACACATTGTTTGTTAGCTACCATTATACCACAGCCGATTTTTTCCACCAATTCGATGTTATATTGCAGCTATTCCCTTTTGGAAACCATAAATTAGACAACCTTGCATAAACAGGTATCCTCATGCAAGGCTGTAAGGAGCGAGGGTAACAGTTTTAGTTTTTCACTGGACAGCGGCTCTTTTAGAAAGTCTAAAATTATCTGTTCATGCCGCATTACTCCTGCCTATGGTCAATGATTGCCCCGTTTTCGTCGATAAACTGCTCATACCAACCGGCATTGTCATACACATAGGGAGTATCTTCACTTTTAAGCAGGCTCTCAGGCAAAGTGATGAGCAGGACGCTCAATACTGCCAAAATTGCCAAACCGCCGATCACATCCCATTTTTTGATATGGTTCTTCACAAAATACACGATATAGGCAATCCCCAAAGGCAGCCAACAGACAAGTGCTGTCAGCAGTCCCGGCGTGTAGAACGGTGAATAGACTCCGTTTTCCAAAAGCAATGCACGGGAAGATGTTGCTCCCAGCAGATGAATGACCACCTCCGCAAAGCTGAACAGCATCACGGCAAAGCTCATTTTTCGCTCAT
>CAYLKH010000080.1:0-8422 GCA_964384255.1 uncultured Oscillospiraceae bacterium | reverse complement strand
TCCTTCTTGGCAAGGTAGTCAAGGAGGTTGCGGCGCTTGCCGACCATTTTCAGCAGACCACGGCGGCTGTGGTTGTCGTGTTTGTGGACACGAAGATGCTCGGTCAGCTGGTTGATGCGGGTGGTAAGGATAGCGATCTGGACCTCGGGAGAACCGGTGTCGGTTTCGTGGAGGCGGTTCTGCTCAATAATGGCAGTCTTTTCGTCTTTAAGCATCATAATAGTTTTCACCTTTCAAAAGTTATTACCCTCATGCTGAGCCGGGGCTGGTGAATGCCGCAAAGCGGCGTTATCCTCCGGCAAGGCCATGGGGCCATGCTATGCTAAAGCCTTACAATTTTATCACAGCCTTCTTTGAAAGTAAAGCCCTTTTTGCAAATGAATTTTAAAATTCGTGTTTTGCCGGTCGTTTTCGTCACATCAACAACTGAACATGTTATAATTTGTGCAACAGCTACAAAAGTTATTCATCTTGCACAAAAACCCATGCGTTTAATTGGAAAATACGTCAATTAAGCCAATTGTCAAAATGAATTTTGTCTGTTATAATTCATGACAGTTAATAACACTGCTCATTTCTTCGTACTTCCTTTTATTTTCTTTTCAATATTTTCTTCAGGCCCGCCCCGGACAATCGTCCGGGGCGTGTGCTGTTTTCGGGATCTTTATTTGAAAATCATCGCCAAGATGTCGAAAAGGTTGAAACCGGGACTTGCAAATCGTTTTTCATTAGATTATAATCAGCTTTGGCAAAATAATTAGACTACGTAATATCGAAAGGCAACTATCTATGAACAAATCCGCGACCCTTGACCTCACCTCCGGCAGCATACCGAAGCTGCTGCTCCGTTTTTCCGTCCCCTTCCTCATAGCCAATCTGCTGCAAAGCGTGTACAGTCTGGTAGACATGGTCGTTGTTGGCCAGCTTATGGGCAGTATCGGCCTGTCGGGTGTTTCCACCGCATCCACCATTACCAGTTTATTCACCACCCTTGGCACCGGACTTTCCATGGGCGGTCAGATAATTCTGGCTCAGTATCAGGGTGCTGGCGACCGTGACGGTCAGAAGGAAACCATCGGCACCATGTTTACCTCCATGTTTATAATGTCCATAATCATCCCCATAGTATGCATTTTTGTGGCCGATCCTCTGCTGGGTTTGATGAATACTCCTGCGGAAGCTTATACCGAAGCCAGGAATTATTTCATCGTCTGCTCCATCGGCACCATCTGCATTTTTGGCTACAATGCCGTTTGCGCTGTCCTCCGTGGCATGGGCGATTCCACCCGTCCCATGATCTTCGTGGGAATAGCCTCTGTTGTCAACATCGTTCTGGACATTATTTTTGTCGGCCCTCTGGACTGGGGCGCAGGCGGTGCCGCAGCGGCCACCGCCCTTTCTCAGGGTGTCAGCTTTGCCTGCTCGCTGGTTTATCTGTTGCGCCGAAAGGAAGGCTTTGTGTTCGACTTCGCTCTCAAAAGCTTCAAAATCGTCGGCAAACGGCTGAAGATGATACTTAAAGTCGGAGTCCCCCTGGCTCTCCAGTTCAGCGTACTTATGATATCCATGATGTTCGTCACATCTATCGTCAACGGCTTCGGCGTAACTGCTTCGGCAGCCTATGGCGTTGGCGGCAAAATAACCTCCTTTGCCACCATTCCCATCTATGCGTTTTCCTCCGCCGCATCCACCATGGTCGGCCAGAACGTAGGTGCCGGGAATATCGACCGGGCCCGTTCCACCGTCAACTGGACTGTGGGTATGCTGCTCATTATCGAAGGCGTGCTGTTCGTTATAACTCAGCTTATCCCCGGCCAGCTGGTAAGCCTGTTCAATTCTGACCCCGGCGTTATCGAGATCGGCATCCTCTATCTGCGATTCATGTCCTTCACCTATATTGCCCACTGCCTGCTGGATGGTTACGGTTCCATCGCCAACGGCGTTGGCTATTCCATGCTGGCTCTTATCAGCGTCGCCTTCGACGGCGTGGTGCTGCGGGTTGGCCTGAGCTATCTGTTTGCCATCGTGCTGGATATGGGCATCATCGGCGTGTTCCTGGGCGGAGCTATCGCCCCCTTCGGCGCAGGTGTCATCTGTGCGTACTACTTCTTCTCCGGCAGATGGAAAAAGCGTTCGCTGGTTAAATAGGGATTAGTTGTTAAGAATCAATAATTTAGTTTCCGCACAGGATAGGTCGTTTGTTTACAAGATACTGCCCCACGACTTTAATAATTCAAATCGTGCCGCAGACGCTCCTCTCACTGACCCCTGATCCCTTAATCCTAACCCCTAAAAATGGATGTACAAAGTTCGAAACGAACTTTGTACATCCATTTTGCTTTTCAATATACATCCTGGACCACCTGGTCAGGCCGCTGATCCAGCTGCCAGGGGTTTTTATAAAGGGAGCGCATAAGCTTAAGGGCAGACGCATAGCAATAGCCGTCGCAAATGCGTTCGTCAAGAACATAGGTATAATCCAGATACCGCTTTGTTATCACGTTGCCGTCCTTATCTGCCTCATAGGCTCTGCGTTTGGCCCCGAATGCCAGGAAAACCGGCACATTGCCAAAATCATAAAGATGGTGGAAAATAGGTGGTATACCCAGAGAACCCATGGAGGTGATAAACATAGAGCCGTGAAATGGGCTGAGGTTGATAAGGAACATGGGAAGCAGGCCAAAATAATCAAGCAGGTTCAAAAACCATACCAGAAATTTCAGCACCAGCCCGGGGATATAATTCAAGGCTCCCGCCAGCTTGTCAAAGGCGCTTTCGTCCTCCCTGCTTCGATATGCTTCGATAGCGTTTTGGATCTGGGTGTATACCTCTTCGGCGGTGGCATCGGGTTCAAAAATGTATTTCATGCAGGTATCGGGGGATTCGCGGTTCATGTCCTTTTTGATGACCATGTTGATAATGACCTTTTCTCTGGAAAACACCCGCTGACCGCTGACAAACCGGTTAATATACGGCATCTGAGAACAGGCTCTTACATAGGCGGCTATCAAAACGTGCATAACGCCAAAGTTCTTCATGCCCTGGCTCCGTTTTTCCCGGATATACTGTTCCATGGGTTCAACGTCGATGCTGTCGCGTATCATATTAGCCGCTGTAACACGGGTCTTCATTATGTAGGGAGTGACCAGGGTCATTGGGGTAAGGGAGCGCAGCTTGCGACCGTCAGGTCTGTCGCCAAATCTTTTTTTATACTGCATGGACTCTCCTCCTGTTCACATTTTGTTTAAATTTTTTTAATTATATCATCACATTGCTGTCTTGTCAAATATATAGTTGTTTAGTGTAAGACTGTAGACAAATGCAGAAAGCTGCCGCAACGGAACGGGCCGTAACAGGAATAAGCTGGCCGACTGCCGCATAAGTTCAATCAAAACCATGTCCCGAAAGGATGTTTTTATGAAAAGGAGCTTTGCGATCCTGGCTGCACTTTGCATCATTTTTTCCATTCCGGCAGCAGCCGTTACCGGCGAACCGGTAGTTCAGGCGCCCTCGGCCATACTGATGGATCAGGAGACCGGAACCGTGCTTTATGAACTGAATCCCCATGAAAGGCTGGCGCCCGCCAGCGTGACCAAGGTGATGACACTGCTGCTCATTATGGAAGCCATTGACGCCGGAACCATATCTCTGGAAGATACCGTCACCGCCAGTCAGCACGCCGCATCCATGGGCGGCTCTCAGATATATCTTGAAGAGGGCGAGCAGATGCCTCTTGAGGACATACTCAAGGCGGTGGTGGTCTCCTCGGCCAATGACGGCGCTGTTGCACTGGCCGAACACCTGTGCGGAAGCGAGGAAGCCTTTGTGGCCCTGATGAATCAGCGCGCTCATGAGCTGGGTATGAACGACACCAGCTTTGTCAACTGCACGGGGCTGGACACCACGCTGGAGCAGTCCGAACATCTGACCTCTGCCTATGACATCGCCATCATGTCCCGGGAACTTCTGTCCCACGAGGATATAAAGCGCTTTACCACCATATGGATGGACACGGTCCGAAACGGCGAATTCGGTCTTAGCAACACCAACCGGCTGATCAGGTACTATTCCGGGGCCACCGGGCTGAAAACCGGCTTTACCGCCCGGGCCAGATATTGCCTTTCGGCCTCGGCCAGCCGGGAGGGGATGGAGCTTATTGCAGTGGTGATGAACGCGCCTTCCAGCGACGAGCGGTTCACGACCGCAAAAAATCTGCTGGATTTTGGTTTTGCCAATTATACTGTCATCACTCCCCAGCCCCAAACCGGGCTGACCCCAATACCGGTCCTGCTGGGGCAGACGGCAGAGATTGAACCGGTGTTGAAGGATAACGGAGGCATACTGATCGACAAAAGTGCCAAAGGCTCCGTCTCGACAGAAATAACTCTGCCCGACAGCGTTACGGCCCCGGTGGAGGTCGGCCAGAAGCTGGGCCAGATGACAGTCACCGTAAACGGCAAGGTGGTGGAAACGGTAGATATTGTGGCCGCAGGAGATGTTCTCCGGCTGACTGTGGGGCAAATATGGCAGCAGCTGCTAAGGCAGCTTTTCATGGCAGGCAGCGCCGAATGATTTTTGGTACAAATCCGATAATCAGGCCATTCGGCCGTCAAAAGCGTTTAGGAACAGTCTGACGGACTGTTCCTGAACGGTATGTATACCCAGGTCAGTAATTGGTGGGAGATATCCCAAAAGCATAGATAGTCCGGCCACCCCAGTAACCGGTGTCGCCCTGCTGTCCATGGAGCCATCGGGCTTCCACCATGACCACATAGCCGGTATTGTAGCCAACGCCCAGCTCAAATGCTCCGTCCTCAAGGATGATCTCCTCGGCCTGTTGCTCCAACATGGCATAGAAGCTTTCGCGATCTTCGACATCGGTATTCACCAGGTCGTCGTTCCATATAGTGATGGTATACTCGTCAGGCTCATATTCAAAGCTCAGCTGAACCGTATCTTCCCCATACACCCGCTGAACAGTGCGAAGGTTTTTCCATTCCATCGGGTGGTCTGAATCGGCGGAATATTCGTTCATAATCCCGTTCTTTTCGCAGGACCAGGTGGTAGTACCCATAGCAGGCTTCATAGTTTCGCCGTTATAGCTGACTATCAGAGCGGGAGGATTGTAAAAAAGCTTATCTTCCTCTTCCTCTTCAGGAAGCTCAGGGGCTTCAACCTCGCCGACCTCGTCGGGTATCTCAGGCTCAGGCAGGGTTTCCGGTTCGGGTTCCGGCGATTCGGCGGGAGCTTCCTCCAAAACAGGCTCATCCTCCACAGGGCTTATCAGATCGAAGGCGAATTCCATCTGGTATATGTAATTCCCCGCGGCCCAGCTGCCGGCGGCGCTTATGCTGTAATCCCGTCCACCCTCAAGCTCAATGGTCGTGCCGGTAGAGGTCTGGGTCTCGCCGGTGGCCGTGTCGCTGACATAAACGCTCAGGTCGGAGGCGCCGTAGGAAAAAGCCAGCTGAACAGAGCCGTCTTTGTCAGAGGCTTCAATGGCAGCAGGCTCCAACGGCTCGTCCCAGGAATAGGTTTTTGTGCTGTCGCCGAATATTCCCCGGGTGGTTATGGCGTTTTCCCTGCCGGGGATGTCATAGGTCGAGGTCACGTTTCCCGCCAGATATACTATTTTCAGCGTGGGCATGGCGGCCTTCTTTTTGCCGCAACCGCAAAGCCCTGCCAGCATAAAAACCGACAGTGCCAGGCAAAGTCCCCGCATGATTCGTTTCATTGTCATTTCTCCTTGTTACTTATTCCATATGTATGACGGCTCCGGCGGCAAAATGTTCCATTATTTATACAGGAAAACCGTGTCGTTAAATCCGTCCCACCGGGGATAGGCCGCCCGCACAGGCTCAAGCCAGGGGTCATCTCCGTCCAAAACCGCCGCGTCAAAAAAAGCGTCGCTCCCGGTGCAGCCGCCCTCAGGCTCGCCGATGTAAATAAGGCGACAGCCCGGGTTGACCGCCCGCATTTTTCCAAGGGTCTTTAAGGCCATATCGTCCAGATATGGCCAGCTCATAAGGACAAAATCCACATCTTTGCCATATTTTTTAACCGCTTTCAGGGCGTCGCATTTTTCCACCTCTGTCCAGCTTCGGACAAAGGTCGCTTTCCATGACTGGTTGTCGGTGGCGATCACCGATACTCCCTGATCTCTCAGCGCCTTAGCCAGGGCACCGGTACCGCACATTACCTCAAGCACCCGGCGGGAGCCGATAAAATCGGCCAATGGCCGCACCCAGCTTCGGCACACCAGACTATATCCCATGAGCTGGATAAAGGCGCTGCGGTAGTATTCCGCAAAGGGTGACGGCGCGGAAACCTCCGGGGGATAAACCTCCGGTATCTCCTGCCGATAAAGGCGGCGGCACAGAGACGCCAGCACAGGCCGCTCTCCCCCGGGACCGTCGCCATAATATTGTTGAAGTCTGCTTAGTTCATCCATGGTAACATAATACTATAAAAACCCCGTTTTGGCAAGGATGGCAAAATGCAGCACCAACGGTTCAGGGGTAATCATCCCCCGCGTTCTGACAGGAGCGCTCAGCCATTAATTATGTTTCTATCCTTTTGCTGGACAAATCTGCTGTTGTGATATAAAATTAGCAGGATAAAACACAGCAATTGGAGCGTTACACATGGAAACTATTGTACAGATACTTGCCCGGGAGCTGGGCAGAAAAACAGAACATATTGAAAACGTTATCCGCCTTATTGACGAGGGCAACACCATCCCCTTCATCGCCCGTTACCGCAAGGAAATGCACGGCACAATGGACGATACTCTGCTGCGTCAGCTGGAAGACCGGCTCAGCTATCTGCGCAATCTGGCCGCTCGCCGGGACGAGGTCAAAAAATCCATCGATTCTCAGGGCAAGCTGACTGACGAGCTGGCCGCCGCTATCGACAACGCGGCGACCCTGGCAGAGGTAGAGGGTCTGTATCGGCCGTATAATGAGGAGCGCCGTACCCGTGCCTCCATCGCTCGGGAAAAGGGGCTACAGCGCCTGGCCGAAAAGCTGTTTGCCCAGGAAAAGTCCGGCAACATTATGGAGCTTGCCGCCGAATATATTGACCCGGAAAAGGGTGTCGAAACCGAAGGAGATGCCCTGGCCGGTGCGTCAGACATAATTGCCGAAACCATTTCCGACGATGCTGAGATACGCAAAAAGCTCAGAACCGTCATGCAGAAGAAGGCCATGCTGGTTTCTGCCGCCGTCAGAGACGAAGATTCAGTCTACCGGCTGTATTATGAATTCAGCGCCCCCGTGTCGAAAATGCAGAGCCATCAGGTGCTGGCCGTCAACCGGGGCGAAAAGGAAGAATATCTCAAAGTCTCTGTCCAGATCGACCGTCAGTGGCCACTGGACGAAATATTCAAGGCCGTTCTGGTGGGCGGATCATATGCACGGGAATTCGTCAAGACTGCCGCTGAAGACAGCTATGACCGCTTGCTTCAACCGTCGCTGGAGCGGGAAATACGCTCTAATCTGACTGACGCCGCCAACGAAGCCGCTATCGCCAACTTTGCCCTGAACCTCAAGCCCCTGCTGATGGCCGCACCGGTCAAGGGCAAGGTGACCCTGGGCTTTGATCCGGCATTCCGTACCGGCTGCAAGCTGGCGGTGGTGGATGCCACCGGCAAGGTGCTGGACACCGGGGTCATTTATCCCACCAAGCCTCACGAAAAGGTCGCCGAAGCCAAGGCAACGATGAAAAAGCTTATCAAAAAGCACAATATCGCTCACATCGCGCTGGGCAACGGCACCGCATCCCGTGAATCCGAACAGTTCCTGGCTGAACTTATCCGTGAGCTGGACGTGCCTGTAAGCTACATGATAGTCAGCGAAGCCGGTGCTTCGGTCTATTCCGCATCCAAGCTGGCGGCAGAGGAATTCCCGGATTACGATGTTTCCCTGCGAAGCGCCGTGTCTATCGCCCGCAGGCTCCAGGACCCGTTGGCAGAGCTGGTCAAAATCGACCCCAAGGCCATCGGCGTCGGCCAGTATCAGCACGATATGCCCCAGGCACGGCTGAGCCAGAGCCTTGAAAACGTGGTGGAAGACTGCGTCAACTCCGTAGGTGTTGACCTGAACACCGCGTCGCCGTCGCTGCTTAAGCAGGTTTCCGGCCTCACCGCCGCCACAGCGAAAAATATCGTCGCCTATCGTGAAGAAAACGGCGCTTTCACCTCCCGCAAGCAACTTTTGAAAGTTCCCAAGTTGGGTCCCAAAGCCTATCAGCAGTGCGCAGGCTTCCTGCGCGTTCCCGAAAGCAAATACGTGCTGGACAACACCGGCGTTCACCCCGAATCCTATGAAGCTGCTGAAAAGCTACTGGAAATTTGTGGATATTCTCTGGAAGACGTGGGCAATATCACCCTGCTGCCTGCCAAGGTCAAGCAGTACGGTCCGGA
>CAYLKH010000079.1:0-8468 GCA_964384255.1 uncultured Oscillospiraceae bacterium | reverse complement strand
TGCTCAAAGGTGGGGCTGGCGGCGATGGAAACGCCGGAGCCATAGGAACCAAGGATGATGGAGCAGCCGTTGGAAACCAGCTGGCTGGCAGCGGTAGCGGCCTTATCGTTGGAGGATTCGTTATCGACTATAGACAGCTCGACGGTGTATTCCTTGCCGCCGATAGTAACGGTGGGAGTTTGCTGGTTGGCATACTGGATGCCCAGAGTCTCCTGCTTGCCGCCTGCGCCGTTGTCGCCGGAAGCGGGTTCGAAAACACCGATTTTAATTACGTTCTTGCTTTCGCCGCCGGAGCAGCCTGCCAGCATGGCAGCCAGCATCAGAACAGCCAGCACGAGAGAAACAGCTCTTCTCATCTTCATTTTGATTTCTCCTTATATTTGGTGTATGTATGTGACGGGCTGTGGAAGACAAATGTCCACGGCTACGTTACAGCATGTATTATACTACTTTAGAGTGATAAAAATCAACGACTTGCAGAGTAAAAGTTTTCCTGTTCCGCAAAAACTGTCACTTTGCACAAAATGCACGCCGCTCTTGTTGTAAATATGTTGAAAAAGTCAGGCAGGTGAAGCAGATTTTGCAACTTTTCATTCATTTTTGTCTCAGTTAAGCAAGTCGACATTCACATTTTTACGTCAGTTATAATAATCCAGGTCGAAATCTATCACAGCGTAGTATTTCATATCGCCCATCTGGACCGCCTCGTTGACCTGAGCCGTCAGCTCGGCGGTTTTGCTCTGAAGCTGGGACGGTATGACCATGTCGAATATAAGGTTTGTATGCTCAACGCCCCGCACCATACGAAAATCATGGACGCTGAGCCGGGGATCGATGCTCCGGATACGTTGGAGGACCACGTTTTTCATGGTGTTCAGCTCCTCGTCATCGGTGACCACCGGGTCATAATGGATCACCAGCTGGATATGGTCCTCCTCGGAAAAGCAGCGCTCGATATTGTCGATCATGTCGTGGGCCAGCATGGGATCAAGGTTTTTGTCCACCTCCACGTGACAGGAGGCGAATCTTCTGCCGGGGCCGTAATCATGGATATACAGGTCGTGCATACCCAGAATATCGCTGTTGGATTCGATCTTCTGGCGGATATAGGTCACAAGGCTTTCGTCGGGGGCTGCGCCCAGAATAGGGTCGATAGTTTCCCGGGCGATGCCGATGCCGCTGATTATTATAAACACCGCCACCGCCAGACCGGCATAGCCGTCGATATCCACGTTCAGAATGGCGGATACTATCCCCGCCAGCAGAACGACACCGGTGGACAGAACATCGTTTCGGCAGTCGGCGGCAGTCGCCTCAAGGGTGGAGGAGCATATCTTCTTTCCCAGCTTTGTGTTAAAGGCCGACATCCAGAGCTTTACGCCGATGGATATCACCAGGACCGCGGCGGTCACGACGGTAAATTCCACCCGCTCCGGGTGGATTATCTTATCCACCGAGGTTTTGACCAGCTCAACGCCGATGACCAGTATCATAACGGCCACGGCCAGCCCGGACAGATATTCCATTCTGGCATGGCCAAAGGGATGGTCCCTGTCAGCAGGCTTTTCGCCGAGCTTGAAGCCGATGAGCGTAACTATTGAGGACGACGCATCGGAAAGGTTGTTAACAGCGTCGGCAGTTATGGATACGCTGCCAAACAGCAGACCCACAGTGAGCTTTGCCAGGCACAGGATAAGGTTGCATACGATGCCCACCGCTCCCGCCAGCTTGCCATAGGCCGAACGGACAGTTCCGGAAAGTATGTTCTCGGGATCTTTGATAAAGGCTTTGACCAGTAGTCCAGTCATAACATCACTCTTTTCTGCCATCAGTTATTTTACATCCATTTTATCACAGCAGGTCAATACTGGCGGCAAAGCTCTGCTATGGCCCCGTCCATCAGTCTGCGACAGCTCTGGTAAATTTCCTCAAACTGGGCGATCTCAAGAGGGTTCTCGCCGAACCCCGCCTCGACAGTAAGGCCGGGGCGTCTCCAGTTAAGTATAAACCAGTCCTTATATCCCCCGTGTCCCGCTGTGGCCGGAGCATCGGCCACGGAATAGCCCGAGTCCGCTGCCGCCCTTTGGGCTATGGCTGCGGAGCATTCCGGCTCCATGCCCTGATATTTATAATATATCTCCATACCCTGGGTATGAAACGATATGGTCATATGGGGGTCAAAGCTGTCGGTTATGCGGGCCATGGCCCGGGTCTCCGGCTCTGACAGAGGTGACGGGCCGGGATAATCCTTCGGCGCCGGGCCGCTGACCCCCATGGCCGCCTTGATCTCTACCGCCCGCTCCCAGCCCGCCGGATAGTTCAGGTTCAGGTCAACACCGGCCAGATTCGCCTTCCAGCCGAAGGGAAAGGGTATATGGGGGAAGGCTGAGGCTATATGTCTGGCGGCATCAGATTCTTCCCCGGTGGATTTGCCGGTGACCAGCGCAACCCCATCGGGATTGACCTGCGGCACGATGCACAGCCGGACGTTCCGGCTGTCCTTTTCCTTTAAATACCGTCTGAGTATCATGGACGTTATCCATTCGTTGGCATGATGTGCGCCGTTTATCAGCACCCGGATACTGCCGCTGCCCAGAAAACAGGCGTCTATGGCTCTGCCCCAAAGGCTCCTGCCGATGGTTTGCTGTTCCATTACAATACCTCCCAAATAGCTGTTACATAATTTTCCATTGGTGATGCCCTATCATCTTACGATGGGCCTCACCTGTAGAATGTATTATAATGTTTGACAAAATATGACCTGATAGTGTAGTATGTAGTTGATACCAACTCTGTGCAAAATTGATGAAAAACTGGAGGTATAACGATGAAAAAAAGAATAGTCTCCCTACTGCTTACGGTAGCTATGGTAATGTCTGTCTGCTGCCTGTTCGCCACCGCCGCTTCCGGCGACTGCGGAAGAAGCTGGGACTGCGAAAGATACTGCTATTACGACCGGTTCACCGCTGATGTCAGCGTTTCTGCCAGTGGTCTTTGCTGCACCAGCAAAGACGGCAGCACCCTGACCGCCTATGTTTCCGGCAGCACCGACAAGGCTGTTATCGATGTGGATACCGTCGGCAGATGCTCCGTTAAGGTAACTGACAACGGGTCCGCCGTTTCCGGCAAAAACGGCCAGTACACCGTATCCCTTGACAAGGGCTGGAACACCTTTAAGGTAGTCGTATCTGCCAACAGATACTATATCTGCAACTCCCCCTGGTGGGTATATCAGGCTCCCGTTGTTGACCAGAAGCCCGACGTTAAGCCCGATGCCAAGCCCGATGCTCAGCCCGAACAGTCTCAGCTCACCGCCAACAGCGTAAGGCCCGTTTATGTCCAGTGGAAGCCCACATACCGCACCGAATCCTACAGCAATACCTACTACGTTAAGATCTATCGCGGCGACGCTCCCACCTGCGGCCACACCTGTGACCACTACAGCTGCCGTTACGACAACTGCGGCAAGCACGGCTGCAAGCTCCACTCCTGCTACGATCTGGGCACCACCGCCAGCAGCACCTATACCATCACCGCCATCACCAACGAAGGCGGCGGCGTAAGCTGCGACGATGCAAAGTTCACCAGCAACAAGGTGGTCAAATATCTGACCGTCAGCGTGGAAAGCGGCACCAGCGCCGCTATCAATATCGTTCCTCTGACCGGATACACCATCGGCAAAATCACTGTCGACGGCCAGGTTCTGGCAACGAACACCCTTAAATACACCTTCTCCGATATCACCGCTGACCACACCATCGCGGTAGAGTTCGCTCCCATAGGATAGATAAACACAACAACACCCGGCCACTTGATTGCAAGTGACCGGGTGTTGTTGTGTTTTAGGGGTTAGGATTTAGGATCCAGAGGGCATGACCCACAGTGAGTGCGTTTGAAACAAATTCGTGCATTACGTAAGTGGTGAGATTGCCACGGCGGCTTTGCCGCCTCGCAATGACACATTCACTCTCCCCAACGTTTAACATAATTATTAATCGTGCCGCAGGCACTCCTCGCGCTAATCTCTAACTACTAAGTAACCGATGATTAAATCAGGGATGAATTATGGGCGAGAGGATTTTTCGCTATGCAACTGGAATCGACGAAGGAATACTTGGTGTATTTCAAGGAGATTCCAGGCAGCAGAACGGAAAATCATCCGGCCATAATTTGTTCAGGATTTAATCAGCGGTTACCTAATCTCTAAATCAAAACATTGCCGCCCAGTATCCTGAGAACACCGCTTCACGGATAGTTCCGGCTTCATAGCTGTCGCCAACGTTGAAAAACAGCGGGGCGATACCTCTGAATTTTTCTGCCTGCTCAGTCAGGGGCTGAACGCCGGTGGCGGTAACAGCTCTATCGCAGGGGATGACCCTTCCGTCCTCAGCAACGACTCCTTCCTCAGTGATCTCAACGGCCTTGCAGCCTGTAATTATGTTAACCCCGTTCTGCTGTAGCAGACCAATGACCTCCATGGGGTTATAATGACCGCCGGGTTTGGATTTTTTGAAAAAGTCGGCCATATCCTCCGGCAGCAGACCGGACAGCAGCCTGTTTTCCTTTTCCAATATAGTCACCTGGCATCCCTTACGCCGCAGATGCAGAGCGGTTTCGACCCCTGTCAGGCCGCCGCCAATAAGGACCACACGGCCACTGATCTCGCCGGGGCCATAGGCTCCCATGGCGTTCATGGCTTTGCCGCCCACCTCTGTGGTCTGCTTTGCACCAAGGGCGGCAATGACCGCGTCAGGCTCCTCAGCGGCCACAAGCTCAGGCGTTGCGGCGGTGGACAGGCGCACGTCCACCCCCAGAGTTTCCATTCTGGCGGCCATATTATCTCTAAACAGTTTTGTATCGGTTTTGCTTTCGTCCCAGTCGGCGAATCGGCAGGTGCCGCCGAGGGTAGAGCTTTTTTCAAACAGGACCACCCGGTGACCCCGCAGCGCCGCAGTCTCAGCGGCCTTCATGCCGGCGATACCGCCGCCGATGACCACCACCTTACAGGGTCTGGTTGACGGCCTGACCTCCAGATCGGTGGGCAGCTTAAGCTGAACTACCGGATTGACCCGGCAAAGGAAGTCGCCGGTGCAGCCCGTGGAGCAGCGCAGGCAGGTATTTATCATTTCCGGATGGCCCTCCATGACCTTACGGGGCCAATGGGGGTCGGAAAGATGAAGCTGACGGCCGGAGCAGACAAAGTCAGCCTTACCCTGAGCGATTATATCCTCGGCCATTTGGGGATCATTGATGGCTCCCACCACGGCCACAGCCATATTTACGTGCTTTTTGATCTCGGCAGCGTATTCCACATTCAGGCCAGAGTGGTATGCGGAGGTGGGGATAGTACCCACCGAGGAGGAAACGTGGAAAATATCCACCAGTCCGTCTACCATCTTCGCAAACTCTATGGTTTCGTCCAGGGTGATCTCCATATCCCCCTGAGAAATGGCGCTGACCCGAAGCTCGATTATAAAATCGTCGCCGCAGCGCTGCCTGATGCGTCGGAGTATCATCATGGGCGCTCTTGCCCGGTTTTCCAGACTGCCGCCGAATTCGTCCGTTCTGCGGTTTGAGGTAGCGGACAGGAACTGGGTAAACAGCTGGCCGTGTCCTCCATGGACCACCACGCCGTCACATCCGCATTCTTTCACATTTGCGGCGCAGCGGGCAAACTGGTCCGCAATGTCTTCAATATCCTGCCGGGTCATGACCCGCTGGGGCAGCTCGATCATAGGCGGCATACCGGGTACAGGCTCCATTTTGGGTCCGGGAGGATCGGCAGATACCGCCAGAGCGCAGTCGGCGGTCATCATATGTTCGTATCCCGGCTCTGCGCCGTTGCTTTTGCCGCCGTGGGAAAGTTCGATCATGGTCAACACTCCCCGGGCGTGAGCCATGCGGTTATACTGTTTTACCGATTCCAGCAGGTCTACAGACATGGGTTCGTCAAAAAAGCTGAATCTTCTGGCTCCTCCCCTGCCCCCATAAACCGGGTCAACAGGATTGTCAAGGGTGCTTATACGGGCCACTCCCCCGTCCATAAGAACCTGGCAGTAATCGAGATAATCCTGGTGCATATAGCCCCCGTCGTTTTCGTGGAGAGTGCCGTGAGGAGCCGCCAGTATGCGGTTTTTAAAGGTTTTTGTCCCGATGGTATATGGGGACAGAAGGTTGGTGAATTCAGTCGTCATGGCATATCTTCCTTTTCTTTTTCTTTCGTGAAAATTATATTATATTTTGCCCGGGCTTTCAACCACATAAGCGCCCACATTGACAACAATCGACAGCAAATGTATAATCAGTTCAGTTAGTATTGATGGGCCGCGTTAGGTATTATGTTAACCTGAAACCTCGACCCGCCCCCTGAATGAAGGAGAATCGAAAATGAAAGAACAAAACCGCAAAACCGCAGAGCTTTTGCTCAAAAATCCCTGGTGGGAAAACAGCTTTGACCCCATGATGGACCCGGAGCTTACATTGGACTTTCCCAATGCGCCCCCGGGAATGCCCCAGAATATGGACAGCTTTGATACCGATTGTTATCGCCGCTGGATGAGCCGGACCGTAAGCAATTTCCGGAGCCAGCTCATTGAGCTGTACGGCACCAAAAGCGGGAACGAATTCTGGGCTGTGAGCCAGGTGGAATTTGACACCTTTTGGGCTGGGAAAGAAGGGAAATTCAGTTCCAGAAGATTCAACTGTCTGGTGTTCAGGGACGGGAAGCTTGTCCGGCTCCGTGAGCTGACCGATCCACTGAAATGGCTGGAAGCTGTCGGCGCGGATATACCCGTTTTCCGCATGGACCTTTATGACCCCCGCATCGACGAATATCTTGCCGCAGTTGAGGCTCCGGCTGCTGAGGAAGCCCCCGGGCTTTCTGCTGAGCCGGAGGCTGTACAGGCCCGCATCAGCTCAAATCTCAACGCATTTATGAAGGCTGACCACTGGACCGTTTCGGAAAACGAGACTTTCTTTGCTCCCGATCACACATCTGCCGTATGGTTCCTGCCCCCCGAGATGGCCGAGGAATATCCCGAGGAGCTTATGCCCCGGGTAGAGGCATGGACCGTTCTCAGCTGTCCTGTCATCGATTTCGACAGCCGGGGCATCATCCATCCTACCGACGATCCCGGAGTATATTTCTGCGAATATATGTGTACCGGCGTGACCGACTGGATAGGCAACAACGCTCCCAACAGCCATTACCGCAACCGCTACTGGTATATTCTCCGGTTCGATGATCTGGGCCGCATAACCCGGTGCGAGGAGATACTTAACCCCATAAACAAGCTTAACTCCATCGGCGTAAGTCTCCCCAGCTTCCCCTATTATTTTTAAGGGATAATATTGAGGCCAGTGACGCTCCCCGCCTGTCATTGCGAGGAGTGAAGTACCCCTTTTGTCATTGCGAGGAGGCCGAAGGCCGACGTGGCAATCTCATAGCAGGGGTCAGGATTTAGGATTTAGGGATTAGGGGCGCGGCCCGCAAGTTTTTGCGAAAACTTGGGTAGAGCGCCGTAGGGGCTGCAAAAAATTGCGAAGCAATTTTCGGACGTCAAGGCCCTGCCTTGACGTTAGCGTCACTCGACAGCCCGAGCGTTGTGGATTTGAGCTGTTGGGTCAAACGAAAGCCCCCCTTGCTAGAAGGGCAACGTTTGGCTTCGCCAAACGTCCGAAGTTTTCACGGCGACAGAAGTTCGCCGTGAAAACTTTTGGGTCGAAATATTCATGCCGTAGGCGAATATTTCTGGGGGATTCATGTAAGAATTTGCACACCATTTGAGTAAAACATATTATTGCCTCCGGCGGGGTACTTTTCTGTCACTGAACAGAAAAGTACCCAAAAGAATCAGCTTAAGGGCTGCGCCCTTAAGAATCTGCCCGCTTTAGAAGGAATAGTCACACTCGTTCTATGCCCGGCCTACAGGCGGCCTACCGATTACCTTCTCGAACCTTGTACTCCATAGGTGACGCACCCCGCCTGTCATTGCGAGGAGCGCAGTACCCCTTTTGTCATTGCGAGGAGGCTTGCCCTCCCTATGTCATTGCGAGGAGCGCAGCGACGTGGCAATCTCACCCGTTGCCCCTTATTCCTGGCTTTCCTGTAACGCAACCAGGCGGGATGTCGAGTGACGCTAACGTCAAGGCAGTGCCTTGACGTCCGAAAATTGCTTCGCAATTTTTTGCAGCCCCTACGGCGCAAAACGCAAGGTTGTACGCTTGACGCAACTGCGTGGCGGTTTCCCACACTTTCGTGCCTTTGGCGCGAACGAAAATCGCGGAGCGATTTTCCGGGCTGTCGAGGACGCCAGCCCCTACGGGTGCGTAATGCAACGTTGTTCGCTTGAAACAACAACTCAAATCCGCAACCGGTGAGATTGCCACGTCGCTTCGCTCCTCGCAATGACAGGCGGGCCGCGCCCCTAATCCCTAAATCCTAAATCCTGACCCCTGCTATGAGATTG
>CAYLKH010000078.1:0-8900 GCA_964384255.1 uncultured Oscillospiraceae bacterium | reverse complement strand
CAGCGACGTGGCAATCTCATAGCAGGGGTTAGGATTTAGGATTTAGGGATTAGGGGCGCACCCCGCGAGATTTTTGCGAAAACTTGGGTAGAACTGTCATTGCGAGGAGCGCAGCGACGTGGCAATCTCATAGCAGGGGTTAGGATTTAGGATTTAGGGATTAGGGGCGCACCCCGCGAGATTTTTGCGAAAACTTGGGTAGAACTGTCATTGCGAGGAGCGCAGCGACGTGGCAATCTCATAGCAGGGGTTAGGATTTGGGATTTAGGGATTAGGGGCGCACTACGCAAGTTTTCGCAAAAACTCGCGGGGAGCGACACCTATGGAGTACAAGGTTCGAGAAGGTAATCAGTAGGCCGCCTGTAGGCCGGGCATAGAACGAGTGTGACTATTCCTTCTAAAGCGGGCAGATTCTTAAGGGCGCAGCCCTTAAGCTGACTCTTTTGGGTACTTTTCTGTTCAGTGACAGAAAGGTCCCCCGCCGGCGGCAACCCAGGTTGTACCCTTGCAGGGTACTTTTCGGTTTCGCAACGCACGGGTCGTCGAGGGACGCTAACGTCAAGGCAGAGCCTTGACGTCCGAAAAATTGCTTCGCAATTTTTTGCGACTCCTACGGGTGCGTAATGCGACGCTATACGCTTGACGCAACTGCGCGGCGATTTCCTACATTTTCGTGCCGATGGCACGAATGAAAATCGCGGTGCGATTTTCCGGGCTGTCGAGGACGCCAGCCCCTACGGGTGGTTACGCAACTTTGTGCGTATGGTGCAACAGCTCAAATCCGCAACCGGTGAGATTGCCACGGCGGCAAGCCGCCTCGCAATGACAAAAGTGGTACTGCGCTCCTAGCAGTGACAGGCGGGGGGCTATCTGTTATCTAACGTTTAGCTTCCCGGTTATTCCTGATTCTTCAGGCGTTTGTCGGTTTTGACCGCCAGTCTGGTGCCAACGCTCTGGAAAACCTGCACCAGAACGATAAGCAGGATAACCGCCAGGAACATGATAAGGTACTGATACCGGTAATAACCATAGTTGATGGCTATCTTGCCCAGGCCGCCGCCGCCGATAATGCCGCTCATGGCGGAATAACCCAAAATGGTGGTTATGGCGATGGTGGCATTGGAGATAAGGGAAGGTACGCTTTCGGGTATCAGGACCTTAACGATTATCTGGAAGGGCGACGCGCCCATGCTCTGGGCCATCTCGATAGTATTGGGGTTTACCTCCCGGAGACTGCCTTCGGCCAGTCTGGCCACAAAGGGGAACGCCGCAATAACAAGGGGGACGATAGACGCGGTGGTGCCGACCACGGTGCCGACAATAAGGCGGGTCAGGGGGAACACCAGTATCATAAGTATCAAAAACGGAACGGAACGCAGCAGGTTTATCACAACGTTCAGCCCCCGCATAAACCATCCGGGCAGGGGGAGGATATTGCCCTTTTCGCCCACCACCAGCAGGACCCCCAGAGGCAGGCCAATTACGATGGCAAAGGCTGTGGCCAGCACGGTCACATAAACGGTTTCCCATATGGCCAGTGGGAACTGGGACTGGATAATAAGCCAGGCTTCGCTGAGGGTTTCCTGAGAAAACAGATCACTGAACATTAAAACTCGACCTCCTGAACAACAATGTCATCGGTCCGGGTCAGATAATCCATGGCCCGGCGGGCGCTGTCGGCATCGGGCAGGCTCAGCAGCATTGAGCCATAGGCCTTGCCGTCGATACCTCTGGTGGAGGCATAGGCAATATTGGCCTCTATCCCTTCTTCCATAGCCATCTGAGCGATCATGGGTTTTCCCGCGGCGACCGCGCCGTTGAACACGACTCTGATGACCTTCTGGGTGCCGCCGGCAATGGTGGAGGGTATGTTTTCGGCCTCGGGGAAAACAAGGCTTCTGGCGGCGGCAGACCTGGGATGGGCAAAAACCTCGCCTACCTCGCCCTGCTCCACCACAACTCCGTCGTCCAAAATGGCAACGTGCCTGCAAATGCTTTCAACAACGTTCATCTGGTGGGTTATGATGACCACGGTTATGCCCATTTTTTCGTTAATGCTGCGGATAAGCTCAAGGATGGAATAGGTGGTGTTGGGGTCAAGGGCGCTGGTCGCCTCGTCGCACAGCAGGACCTTTGGGTCAGTAGCCAGAGCCCGGGCGATAGCCACCCGCTGCTGCTGGCCGCCGGAAAGCTGAGCCGGATACGCCTTTGCCTTATCTCCCAGGCCCACCAGATCAAGCAGCTCCTGAGCCCGCTTTTGGGCTTCGGACTTTTTGACCCCCGCCAACCGCAGGGGGAAGCAGACGTTGTCAAGGCAGTTTCGCTGCATAAGCAGATTGAAGCCCTGGAATATCATGGTTATCTCCCGGCGGATGCCCCGGAGCTGAGCTTCGCTGAGGGTACCAAGGTCCCGCCCGTTGATCTCCACCGTGCCGTCAGTGGGGCGTTCGAGCATATTGATGCATCTGACCAGGGTACTTTTGCCTGCGCCAGACATTCCTATGATACCGAAAATGTCCCCATCGGCAATCTCCAGGGAGACGTTTTTCAGCGCTTCTACCTGGCCGCTGGCGGTTCGGTAGGTTTTTGACAGGTTTTTAAGTGATATCATTATTGACCTCCGGCGTGCGGCAACTGCCGCGAAGGTTTATCCCCGCGGCAGCTGCCAGATAATAAGATAAGGCTTAATTATTTAATGGAGTCGAGAGTGGTCTGCTTGCCGCCATAGAGGCCCATGGGTTCAACATGAACAACAGAAGCGGTCACGATGTGGGTGCCGTTCTCGGCGTTGAAATCGTCAAGATAAGGAACGTGCTGGAAGTAGTTGGCGTCAATCTCGCCGCTTTCGACCACATTGTTGGGCTGGACGTAATCGGTGAACTCGACTATCTTAAGCTCAATGCCTTTGGCGGCCAGGATATCCTGAGCGATAACAAGGATCTCGGCGTGGGGAGCGGGAGAGGCGGCGACGGAAACGGTCTGGCCTTCCAGAGCGGCATAGTCAAGATCGGGGTCATAGCCGTCGGTGGGGTTTTCAACCACGGAGACAACAGCGCCGCCGTACTCGGTGCCGATAAAGTCGACTACCTGCTGGCTCTCAAGAGCGGCCACCAGAGCTCTGATAAGGTCGCTGTTTTCGTTGCCTTCCTTAACGGCCAGAATGTTGCCATAAGCGGAGGCGGAGCCTTCGATAGCCAGAGAATCTTCAACAGGGTTCAGTCCGGCATCGATAGCATAGTTTGAGTTGATGATAGCATAGTCAACGTCCTTAAGAACGTTAGGCAGCTGAGCGGCTTCGACCTCGTTGAACTGGATGTTGTGGGGGTTTTCGGCGATGTCGATGGGGGTGGCGGTGATACCGGCGCCCTCTTTAAGGGTGATATAGCCCAGGTCCTCCAGCAGGAGCAGGGCACGGGCTTCGTTAGTGGTGTCGTTGGGGATGGCGATGGTAACGCCCTTGGAGCTGCCGCAGGCAGTGAAGCAAAGGGCGATGGTAAGGGTCAGGGCGATGACCAGGATAAGGGAAACTGTCTTTTTCATGGTATTCTTCTCCTTGTAGTTTTAATTTTATTAATAATTTATCATTAGGCTATGGCAGATGCGACCCCCATCACATTCGGCCAAAGCGAAAGTTCGCACGAAGCAGCGCATTAAACAGCTTTTGCATAATAATTACCTCTGATCTGACAATGAGTTATCCGGAATATAAAAAACCGGGAGACTCCGACAGGAGCTCCCGGTTCAAAACCAAAATCATCCGCGTTCAGGCGGCGCAGGGATTCAAACTGATGGAGGACATATCGGAAAAAGAAGCAGCACAAGTCATGCACATGTATACGGTCCACATGTACATCTCCATCATGGTCATAGGGGTACGGCTGGTGGTCTTCTTCATTTGGAGTGTCCTCCTTTCGAATCTAAACTTGCCTGCATTTTAGCATAACGGCGTAGCACTGTCAATTCAATTTTGGCATCTGCCGTCGACTTTGGAAAATGTTACAAATTACCACTCTACCGGGGCATCAGTATCAGCTGTAATGTCGAAAAGCACCCGGCTGATTCCGCCCACTTCCCTGTGGATACGGGAGGATATGCGCCCCAGCACGCTTTGGGTCACGGGGGCATATTCGTTGCCCATAAGGGCGGTTTGGGTCACGGCCCGGAGGATGATGACCGGCTCCTGACCGTCGCCGCCCAGAGCTGCTTTGGTGGTCAGGATGGAGAAAAAGCTGTCGGCCATGACGATAGAATTCTCCATCTCCTGAGCGAAGATATCGTCCGCCCTGCGTACTATATCCAGCTTTTCGACGGTCACCGGGCCAATGACCCGGGTAGCCACACCTGTGAAGGGGATGATCTGCTGATACAGCAGCTCGCCGGACATATTTATGCGCGCGCCAACGGCCAGCGCTTCGTCACGGAACAGCCAGTCCAGGGGCTTCATCACCCGGGCGAAGGCGGTGCCGGACAGGAAGGCATCCAGCCGGTGGTCGGTGTAAGCCGTTCCCAGAGCCAGGACCGGGCAGTCAAGCCGCTGCCCCTGCTCCTGCAAAACCTCCACGAGCATGGCGCCGATGACCTGATTTTTTTCGTCGGCAGTGGCTGCGTTTTTGGCAGCGGTCAAAAACCGCTGCTGAGCGTCCACGGTAATGAACTCAAGCTCCAGCTCCTTAAGAGCGTCAGCGGCCCGCTGGACCTGACCCGCTGTCAAAAAGCCGGTATCGACCATAACGCATCTGAGCTGACCGGGGATAGCCTTTGCCATAAGCGCGGCGCAAACCAGCGACAGCGCGCCGCCGGATACGGCCAGCAGGACCTTTTGACCGGCAGCCTGATCCCGGATGGACTGCATCAGCTCCTTGCCCACGTTGTCAAGGGTGTGGGTCTTTTCGGCTCCGCAGATGTTAAAGAGGAAATTTTTTATCATGGCAGCGCCGGCAACGGTATCGGAATTCTCGGGATGGAACTGCACGCCATAGAGCTTTCTCTCCACGTGGGCCACGCCGGCAAGGGGCATATCGTCAGTAACGGTTATGAATTCAAAACCTTCGGGCATGGCGCTGATGCGGACGGTGTTGGCAAAATAGCCGGTCTGACTGATATCCAGCCCTTCAAACAGGGGGCAGCCGGGGTTGCACCGCATCTCCACCTTCGGCTCCTCGGGAGGCGCACAGCCTTCGACCCTGCCTCCAAGAGCGGTCACCATGGCGGCGGCGCCCATATCGATAGCCAGCACCGGGATACCCAGGGAAAACAGCGCCGGGTCGCAGCCTTCGGTTTCCCGGCCGCCGGTAAGGACGATACCGGCCGGAGCCATGGCGGCGATCTGCCCGGGAGTTGCTGACCCGTCAATTATGCGGGAAAGCACGCCGCATTGCCTTATCCTTTTTGCTATAAGCTCCTTATACCGTCCTCCCATGTCCAGTATCAGGACCATTTGCTTGTTCATAATTCCATTTCCTTTCATAGGGCTTTAGTGACCGCCTGACTAACCCCAGGGGTCAATTATCTTTCACAGTTGATTATAACCCCCCGGCTCCCGGATATCAACGGATAAATCATCGTTTCATAAAGATAGACGCTTGTTTCCCGGGGGCCGGGAATGTATAATAACCTGTGTAAAGTCCCGGGCATCCGAACCCCGGGCGCAGACTGTCAGCAAAAAAAGAGGTGAGCTTATTGGCCGGCCCATTCAGCGGAACGGTTTACGAGCCTTATGATTTTCCTTTCGACGGCACCCACGCTCTGGTGGTCCATGGGGACCCGGACGTTGAACAGAGCGGCGCTCTGCGTTCCCTTGTCCGCTCCCACGGCGAGATGCAGGAATTTTCCCGCCGGAGCTTTGAGCTGCTCCGGGACGAGATCCCCGGCGACATCTGCCTTTTCAGGCTGCCTACAGAGGGGTTTTTGACCATCGCCGTCGGCTTTACCCTCAGCCCGCCCATATCCGACTGGGACGAGCAGCTTCTGCTGGACAGGCTTAAGGTCTGGCTGCTCAGGGGCGCAGAACGGATAGAAGCCCTTCTGGCCATCCGCCTTAACATATTTGTCAGCGAGCTGCACATCAACACCCGGAACGTTTACGACGCTTATCAGGAAGCGTTTTCCATCGCATATCACCGCCCGTTTTTGCAAAGCGCCCAGCAGATAATGCTGGTCAGAGATCTGAAAAACGGACTGGCTGCTGATGTGGTGGTGGAAAAGCGGCTGCTGGAAGAGCAGTTTTTTGAAAGCATAAGCTCCCACCGCTATCAGGAATCGGAAGAGCTTCTGATGCGTATTGTAAAAATCAGAGCCTCGGCTCCCGGGACCGTCACGTCCCTTAAGCAGGAGCTTATTGCCCGGCTGGACTATTTTGCATATCTGCTGCTGGATTCGCTGGCGCTGGCTCAGATAAGCCGGGAACGGCTGATCGTCCAGATCGATCTTATCCACAGCGCCAAATCCATGGCCGAGCTGGAAATGCGCATACACAACGTGTTTCTGCTTTTCCAGACCCTGTGGGATTCCCACCAGAGCAGCCCCAACCCCGGCTGGGCGGCCCGGCTGTCGGATTATGTCAAGAAAAATTATTCCGACCCCGAGATGAGCGCCGCCCTGCTTAGCCGGGTCTTCGGCCTCAATCCGGCATATATCTCCCACGTGTTCCACAAAAGCACGGGAATAAAGCTGGTAGACTTTATCCACGTCACCCGCATAGAGCATATTAAGCTGCTGCTTTCCCGCACAGCCATGGATCTGGGCCAGATCGCCCTCCGTACCGGCTATTACGACAGCCGGGCCATGAGCCGGGTATTTACCCGGTATGAAAAGATGACCCCCACCCAGTATCGCAAGCTCCACCGGGGATGACCCCCGCTGCGACCGGCGGAGTTATCCCCCGCCCACTTAGCGGATAAAGTCAGCGGATAAAGTTTGTGGCGATGCCCTGCTCGTATTCAGGGGGCTGTACACCGGCGGCATCACCGGCGGCGATGGAACTGAGCAGCCACGCCATGTTTTCCCCCAGGGTGCGCATGGTTTGCAGCCCTTCCTCGTCCTGCATGACCTCCTGAGGCTCATGGCCATGGACCTGATTCCAATACTGGGACCCTACCACCATCATGTTGGATATGGTAAAATATTTGTTCAGCCTGTCGAAGGCGGCCGAAGCTCCGCCCCGGCGGCAGGAAACCACCGCCGCCGCCAGCTTCCCCTTCATCCTTCTCTGGTTGCTGAAAAACAGGCGGTCCAGGAATGCACACAGCTGACCGGAGGGACCCGCATAATATACCGGCGACCCCACAACAATGGCCTGATATTCGTCCAGCCGGGACGACACCTGATTCACCATGTCGTCAAACACGCAGTGGCCCGGGACTTCCCGGCATTTTCCGCAGGCGATGCAGCCGGCTATGGGCTTCTGGCCCAGGTACAGCAGCTCGGTTTCTATCCCGTGCTTTTCCAGAGCGGAACCCACCTCCGTCAAAGCAGTATATGTGCAGCCATGCTCGTGAGGGCTGCCGTTGATCAAAAGCACCTTCATAGTGATCTCTCCTTAAAACGTTTGATTTTTTTATTACTGCGTGTCAAAATAGTCCGTTGGACTATTTTGACACGGGATTTTGCGGCCTTCGGCAGCGCACTCAAAAGGTCACAAGTTCCCTTTTTCGCACGTTTGAAGGCCGAGCGGAGAAATTTCCGGGACGTCAATGCTTGCATTGACGTTATACACTGCCGCCGGAAATTTCATATGTGAATTTTTTCGCCGCTAACGCGGCGAACTCTACGAGGTTTTTTGACAGCCTCTTCTCATTATTTTATCATCATCCCTCCGCCAGGTCAAAGGGCTTTTCCTTTCGCCCCGGCAACTGTCTGCCTTTGACCACACTCTGTCAACTATCAATAAGCTATCATTAATATGCAAAAAACCACCTGTTTTTGTTATTTACGCCAATGGAAATCCCCGCTGTATTGTGAGACAATATATAGTGTATAACTATAAGGACGGGTTAAATCAATGGCAAAAAACGAAAAAGTCAAAAAGAGCCGCCAATCGGCCCCTCAGCCGACCATATCCCCCCATACGCTCAGGCTGCTGGGTACTCTGGGTCTGCTGTTTTCTGCCGCAGGTACGGCAATGTTCTTTTTATCCATGCACAATATTGCCATAATGTGCGCCGTGCTGACCCTTGCCGTAGGGCTTTTCCAGATATTGGCTACCGGCCAGCGGGATTTTGGCTTCGAAATATCCTTTATCATCATCGGCGCACTTATCGCACGGATATTCAAGCGTGACTTTATCAGCACCATCGTAGGCGTTTTGTGTATCGGCAGTCTGCTGCTGCATATCCTCGCCCGGTTTGGCGCTGTCAAAGGTCGTTTCGCCAAATAATATCCCCCGCCAGAGGCACTGATTTTCTGAAAACCGATCCCTATACTAAGAAGGAGATTTTTAATAATGACTAACACCGAAAAAACCATGGACAAAATAGTCGACCTCTGCAAAGGCCGCGGCTTCGTTTATTCCGGCAGCGAGATATACGGCGGCCTTGCCAATTCCTGGGACTATGGTCCTCTTGGTGTCGAGCTGAAAAACAACGTCAAAAAAGCCTGGTGGAAGAAATTCGTCCAGGAAAACCCCTACAACGTGGGCCTCGATTCCGCTATCCTGATGAATCCCCAGGTCTGGGTAGCCTCCGGTCACGTAGCCACCTTCAACGACCCCCTTATCGACTGCAAAAGCTGCAAAATGCGTCACCGCGCCGACAAGCTGGTGGAAGAATATAACCACCAGAGCGGCATCGAAGACGTCAACGTTGAAGCCATGGACAACGATTCTCTCATCGCCTATATCCGTGAAAAGAATATCCCCTGCCCCGGCTGCGGCAAAAGCGACTTTACCGATATCCGCAAATTCA
>CAYLKH010000077.1:0-9135 GCA_964384255.1 uncultured Oscillospiraceae bacterium | reverse complement strand
TAACTGAGGGCAACGATCACTACTTCCGCATCTGCTTCCTCGATCCCTTCCAGGGTAGTGTTCTTGCCAACTTTGCAAACTCCGAGCTGGGCGCCACCAAGGCATACTGCATCGCCAAGCTGGGCGACGACTATTCCGTAGGCGTGTGCAACTACTTCATCGAAGCCTTTGAGGCCCTGGGCGGCGAGGTCGTGTATGAGACCTTCCCCGATGGCAACTCTGACTTCACCTCTTATGTGGCCAACGCTGCCAACGCCGGAGCTCAGGTATTCTTCGCTCCCGTTTCCATCGAAGCTGCCGCTCTTATCATCGACCAGATCTACTCTCAGGGTCTCGACATCCCCATGCTGGCCAGCGACACCTGGGACTCCAACGTGGTCCTGAACACTGCCAAGGGCAAAGACGTTGATATCTATGTCACCACCTTCTATCAGGAAGGCGGCAACCCCGACTTCGACAGCGGCGTCAAGGAATGGATCAACTCTGACTCCACCGCCAAGACCAACAACGGCGGAGACGATACCATCGCTGCCGTTACCGCCATGGGTTATGATGCCTACTATGTAGCCCTTGAGGCCATCAAGGCTGCTGACTCCACCGACCCCGCCAAGATCATGGAAGCCATCTGGAACGTCTCCTATCAGGGCGTTACCGGCTCCATCGCCTTCGGCGAAAACGGCGACGCAGTCCGCAACACCGCATTCATCAAGCACGCCAACACCGATACCGGTGCATGGGACTTTGTTGCTGAACAGGGCGTTCAGTAAGACCTGAGTTCAGTCTCCCAGATCCCGACATATCATTACGGCGGCGGGAAATTTGCCCGCCGCCGTCGAGACTGTCAAAAAACCTCGTAGAGTTCGCCGCTTTAGCGGCGAAGAAATTCACATATGAAATTTCCGGCGGCGTGTACGTCGAAAATTTCTCCGCTCGGCCTTCAAACGTGCGAAAAAGGGAGCTTGCGACCTTTTGAGTGCGCTGCCGAAGGCCGCAAAATCCCGTGTCAAAATAGTCCGTTGGACTATTTTGACACGCTGAACGGCGGCGGGAAATTTGCCCGCCGCCGTATAATGGTTTTTTCCAGCTACCCCCCAGTAACCCCGGTTTGCCGACCGGTTACAAAACTCCCAACCCCCGGAGGTCGTTCAAATGGATTTCATCCAAACCAATCTGCCCTACATACTGGCGGGCATATCCGTGGGCGGCCAGTATGCCCTGATCGCCATTGGCTATACCATGGTCTACGGCATACTTCGTCTTATCAACTTTGCTCACGGCGACGTATTTATGGCAGCTGGCCTTATTATGGTCTATGCTTCCGCATCTCTGCCCCTGTATCTGTCAATACCCCTGGTGATAATCGTCACCGTTTTAATAGGCTTCACCATCGAGCGCGTGGCTTATAAGCCCCTTCGCAACGCTCCCAGAATGTCTATCATGATCAGCGCTATCGGTGTATCATACTTTATCCAGAACATGGCCCTGTATATCACCGGCGGCCTTTCAAAGCAATATCCCTCGATCCCCTGGATCAGCGATTCCATAACCATTTTCGGCGCCACCACCAAAATGGTGACCGTCATCACCCCCGTGCTTACGCTGGTTCTGGTGATCGCCCTTGTGCTGCTTATTAAGCACACCAAGATCGGCATGGCCATGCGCGCCGTGTCCCGTGACTTTGAAACCTCTCAGCTTATGGGCGTTAAGATAAATTCCGTTATTTCAGCAACCTTTATCATCGGCTCCTTCCTGGCTGCCGTAGGCTCCATGCTTTATTTCACCAACTACACCGGTGTTACCCCCACCGCCGGTTCCATGCCCGGCCTCAAGGCCTTTGTGGCCGCAGTGTTCGGCGGTATCGGCTCCATTCCCGGCGCTGTTATCGGTGCGTTCATTATCGGCATCTGCGAAAACATAATCAAGGGCCTTGGCTGGACCACCTTCTCCGATGCCTTTACCTTCGCTCTGCTGATAATCATCCTTATGACCAAGCCCACCGGCCTGTTCGGTGAAAAGGCTACCGACAAGGTTTAGGAGGCGATGACATGACTAAACTATCTGACAAGAAAAATTCTATTGTCGCCCTGGGCCTGATCGCCGCCATGTTTGTGCTGCTGGTGATACTTGAGGCGGTGGTCCCGTCCACCTCCATCCTGTTCACCGTCCTCAAAAAGGGCGCTATCTATTCTCTGGTGGCCGTATCCATGAACCTGCTTAACGGCTTTACCGGCCTGTTCTCTCTGGGCCAGGCGGGCTTCATGCTTATTGGCGCCTATACCTACGCCATCTTTACTATCCCCGTAGCGGACCGACTTTCGGTTTATCAGTATTTCGACGGCGGCATTATCCAGTTCACTCTGCCCTCTGTCGTGGCTCTGCTGCTGGCAGGCATTATGGCCGCCTTCTTTGCGTTCCTTATCGGTCTGCCTGTCCTCCGGCTCAAGAGCGACTATCTGGCTATCGCTACCCTTGGCTTTGCGGAGATAATCCGCGCCATCTTCCAGTGGGACAAGCTGGGCGTGGTCACCAACGGCTCCAACGTCCTTAGAAAATACACCTGCTACAACTCCACCCTGTTTTATTTCTTCGTGGCGGGCATATGCATAGCCATCATAGTTTTACTTATCAATTCCTCCTATGGCCGGGCATTTAAGGCCATCCGCGACAACGAGATCGCTGCCGAGGCCATGGGTATCAGCCTTTTTAAGCATAAGCAGCTGGCCTTCGTTATCAGCTCTTTCTTCGCCGGTATCGGCGGAGCTTTGCTGGCAATGTTCCAGTATACTATCCAGGCTTCCCAGTTCAAAACCGCCCTGACCTATGAGCTGCTTCTTATCGTTGTTATCGGTGGTATCGGCTCAGTCACCGGCAGCTGCCTTGGCTCTTTCCTGTTTATCGCCTGCTCTGAATGGTGGCTGCGTTTTCTGGACGTTGAAGGCGCTGTACCTCTGCTGCGTCCCGGCTTCCGTAAGGTCGTTTTCTCTGTCATTATCATGGTCATAGTCCTGTTCTACAGCCAGGGCATTATGGGTACTAAAGAGTTCTCCGTTTCCGGCATGATAAACTTTTTCAAAAACGGCGGCATACCCGGGTGGATAAAACGTAAGCGGGCCGCAAAGTCAAAAAATGCGGAGGTGAGCGGCAATGAGTAATAACGTGCTTCGCATCGAAGACCTTACCATGCAGTTTGGCGGCGTAGTGGCTGTCAATAACCTTTCCATGGATGTCAACAAGGGCGAGATAGTTGCCCTTATCGGACCTAACGGCGCAGGCAAGACCACTGCGTTCAACTGCATCACCG
Organism: uncultured Oscillospiraceae bacterium; assembly: GCA_964384255.1. GTDB lineage: Bacteria > Bacillota > Clostridia > Oscillospirales > Oscillospiraceae > SIG469. Next base: position 5,834 of record CAYLKH010000077.1, on the reverse strand, counting down.
GCGTGTATGAGCCGACCAACGGCCAGGTATCCTTCAACGATGAGGTCATTTTGTCCAACCATCCTCAGGGCAAGATGAAAAAGCAGTATCAGGGCGAAAACGCCGACAAATACAGCAGAGTACTTACCAAACGGCCAGACCAGATAACCAAACTGGGCATCGCCCGCACCTTCCAGAATATTCGCCTGTTCTCCACCATGACCGTCCTTGAAAACGTTCTTGTGGCCAAGCATATGCGGGCAAAGCAGAACGTGCTGTCCGCTACCTTCCGGCTGAGCTATAAGGAAGAGCAGCGTATGCGCAAAGAAGCCCTTGAGCTGCTGGAAATCCAGGGCCTCGCCCACCTTAAGGACGAGGTGGCGTCAAATCTGCCCTATGGTCTCCAGCGTCGGCTTGAGATTGCCCGGGCCCTGGCTACGGAGCCTCAGCTGCTTCTGCTGGACGAGCCTGCCGCCGGTATGAACCCTCAGGAAACTCAGGAGCTTACGGACTTTATCCATCAGATCCGAAAGGACTTTGACCTGACCATATTCATGATCGAGCATCATATGGACCTTGTTATGAAAATATCCGACAGGATATACGTTATCGACTTCGGCAAGCTTATCGCTCAGGGAACTCCCGCCGAGGTCAGCACAAATCAGCGCGTTATCGACGCGTATCTGGGGGTGAGCGACGATGCTTAGCATTAAAGATCTCAGCGTAAATTATGGCGGTATCGCCGCAGTTCGTGGTGTTTCCTTCGACGTTCCCGATGGCAAGATCGTTACCCTTATCGGCTCTAACGGCGCTGGCAAATCCACCACTTTGCGGACCGTCGCCGGTCTTGTGACCGCGAAGTCCGGCTCTGTCACCCTCGACGGTGAAGAGCTTCTGGGCAAGGCCCCCAACGAGATAGTCAGCCGGGGGCTTACTCTGGTCCCCGAGGGCCGTAAGGTCTTTTCCGACCTGACCGTTCTCGAAAATCTCCGTATCGGCGCATATCTCCGTAAGGACAAGGCCGGTATCAGCTCCGACATTGACTGGTGCTACGAGCTGTTCCCCCGCCTGAAAGAGCGCTCGTGGCAGCTGGCCGGTACCCTGTCCGGCGGCGAACAGCAGATGCTGGCCGTGGCAAGAGCCCTGATGGCAAGGCCCAAGATAATCATGATGGACGAGCCGTCTCTGGGACTTGCGCCGATCATTGTTCAGGGCATATTTGATATCATCCGCAAGATCAATCAGGAGGGCGTTACCGTTTTGCTCATCGAGCAGAACGCAAACATGGCCCTTAAGGTGGCCGACTACGGTCACGTTATGGAGGTTGGCCAGATCGCTCTGTCCGGCCCGGGTATTGAACTGCTGAACAACGATCGCGTCCGGGAGCTTTATCTCGGCACCGCAAAGAAATAATCTCGATCAGGCTGGATATTTTCCAGCCTGATTTTTATAAAACAAGCCCTGCTGCAAATCGCAGCAGGGCCAATTTTGCAGATTATAATAATCAGATCTGGTTTGCAGCGCCGTAGCCGCCGGAGACGGCGAAATGGACGTTGCCTACCTGACGGCAGTCGCCGATATAGTCTACCTGAGGCGCGGAGCCGTAAAGAGCGGCAGCGCCGGCGGTGTTGGGCTTTGCACCGGTAGCCATGACCACCAGACCGGCCTCGATCTTCTGCTGGTTGCCCTGAGCGTCGATATAGGTCACGCCGGTATCGTCGATAGAAACATATTTCTGAACAGAAGTGATCTGGTGGAAATCAGGCAGCTTTTCCCAGTATTCTTCCACCATTGCCCGATAATGGGCGTGAGCTGCATCGGAAGCGATGGTAGCCTGACGGCACATGACCGTAGTGTCGTGGCCGTTTTCTGCCAGATAAAGGGCGGTCTCAACGCCTGTTTCGCTGCCGCCGATAACGACTATCTTTTTGGGCAGTTGCTTTTCGATGCCATATACGTCAGTGCAGATCATAACGTTGTCACCCTCGGCACCGGGGATGTCTGCTTTGGTGTAGTAAGCGCCTACGGCGACAATAACGTTGTCATAACCTTCGGCCTGAAGCATTTCCTTAGTGGCAAAGGTGTTCAGCTTGACATCAACGCCTTTTTTGTACATCTGGGCGATGAGCCAGTTTTTAAAATCAGCCAGAGGCCATTTGAACACGGGATAGTCAGCGTGGGTCAGCTGGCCACCAAGGACGCTTTCCTTTTCGTACAGGGTGACCTTGTGTCCGCGGTCAGCGGCGGTGATTGCCGCATACATACCGCCGGGGCCGCCGCCAACGATGGCGACCTTTTTGCTTTCGCCAATGGGGGCGATCATGCGGTCGATCTTGTCTTCCATGCCAAGACGGGGGTTAACGGTGCAGAAACTGCGGAAAGCGTCAGACCCGTTGGGAACGTGACATTTGTTGCAGCGGACGCAGGGAACAACATCCTCGCCTTTGTCGGCGGTGAGCTTCTGGACATAGTTGGGCTCGCAGATCCAGGTGCGGGCCATGATGATAAGGTCGGCTTTATCGTTGGCAACAAGGCTTTCGCAGAAATCGGGATCGTGCAGACCGGCGGAAATGCCTATCTTCAGCTTGCCGCCGCGAGCCATAACGTCCTGCTTCAGGGCAGATGCCAGAGTTACGCAGGGGCTGGGATCCTTCCGAGAAGAGGTATAACCGGTGGGATGCTGCCAGTCCTGAACGCCATATCGGACAGCCAGAATATCCAGCTTGCCTTCCAAGGCCCTCGCCAGCTCAAGATTGTGCTGAACGGAAAGACCGGCTTCTTCGCCGCTGATGTAGAATTCGAGGGGATAATCCTTGCCCAGTGCGGATTTAAGAGCGTCGGCCATTTCGACGCAGAGCTTGATGTGGCCACCCTGAGAAATACGGGTAGTGAGCATCTGGAAGCCCAGTTTTTTGTAGTAGATGGCGCTTTTTACAATATCGTCCAGCGTCGCCTGCAAAACCTGAGGATCGTCATAATCCGCAAAGGGGCTGCCGGGCTGCTTCTTCATGGCTTCCATTCCGCCGCCGGGACCACCAGGACCACCGGGTCCACCAGGTCCGCCGCCGGGACCACCAGGTCCACCGGGTCCGCCGCCGGGACCGCCGGGTCCACCGGGACCACCAGGACCACCGGGTCCGCCGCCGGGTCCACCGGGACCGCCAGGACCGCCGGGTGCGCCGGGTCCACCAGTGGCCTGACCCTGAGCAGCAAGGATACCGGGAGTACCCTGACCGGCAGTTTCGTCAAGCATATTGTAGCCCAGAGGATACTGAGCTATTGAGCCATAATAGCGGATAGCGTCGATAGCCTGACACAGATAGTTGTGGGTAGTGGTTTTGCGAAAATCCATAATGGAAAAATGGTCAGGGGGAAAATCGGGAGTGCTTTCCTGAGTCGAGCCGGTTTCCAGATGGTTGATGTTGACGGCGGCAGCGCCGCTTCTGGCGCGATTGGCCAGCATGGTTATCCATTTTTCGGTGGGGTAGGGTTCGGTACCCTGAATAAAGTGGGGAGTTGCGGCGGCGGCAGTCATGCGGTTTTTGAGCAGAACGCTGCCCAGCTCCAGCGGCTGCAAAAGATGAGAATATCTGTTGCCCATTTTCGTTCTCCTTTTCTTCGTTAGATATCAAAAGGTTATGATACGAACATATTTTACCATAGGCTGCAAACCCTGTCAATAAATGCCCAAAAACTTGAAACCTGTTGCCCCACCGTCCAGCCTGTGGTACAATATTTCCAGATGAAAATATTGTAAGAAAGGAAAATTACCATGAGCGAGAAGGAAAAAGAATTGGCTCAGGAGACTGCGGCCCCAATGTTCGGCGGCGGAAAGCCGGTGGATCCCAAGGCGTGGAGAGTTGCGCCGGAGCCGGTTTTGGAATCTGACATATCCGAAACCGTGGAGGCCGATATTATCGTTGTTGGCGCAGGCCACGCCGGAGTTGCGGTGACCCGGGCCGCAGCCGAAGGCGGAGCGCATGTCATCTGTATCGAACAGATGATGGAAGAAAGATACTGGGCCTATGGCATCGATTTTGGACATATCAATTCCCAATTCCTCCGATCCAGAGGAGTGCCGGAGGTGGACGAGCTGGAATTTTTTAACGACTGGCAGCTTCGCAGCAACAACCGCAGCGACCCCCGGCTGGTCATGCAGTTTACCAGAAACTGCGGCAGCTGCTTTGACTGGTTTTTGCAGGCGCTGACCCCGGAGCAGGTGAACAATGTGGACGTTCGTTTCTGGCCCGGACCGAAGTATTTTAAAGGCGAGCTGAACGGTATCAAAACATGGATAGGCACAGCCACCTTCCCCGAAGCCCTGTGGGACAATAAAGGCATTACTAACGCCGTCGTCGCCAACATGGAAAAGGCGAAGAGGGAAGGGGCGGTATTCCATTTTGGCGTGTCGGCAAAACAGCTGGAAAAGACCGACGGACGGGTGACCGCTGTTATCGCTTCCTCAGGCGGGAAAAATATAAGATATGTTGGCAAAAAGGCAGTGGTCCTTGCGGCGGGAGACTTTTCCGGCAACGCTTCCATGATGGCCGACCTGTGCGACGAGCTGGTGACCCTGGCCGACGGCCGGGGTAACGGCTGGCCCCGGGGCGGCGGACGTACCGGCAGAGGTATCCAGATGGGTTACTGGGCCGGAGGACGTATCGTACCCGGCCCCATAGCCACCATGGGCGGCAATACAAAGATGCCCAACAGCCCCCTTGGAGTCGCGGCCACATTGTGGCTCGGCCCCGATAACCGCCGCTATTGCAACGAAGGCTTTGCCGACGGGGTCTACAGCGGTATCGAGGGCGCTCGACTTGGGAAAAAAGGAACGCTGGTAAACCTTTTCTGCGGAGACACTGACGAGCTTTTGCAGCATCAGGCCCCGGTTCACAGCGCCCTTTGGATAAACAACCCTGACGACCCGCTGGTCAGGCAGTATCGCCAGTATATCGACGGCGCCCGGACCGCGGGAGCCGAGGGCTTTGCGGCTCCTGACCCCAGACCGGGCGCACCGAAAAACGGACCCGCCCAGCCCAAACTGTATTGCGCCGATTCCCTCCAGCAGCTGGCAGATTATCTGGGCTTTGAAGGGGAAATGAAGCAGAATATGCTGGATTCCGTGGCCCGGTATAACGAGCTTTGCTATCAGGGCAGGGACGAGGATTTTGGCAAGGACCCCAGCCTGATGATACCGGTGGACAAAGCGCCGTACTACGGTATGCTTACTGACATTGCATCCCCGTCCATGGGAGCCATGGTGACTGTAGACGGCCTGTGGACCGACGAATATCAGAACGTTCTGGATAACGACCTTGAGCCAATTGCCGGACTTTATGCCACCGGTAACTGCTGCGGCCGCCGGTTCGGGGTCCAGTATTCTACCCCCGTGTCCGGCGTATCCATCGGCATCTGCTGGACCCTGGGCCGTGAACTGGGAAAATATCTGGTAGGGAAATAGAAAGCAGAATAGGGGTTAGGATTTAGGATCTAGGGATTAGGGACGCACCCCGCGAGATTTTTGCGAAAACTTGGGCAGTGCGCCATAGGTGTCGCAAAAAATTGCGAAGCAATTTTCGGACGTCAAGGCGCGGCCTTGACGCAACTGCGTAGCGGTTTCCCACATTTTCGCGCCTCTGGCGCGAATGAAAATCGCGGAGCGATTTTCCGGGACGCCGAGGACGTCGTCCCCTACGGCGCAATACGCAATGTTGTACGCACGGCGCAACTGCGTGGCGGTTTCCCACATTTTCGCGCCTCTGGCGCGAATGAAAATCGCGGAGCGATTTTCCGGGACGCCGAGGACGTCGTCCCCTACGGCGCACTACCCAAGTTTTCGCAAAAATCTCGCGGGG
>CAYLKH010000076.1:0-9256 GCA_964384255.1 uncultured Oscillospiraceae bacterium | reverse complement strand
CGACGTCCTCGGCGTCCCGGAAAATCGCTCCGCGATTTTCATTCGCGCCAGAGGCACGAAAGTGTGGGAAACCGCCACGCAGTTGCGCCGTGCGTACAACATTGCGTATTGCGCCGTAGGGGCTGCAAAAAATTGCGAAGCAATTTTCGGACGTCAAGGCAGAGCCTTGACGTTAGCGTCACTCGACGACCCGAGCGTTGCGGATTTGAGTTGTTGGGTTCGGCGCGCAAAGCGAAAGCCCCCCTTGCTAAAGGGGGGAAAGAAATCCCACGGCGTAGCCGGGATTTCAGGGGGGGATTTTTGTAGGGGACGCAAAACGCAAGGTTGTGCAAAACTTACAAGAATCCCCCCGTAATTTTGTCTACGACATAAAAATTCCGACCCCCTTTGGCAAGGGGGTCTTTTGCTCTAACTGACGTTTGGCGTAGCCTTGACGTCCGAAAATCGCGGAGCGATTTTCCGGGTCGTCGAGGACGCCGACCCCTACGGTGCACCCCGCAAGTTTTCGCAAAAACTTGCGGGCCGCGCCCCTAATCCCTAAATCCTAAATCCTAACCCCTGCTATGAGATTGCCACGTCGGCCTGCGGCCTCCTCGCAATGACACAAGGGGTACTGCGCCCCTCGCAATGACATAAAGGGCCGTGCCCCTAAATCCTAAATCCTAACCCCTACTATGCAATGACGGGGCTTTACCGCACGGCTGTGCAATACCTGCGGATGCTATCTTCTTCTTTTTGCCTGTAGACGGTTGGGCTTGAAGTCGTAATAAACAGGCTCCTTCTTTTTGAATATCCAGTAGGCGAACAGGGCCACCGCAGTTACCATTATGCAATAGATGATCTCGGCCCGGATGATTCCCAGAGAACCATCGAACTGATAAAGGGCCACGGGGACGCTGATAGCGGCATGAAGCACCAGCGCACCGGGCAGAAGATACTGGCTGTCGTCTCGTGTGGCGGCATACCATACCAGCACCGACAGGGATATCTGCTGGATGATGAAAAACAGCTTGTTGATGCCTTCCATAAAATAACCCCAGGGGTTGGCGGTACACATGGCTTCGAGAATTATCCTCAGCTCCTCGGCGCTTTCGGGTGAGCTTTCGGCGATAACGTTTTCGATGCCGTAGTTCTGAACGGTCAGGGCCAGGGCAAAGTTGGATATGGCCATGATGCCCACATATATGGACGAATAGGCGGCAAAGCCGATGCCGAATCCCACGGCGGCGGTGCTGCGATCATATTTGTTTTTCATATACAGCTTGAATATGGCGAACTTGCTGACCTCTTCAAACAGGGCCGAAACGCAGACGACATACAGCACATATTGCAGCCGGTTGGTCAGTATGGGCTGGCCGTCGGCAAGAACGATGCTGTCGACAGAGCTTTTGAGGATAATGACAAAAAGGAAATAGGTCAACAGGCCTATGAGAGCCTGACGGAACTGGACCTTTTCCCGCACCACCAGCCAGAACAGAAAGGGCGAAGCGATGCAGACAAAGGCGGTGAAGCCCATAAAAGTGGACGACAAAGAGGAAACAGTCATTGGGAGCAACCTTTCAATTATATTCAGAATGTCAAATCAGCGGCTGTTCCAACCGACAGGGTGGTCAGCGGCCACAGCAGCTGATCTGACATTCTATTATTTTGCCTTAGAATACCACATTTTTCCGCAAAAATCAAACCAGTACGCAGAGCATTTTCGCCACCTGAGCTCTGGTAACGGGGCTTGAGGGCAGGATGCTGCCGTTGGATCCGGAAACCACACCCTGAGATACCAGCGCGGCCACATAGCCTGCCGCCCAGTCGGCTACCTCGCCCCCGTCGTTAAACTGGGTAAGGCTGGCTTCGGCAAAGCCTTTTTGCTGGGTCCTGCCGATAATGGTCATGGCCTCGGCTCTTGTCAGTGAGCTTTGGGGCTTGAAGTTCAAAACTCCGCCGGAGGAGTCGCCCTTGATGATGCCCAGACTGTAGGCGGCCTTGACCGCGTCCAGCGCCCACCAGGATATTTCGTCCGCGTCGTCAAAGGGAAGTTCAACGTTTTCATACTTGACCAGGTCAGTACCCAGCCAGTTGGTCATGATGACGGCAAACTGCTCCCGGTTCATTTCGTTGTCGGGCTGATACATGAGCTGACCGTCAACGTTTATGCCGCTTACGATCTGCTGGTCATAAAGATAGTTGACAACGCTGTTGGCCCAGTGGCCGTCCATATCCCCAAAGGGGCTGACCTCGCTGCCGGATATTTCCCAGCTGGCAGAGCTGAGGTTTCCGCAGGCATCGGAAGCGACTATGCGCAGCCGGTGAGTTTTGCCGTCGGATGGCAGATCCACATGGATCGCTCCGTTTTCAAAATCGAAATCCTGAGCCTTGCCGTCAATGGTCACCTGGATGTCAGAGGCGGTGATGGCCGTAAGTCCGGCATCGGTCACCGTACCCGTAAAGCTGTAGGCCGAAAGTTCTCCGGAAATTACCGGCCCGGTCAGATCGCTGAGGGCGCCGGTGGACGCAATAAGCTGGTCCACATATATGGTACCCCCGCTGCTGCCGCCGGACCCGGCGGTTATGCCTATGCCCTTAACAAGGGTGGTGCCTTCGGGCAGGGAAAGGGTGATATATTTCCATCCGCTGAAATCGATGGTCTGGGTATGGACCTGAGGAGTTCCGTCAGCGCCGGAGGTGATGAGGTTGAGTACATTTCCGCTGCCATCGCCATAAACCCACAGGGCCAGATGAGTGGGAGAATCCTCCAGAGCGACGTTCATTTTTGCCGAAGGGGGAGTTTCGCTGCCTGCGGCGGTCAGGTCATAGCTGAGCTTAAGACTGCTCTTTCCATATTTTACCATGGTCAGGTCGCTTTCCAGAGCGGTTGAGATGCCGCTGCCTTCGCTCTGGGGGAGTGTGGCGCTGGATTCAAATCCTTCGACCGCTCTGCCGGAGGCCATCTGAGGGGTCACCGTGACCTGAATGGACTGGCTTACGCTGCCGCAGCTGACGACTATGGTGCCGGAAACGGCGCTGTCGGTATATGCGGCCTTGAAGGTACCCTGATCGCTGATGGTGCCGATACCGCCGGTGACTTCCCATGTAAAGCAGCTGTCGGATACAACAAGCTCCATCCCGTTATATGTAGCGGAGGCCGTAAGCTCTACCTCACCGGCGGGAGCCACTGCCAGAACCCCCGTGACCTGGCTTCCGTTTTCCTTTATTACGGTGATGGTGTCCGGGTCGTCAACAACGTTTACCACGGCTTTGCCGGTTATGTCCTTTGACGACACCCGTATCTCACCCTGACCGGCAGTCTCGGCGGTGAAGACACCATAATCGTCCATAGTACCCATGCTGCCCCCGTCAAAGCTCAGGACGATAGGTACCTCGGTGGCGTGCCAGTTTTCGTCGGTGGCGGCGACTTCGTATTTCTGAGAAGCGCCCTTGAGCATCCATGTGTCATAGGGGTACATAAACAGCTTTGCCGCCACTCCGGTGGCTTCGGCAGTGTTTACAAGGAATATATAGTTGGCGCATTTGCGCTGGGTCCCGTCCGATGGACTGGTAACGGTTTCCAGCCCGGAATATCCCGGGTAGGACGCAGCCATAACGGTGCTGCCGCCGCCGTCCAGATTGACCGCGTCAACGCAGCCCAGCTCCAGCATCCTCCGGGCAAGAGTGTCCAGAGTAACGCCCTGGGAATAGCCCTCCTGCTTGCCGTCGATGGAGTAAAATACCACAGTGCCGTCGGCCTTGATGCCTACAGCGGACCTTGCGGTCAGCTGGTCGGCGGTAGAATCGTCAATATCCTGGACATCGCCGCCCTTAAGCAGCCATGCTCCCGCGCCGATGGCATAATCGACCCAGTACCAGTCGTCGGATATCTGGAGAGAAATGTTGGCTCCGTCGGCCAGCTTAAGGTCCATAAGGTCCTGTGCCGTGGTATCGCTGGAATAGGCCGAGTTGGTTGCGACAGAAAGGAGCATACAGTTTTCGGGGATGGTGACCTCGCCCTCTTCCTGAACCGTCTTAATTACGGAGCAGGTATAGTTATACCCGGCGTACAGCCGTTCGTTGTCGATATTTATAATGACGCTGGTGTTGGGGATGGTGGCCTTGTTGGTGTCGGCATAATCCCGGGTATAAAGCACCGGGCCGCTGGTGGCGGTAAGCTCTTTGTTGATATGTACGTCCTTAAGGACAATATCCCCCAGATAGACATCGCAGACTATGCCCGGGTCGCCCATAATGGCCGTTCCGTCAGATTTGAAGCCTACGGCCGTCCGGTTGTTGGGGGTGGACATGATATAGCCCTCCTGCATAACAACACCCATGGACAGGCCGGTGGAGAATTCAAAAAAGTCGCCGTTGATCCCGGCCACAGGGACCTTGCCCAGCCCCTCAAGATACTCGGCCACATAGTCCAGAGTGGACCGGCCATAAAGCTTGCTGCCATAGGCGATGATGGGTATCACCGAGCCGCCGGGTTCGTATTCGATCCATGTTTCGTTCTGGAGAGTACCGTCGTCATCCCATGTGGCGGACGACAGCAGCGTACCCTGGTTAATGGTCAGATAGTCGTCGGATACCCGGTCGCCCAAAACGGCGGCAGAGACATATGTAAAGCACATGGTGGCGGCGACTGCTGTCGCGCATATCCTGCGAAGCAGGGAGTCTTTTGGTCGTTTGAAAAATTTCATGCAGGTCACTCCTGATTTGGTTTGATATTATGTTAATCATATGCTATCATATATCCATGGTTTTTGTAAAGCCTTCTTAAGACGAAAAAGAAGATTCAACTTGTAGACAAAGGCCCGGTAGCCTTTGTCTACAAGTTGTGAGGAACGAACTTACGTTTGTTCCTCAATATCAAACTGACAATTTTCCATGGAGGTCAAAGCAAATGGATTGGCTGGAAGTATGTGTAAAAACCTCTCACCTGGGCATTGAGCCGGTTTCGACCCGGCTGACCGCCATGGGTATCGACAGCTTTATAATCGACGACGAAGCCGATTTTAACAGCTTTCTGGAAGAAAACACCAAATACTGGGATTATGTAGACGAAGATCTGGCCACAAAAATGAAGGGCCTGTCTCAAATCCGGTTTTATATTGAAAACGGACCTGACGCGGCGGAGCAGGTGGAGCAGATCAGATCTCAGCTCAACGAGCTTAAAACCGGCACCGGGGTGGATGTAGGTTCTCTGGAGATGGCGGTATCCATCCAGCGGGACGAGGATTGGGAAAACGCCTGGAAGCAGTATTACGAACCTATCGAGATCGGCGAAAGAATAATCATCAACCCGGTCTGGCTCCCTGCGCCGGAGCAGGAGGGAAAGGTTATTGTCAACCTGGACCCGGGCATGGCCTTTGGCACCGGCTCCCATGCGTCTACCAGAATGTGCTTAAAGGAGCTTGAACTCAGAGTATCCGGCGGCGAGACCGTGCTTGACCTGGGCTGCGGCAGCGGAATATTGTCCATAGCCGCGCTGCTGCTGGGATCGGGGTCGGCGGTGGCCCTGGATATTGACGATAAGGCCGCGGACATGGCGGTGGAAAACGCCGCCCTTAATGGCTTCGCACCGCCCCGATTCGTGGCCATGGCAGGCAACGTGCTGGACAGCTCCTGCCCCGAACTCGGTAAATTTGACCTGGTCCTGGCCAACATCGTGGCCGATGTAATAATCCCGCTGGCTCCCGTAGTGAGCAGATACTTTAACCCCGGGGCCGTTTTTATTTGCAGCGGGATAATCGGCAGCCGGGAAACCGAGGTGACCGATGCCCTTTCCGCCGCCGGTCTACAGGTAATATCCCGGAGAAAAGAAGAAGACTGGGTCCAGCTGACGGCGGTGGCCCGGCCATAGGGCCTCTGCCCGCTTGAAAAGCCGACGACTTTGGTTTATAATGAGTCCCGTTTTTAACAATCCCTTTCAAGGAGAGATCACATGAAGCTTACCAGTATGAGACGGAGGAGGTCCATGCGTTCCCTTGGGCTGGTGGTTGCGGCCCTGGGTCTGCTGGCGGTGGTCATAGCCATCTTCACCTTCTTCTATCTTCAAAGATACATAGTATATTCAGCCGACGGAGCTCAGCTTGACCGGGATGCCAGTTTTGGCCTTTCGGCGGCGGTGGAACCCACGTCCACCATCTCGCCCCAGCTGATTTATGACGACCCGGTGGACGAGGACGATATGGCCGTGTCATACGAAATGGCCGAGCTTTCCAGGCTGGAAGCCGTATATGTGGCTTATGACGAGCTTAAGGATATCCCTGCTCTGGAAGCCAGACTCAAAGAGCTTGAGTATTCCGCGCTGGTTATCCACGTTAAGCGGGATCACGGCAATCTGGCATGGCCGTCGACTATTTCCGGTACGTCCAAATACTGCGAGGGTTCGGAGGACGTCATAGAGTTTTTTAAATCTCAGGCAGAAATGGGCAAGTATCTTGTGGCAAAAATTTCCTGCTTCCGGGACGACCTTTTTGCCCTTGACCACCAGAGCGAGGGTCTGCCCATAACCGGCGGCGCCCTCTGGGTAGACAGCGATAATTATTATTGGATGTCTCCCGAAAGCTCATCGGCGCTGAATTATATCATCTCCATCGGGTCTGAGCTGAAAAAATATGGCTTTGCTGAGCTGCTGCTGGATAACTTTTCCTATCCCACATCCGGCAACCCGTCCAGCATAATCTATTCCAGCTCTACCTCCAAATCCACCGCCATCAATACGGGAGCAGAGCTTATCCGCAGCAGCCTTTCTGTGGTGGGGATGCGGGTGAGCATCCTTTGCCCCGCGTCCACCTGCTCCTCGGGAGCAAACTCGGGAGCGGGCCACAATATGTCCGACCTTATCAGCCGGTTTGACAGGATATATGTTGAGCTGGATTCCGGCAGCAGCATCGGCGGCGTTATCGACGGATTGGTGCTGTCCTCCGGCGGCAAGGTATATATGGAAAACTGGGTGGTTTTCATCACCGCATCAAACGATACCAGATTCGAAGATTACGGCGTTGCCAAAGTCAGCCAGTAGCAGTTTTTTTCAATACCCGGGGGGGGTAAAGCTCTGCCGATGCGGGGGGCGAAGCCCCCCCTTTATCATTGCGAGGAGCGAAGTACCCCCTGTGTCATTGCGAGGAGGCCATAGGCCGACGTAACAATCTCATAGCAGGGGTCAGGGGTGAGGGATCAGGGATCAGTGACGCACCCCGCCTGTCAGTGCGAGGAGTGCAGTTACCGTTTTGTCATTGCGAGGCGGCTTGCCGCCATGGTGGTTTCCAGAATATGGTACAGATATGGCCCGCTGCTGTATTTAATACATCGCGGCTGCAAAGGGTGATGCCCCTTGCAGCCGCGATCATATTATCCATATGTGTTATGCCCAGACCAGCCAGCAGAACAGGTAACCTGCGGTTACTGCCACCAGAGTAAAGGGTAAACCGATTTTTATAAAGTCCGATGTTTTAACATCGAATCCGTTTTTCTTCAAAATACCGATGGTGGCGATGTTGGCAGAAGCGCCGATGGGGGTCAGGTTTCCGCCCAGAGTAGCCCCCGTAAGAAGACCGAAGTATAGAACCGTCGGAGCCACACCCATAATAGAAGCGATGCCGGCGACCACAGGCAGCATGGTGGCCACGTAGGGAATGTTGTCCACAAATGCGGATATTACTACGCTGCCCCAGACAATGATGGAATACATCAAAAACAGGTCGTTGCCGCCCAGCTTAACGATGGTGCTGCTGATAAGGTCGATAACTCCGGCCCGGGTTATGCTCTCAATAACGACAAAAAGTCCCGCCAGCAGAACAAGAGTTTCTACATCCAGCTCTTTTGCGGTGTCGGTAATGACATCCATCCGGCCCCGGTCCTTGATAATGGCCATGACCACGCCCACAAGGCAAAATGCTACACAGATGATGCCGTTAGTCAGCTCGGGCTTGTTGGGGATAAAGGACGCTGCTATCAGTGACCCAACGGTGCCAATAAGCAGCCATGTGGGGACATATTCGCTGACCGGGGTCAGCTCGGTGGAGTTAACAGGCTCCTTTTCTTTTCTGAAAATGAACATGATGACCGGAACGGTGGCCAGCGCCCCCAGCTCCACCGCCCAGAAAATGCTGAATCTCCCGTCCATAAAGAAAAAGTCAAGAAAACTCATCCCCGCGTATCCGCCCAGAAGGATAGACGTCGTGTCCCCAACAAGGGTGGCCGCTCCCTGGAGATTTGAGGAGACGGAGATGGATATAAGCATCCCTACGGGAGAGATATTCAGCTTTTTGCATATGGCCAGAGCCACGGGAGCGATCATAAGAACAGTGGCCACATTGTCCACAAAGGCAGATACCACCCCGGCAAACAGAGACATGACCACCGCCGCCCACATAACGTTTGGGCAGAGCCTGAGCATCAGATCCGCCAGCCGGTTGGGCATTTTGGAAACGATGAACATGGCCACGGTCCCCATGGTGCCAGCCAGCATAAGCAATACGTTCCAGTTAATGGCTGACAGTATGCCGTCCAGGGGCATGTAACCGATGACGATAAACACCGCCGCAGAAACTATCGCCACGAGATATCTCCGGTTCGGCAGCCCTATCATGCATATATAAGTAATGAGAAACAATATCAGTGCAATGGTCGTCTGGCTCAAGGTGGTATCCTCCACAAAATATCAATATCGTATTTGACACAACGATAAATCTTATCAAATGAGCAGTCCCGGCGCAACCAGGGGATAACTAATTAACAAAAAATTAACAAGATAGTTAATTAATTAACAAAATATGCTTTTTGTCATATATGAGTATTGCAAAATGGGAATACGTGTGGTACAATGAGGGTAAATCATATGGGTGGTTTGGCGTAACTGTCTGGCACACTGCGCGATTCTTATATTACCCGCCCTGTGCCGAATTAAAAGGAGGTATTGATTATGGCAAACTGTAACATAAATATCGAGCATGAAAAGCTGAAACAGCAATATGTAACCGCCCAATATGCCCAGCGGGCCCAGCAGGCTGCCAATATGGGCAAAACCGGTACCCCCAAAAACACAAAGCGGAAAACCGACTGGTTTGGTTTCGTGGGCGCAATGATCGTCATTGCAGTCGTCATTATCGTACTCAGGATATTATTATGACCCATCCCGGGTTAGAGAAGCCTCCTTTTGTCATTGCGAGGAGCGTAGTTCACTTTTTGTCATTGCGAGGAAGCCGTGCGACGTGGCAATCTCATAGCAGGGGTTAGGATTTAGGATTTAGGGATTAGGGGC
>CAYLKH010000075.1:0-9278 GCA_964384255.1 uncultured Oscillospiraceae bacterium | reverse complement strand
ACGCTAACGTCAAGGCTCTGCCTTGACGTCCGAAAATTGCTTCGCAATTTTTTGCGACCCCTACGGCGCTCCCCGCAAGTTTTCGCAAAAACTTGCAGGGAGCGCCCCTAATCCCTAAATCCTAAATCCTAACCCCTACTATGAGATTGCCACGGCGGCAAGCTGCCTCGCAATGACAAGCGGGGCGCGCCTGCCGCAATGACGGAGCTTTGCCCAGTGTATTGCAATTATTTACGAAAATCCCGTCGAATCATAGATCCAACCTGAAACAACCACCCCCACAGGCTTGTGGAGGTGGTTGTTTCAACTCTTTGCCGGGACCTTGACGCTTTTCAGCGCCCGGTACAGCAGTAGGTATTTATATGCGTTGCCGCTGGGGCGAAGCTCGTAATAATCCTTACCGGAGGTAAAAACAATGGCGTGATTGCCGTGGATATCCATTTCGGATATGCTGCTGACAGGGATGGACAGGCTGCCGCAGGTCAGGCTGTCGGCGGTCATGGATACCGGGCCTTCAGCTGCGATGCTTTCTTCATGGGAGACGACGGTCAAAAGAGTGCCGGAGCTGCTGGTATACTGGGCAGCCACAGCGTCTCCGGCCACCTGAGCTTCCTGCCACAGGGCAAGCTCCCGGACGGTTTTGAACCGGCCGCCCCGAAGCATACCATATTCGTCATAGTCAAAGCTGTGGCCGCAGGCGCTACAGGTTATGGTGTTGCCATGGGTGCTGATGCAGTCCGGCTTCCCGCACTGGGGGCAGACAAACAGCAGATTCTCAAACCCGGCGGCAAGGGCTTTGCCCTTATATTTTTTTGGTGATTTCAGCTGACGATCATAGGCGTCTTCATAAAGGTCGGCCTTAATGGCGGCGTTGACCTCGGCGATGGACATTTCGTCCAGCTGCTGTTTGGTATAGACATTGACCACGCTGCCGGAGACAGGCCCCCGGCGCAGAGATGTACTCCAATGGGGGCTGACAAAATAGCCGCCGGTGATGCGGAAGGTGACAAGGCCGCAGCCGGATTTTTTGACCAGCTTACCGGTGGATGGAAGAATGGGGCAGGTCACGCCGTCCCACGTCCGGACTCCTTCGGCAAACATGGCCACGTTGCTGCCACTGCGGGTCTTGCGCAGAATATCCACCACGGTGGAGGCCGCCAGAGAACCCTTGTGACGCAGGATGGGCGCCAGCGCAAAGTTTAAAAGCTTAAACCCGTGCTTCCAGCGGGAAATATGCTCACTGGCCACGAAATACATCTGCCTCGGAAAAGCAACGCCTACAAACACCGGGTCGTAATCGGTGACGTGATTGCTTAAGACTATATAATTATCGGGCAAGGTGGTCTTTGGGCCGGTGTAGGTATATCCAAATTTCAGCCTGAGGAAAATACTTACCAGCGGACGTAAAAATGTATAGATAAATACAAGCCGTCTGTTCATAACACCGCCTCCAGATCGAAACATTCTCGCCGTTGATTATCTCACATTTTGCCCTGTTTCGCAAGAGACTGATGGCGGATACATAAGCGCCCCGGGGAAACCGTCTGGTGACCCCGCCCCAGCGGCAGGAACGAACTTAAGTCCGTTCCGCACAACCTGTAGGCAAAGCCATCGGGTCTTAGTCTACAGACTGTATTCTATCAGGCTGTAGAAAAAGGTATTAAAGTAGCCGCAACGGAAAGGAAGAAAGTGTGAAAGAAACCCATAAGGGGTGTCTTTCGCGTTCAATAACCCGCCGCAGCGGCAGGAACGAACTTTAGTTCGTTCCGCACAACTTGCAGGCAAAGTCCACCGGGACTTTGCCTGCAAGTTGTATTCTATTGCTTTTTGCGGGAAATGATGGTGACCGCGGCGTAGGCGATGCCGGGAATAAGGGCGAAAATATACCAGTGCAGGCAGATATGGCGACAAAGGAGATATAAATGGGAATCCAGTATGCCGCCGCCATACAGATAAACGGCAAAAATCAGCAGAGCAACGCAGAAAAGAGCCAGGATCACGGCGCATATGGTCCTTACGCCCCTTGCCCAGCGGGGGTAAGTTACGCTGCTGTTCATATAATCCGGGTATCCGGCTTCTGCTGCCATGGACTTTGCAGAGGCGAACTCATCGACAGCCATGTGCTTGCTGGGGCTGTTGCTGTAAAATCCGGTAGAGAACACGTAGCTTTCCGGCTGAGCGCCCATGATCTGACTTATGCGACCGTTGGTCTGCTCTACCAGCCGGTCGCCGGGTCCCGGCTCCGGTTCCGGCTCGTCCCAGCTTTCGCTGTCGAACCGGGCGAAATTGACCTGAATGTCCCGGGCGGGCAGCTCCACATGCCGCGCTTTTTCAAACAGGGTGTCGGCCAGCTGGAACATATCCCTGGTGCTGCCCGCTTCCATATTGGCCAGAGCCCTGCTGATTTCCTGGAGCGCTGCGGCCTCGTCCTCCAGCCGCTGGAGACACTGGGCGCATACGGTATCTATGGTTTTGGGGTCGGCATTCATAGCCCGGATCTCGTCCATGGAAAAACGGGCCCTGCGCAGGGTGCCGATGGTTTTCAGCAGCTGAACATCGCTGTCGCTGTAGCTGCGGTAATAGCGGCCGTTGATATATTCCTTCTCGGGGGCGATCAGGCCCTCTTCTTCGTAAAATCGTATGGTGCTTTCCGGCAGATCCGTAAGCCGGGCAACTTCTTTTATCTTCAATTTGAACACCTCCTGGCCTCAGGGTAACATATAAAGCGGGTTTATAGTCAAGGTTTTTTGATAAAATAATTATATCATGGTCAAAAGCCGGTTACAACCGCGTGAACAAATGTACGAAAAAATGAGACTAAGTTATTGAACGGGTAAAAACAATGTGGTATAATGGAAGCCCAAAAATGAGGGGGCTTACAGGGAGGGGAGAATATGCCTCAGGGCTTGGAACACGCCAACCACCGAAAGAGGGTCAGGACAAGGTTCTTGAACGAGGGGCTTGACAGCTTTGCCGAACACGAGATGCTGGAGCTTTTGCTGTTTTATGCTGTCGCCCGTAAGGATGTTAATCTGCTTGCTCATCGGCTGATAGACAGGTTTGGATCCCTGGCAGATGTGCTTGACGCTCCTTACGGCGAGCTGTGCAAGGTGCCCGAGATGGGCGAGAACGCCGCCGTGCTTATTAAGCTGATAACTCAGCTGGGCAGAAAATATGAAGAATCGATTTGCAGAGACATTGAGATAGTCAACAGCATCGAGGACGCTGCGACGCTGCTGCGGCCCCGGTTCACAGGGAAGACGACCGAAGAGCTTTGGGCATTATGCCTCGATGGCAAGGGCAAGGTGCTGGGCGTTCATTTGCTGGCATCAGGCTCCATGAATCTGACCATCGTCAACAACAGAAAGCTTATCGAAACCGCCATCAATTCAGAATGCTCCTGCATTATCCTGGCCCACAACCATCCCAGCGGAGTGGCGATCCCTTCCTGCGACGATGAACAGGCGACCCGGGGATTTTCGGCTATCCTTGCGGCCATGGGCGTGAGCCTTGCCGACCATCTGATTTTTGCCCGGGGCGAAAAAGACTATGTTTCCATGCGGGACAGCGGACTTCTGAAAGGTTAGAGATATATGGATTTTAAGCTTGTTTCCGACTATAAGCCTTCGGGCGATCAGCCCGAAGCTATTGACAAGCTGGTCAGGGGGCTTAAGCTGGGGTTTGAAGAGCAGACTCTTCTGGGTGTTACCGGCTCGGGCAAGACCTTTACCATGGCCAGCGTTATCGAAAAGATCAACCGGCCAACTCTGGTCCTTGCCCACAACAAGACTCTGGCGGCTCAGCTTTGCAGCGAATTTCGGGAATTCTTTCCGGAAAACGCTGTGGAATATTTTGTATCCTATTACGATTATTATCAGCCGGAGGCTTATATCGCCCATACCGACACCTTTATCGAAAAGGATATGAGCATCAACGAAGAGATAGAACGTCTGCGCCACAGCGCCACGTCGTCGCTGTTTGAGCGGCGGGACGTTATCGTGGTGTCGTCAGTTTCCTGCATTTATGGCCTGGGCGACCCTATCGATTATAAGAACATGGTCATCTCTCTGCGTACCGGCCAGGAACGCAGCCGGGACGAGCTGCTGGCAAAGCTGGTGGAGATACGCTATGACCGCAACGACCTGAACTTTATCCGAAACACCTTTCGAGTCCGGGGCGACACGCTGGAGATTTATCCGGTTTATGCCTATGGCTACGCCATCCGGGTGGAGTTTTTCGGCGACGAGATCGACCGGATAAGCGAAATAAACCCGGTCACCGGCGCGGTGCAGCGGATACTGTCTCACGTGGCCATATATCCCGCGTCCCATTATGTCACCACTAAGGAAAAAATGGCCCGGGCCATAACCGAGATCGAACGGGAAATGGAGCAGCGGGAAAAATATTTCAAAGATAACGAAATGCTGCTGGAGGCTCAGCGGATCCGCCAGCGCACCATGTATGATATCGAGATGATGAGCGAGATCGGATATTGCAGCGGTATCGAAAACTATTCCCGTGTCATAGCGGGGCGGGAACCCGGATCGCCGCCTACTACGCTGCTGGACTATTTTCCTGAGGATTTTGTGCTGTTTATCGACGAAAGCCATGTTACCATTCCTCAGGTCAGGGCCATGTATGCCGGCGACCGTTCGCGCAAGGATGCGCTGGTGCGTTATGGCTTTCGCCTGCCTTCGGCCTATGACAACAGGCCGCTGAATTTTGAAGAGTTCGACTTAAGACGGGGCCAGACCATATATGTCAGCGCCACGCCGTCAGAATACGAGAGGACTCGCAGCGCTCAGATAGCCGAGCAGGTGATCCGCCCCACGGGATTGCTGGACCCACTGGTCCAGGTCCGGCCCATAGAGGGCCAGATAGACGATCTGGTGGGAGAGATAAATCTGCGCGCCGAAAAGAACGAACGGGTACTGGTGACTACCCTTACCAAAAAGATGGCCGAAGACCTGACCACATATCTGCAAAAGATGGGTATCCGTGTCCGGTATATGCATTCGGATATCGACACTATGGAGCGTATGGAAATCATACGGGATCTGCGGCTTGGGGAGTTCGATGTTCTGGTGGGCATAAACCTTCTTCGTGAGGGACTCGACCTGCCGGAGGTGTCTCTTGTGGCCATATTGGACGCTGACAAAGAGGGCTTTTTGCGCAGCGAAACTTCCCTTATCCAGACCATAGGCAGGGCGGCCCGAAACGCTGACGGCATGGTGATAATGTACGCCGACAAAAAAACTGCCGCTATGAAAAGCGCCATCGCCGAAACCGAGCGCCGCCGCGCTATCCAGCAGCGATATAACGAGAAAAACGGCATCGTACCCAAAACCATAATCAAAAGCGTAAGGGACCTTATCGAAATATCCAAGGCTCCCGAGGACGCTGCCCGCCAGGCTGACGGCGTAAAGCTCACGGCCAGGGAGCGGGAAAAGGAAATACAGCGGCTGGAAAAGGCCATGAAAGAAGCGGCCCGTATGCTGGAATACGAATACGCCGCCGTTTTGCGTGACCAGATAATCAAGCTTCGGGGCGAAGGATAAGCCCATCAGGTGAATTGATATGAAAGACAAGATTTTTATTAAAGGCGCACGAGAGAACAATCTGAAAAACATCGACATCGAAATACCCAGAGACAAGCTGGTGGTGTTCACCGGCCTTTCGGGCAGCGGAAAATCGTCCCTGGCCTTCGACACCATCTATGCCGAGGGTCAGCGCAGGTATGTGGAATCCCTTTCGTCCTATGCCCGCCAGTTTCTGGGCCAGATGGACAAGCCGGATGTGGATTATATCGAGGGGCTTTCGCCCGCTATTTCCATCGACCAGAAGACCACGTCCAAAAATCCCCGGTCCACTGTGGGAACGGTCACAGAGATCTATGATTACCTGCGTCTGCTTTGGGCGAGGATAGGTATCCCTCATTGCCCGGTCTGCGGCAGGGAGATAAAGCAGCAGACCATCGACCAGATAATCGACCAGATAATGGCTCTGCCTGCCGGGACAAGGATAATGGTCCTGGCGCCGGTCATACGGGGCAAAAAGGGCGAACACGCCAAGGTGTTTGAAGATGCAAAAAGGAGCGGATATTCCCGGGTCAGGGTGGACGGAAGCATTTATGATTTGACGGAAACCGTTGAACTGAACAAGAACAAAAAGCACAGTATCGAGGTCGTAGTCGACAGGCTGGTAATGAAGGATGATCTCCAACGGAGGCTGACGGACTCTGTGGAAACCGCCCTGAACCTGGCGGGAGGGCTTGTTATTATCGACATTGTGGGCGAGGATCGGGAGCTGACTTTTTCCCAGAATTACGCCTGCGAGGATTGCGGAATATCTATGGAAGAGCTTGCTCCCCGTATGTTTTCCTTCAACAATCCCTATGGAGCCTGCCCCACCTGTTCCGGCCTGGGTACCCAGCTGAAAATCGACGTTGACCTGATAATCCCCAACAAATCCCTGTCCATTCTGGAAGGGGGCATCTGCGCCAGCGGATGGCAGAATGTTAAAAACGACAGCATATCCCGGATGTATTTTGAGGCTATGGCCAAACAATATGGTTTTCGGCTCAATCAGCCCATATCCGAAATATCCCCGGAGGCTTTGGACGTTATCCTTTACGGAACAAAGGGCGTTAAGCTTAAGCTCATTTATGAGCGCTCAGGGGGTCAGGGAGTTTTGTATCAGCCCTTTGAGGGCGTAATCAACAATCTGGAACGGCGGTATCGGGAAACTCAGTCCGATTCCGTCCGCCGGGAGCTGGAAGAATGTATGTCCTCCTGCGACTGCCCCGATTGCCATGGGGACCGGCTGGCCCCGCTGCCGCTGGCGGTGACGGTGGGCGGTGTGAATATTTCCCAATTCTGCCGCCTTTCTATTGGCCAGGAGCTGGAATTTATCGATCAGCTTGAGCTGACCGAACGGGAGACGATGATAGCCGACCAGATATTGAAGGAGATCAGGTCCCGCCTGGGCTTTTTGCAGGCGGTGGGGCTGGATTACCTGACCTGCGCCCGGTCTGCCGGGAGCCTGTCCGGCGGCGAAAGCCAGCGTATCCGGCTGGCGACCCAGATAGGCTCGTCCCTGATGGGGGTGCTGTATATTCTGGATGAGCCGTCCATAGGTCTGCATCAACGGGATAACCAGAAGCTTCTGGCTACCCTTAAAGAGCTGCGGGATCTGGGCAACACGCTGATAGTTGTGGAGCATGACGAGGAGACTATGTTCAGCGCCGATCACGTGGTGGATATTGGCCCGGGAGCGGGTGTCAACGGCGGCGAGGTCATAGCCCAGGGAACTGTGGAAGATATTATGGCCGAACCGCGGTCAATAACCGGCCAGTACCTTTCGGGAAAAAGGAAGATCCCCATCCCCGAAAAGCGCCGGGAAGGCAACGGAAAGACCCTTAAAATCATCGGCGCGTCGGAAAACAACCTTCAAAACATCGATGTCGAGATCCCTCTGGGCAAGTTTATCTGCGTCACCGGCGTTTCCGGCGGCGGAAAATCCAGCCTTGTGAACGAGGTGCTGTATAAGCGGCTGGCAGCTGAGCTGAACCATGCCAAGACCCGGGCTGGGAAGCACAGGGACATGGAGGGCATCAAAAATCTTGACAAGGTCATTTGCATCGACCAGAGTCCTATCGGCAGGACCCCCCGGTCAAATCCTGCTACCTATACTGGCCTGTGGAACGATATTCGGGACCTTTTCGCCTCTACTGCCGAGGCAAAGGCCAGAGGCTACGGCCCCGGAAGATTCACCTTCAATACCCGGGGCGGCCGATGCGAAGCCTGCTCCGGCGACGGCCTTGTTAAGATAGAAATGCATTTTCTCCCCGACATCTACGTTCCCTGCGATGTGTGCAAGGGCAAGCGCTTCAATCGTGAGACTCTGGAGGTCACCTATAAGGGCAAAAGCATAGCCGACGTGCTGGACATGACCGCTGACGAAGCGCTGGTGTTCTTTGAAAATCTGCCCAAAATCAGGAACCGGGTAGAAACTCTGTGTCAGGTGGGGCTGGGCTATATCAAGCTGGGCCAGTCCTCCACCACCCTCTCCGGCGGCGAGGCCCAGCGGGTGAAGCTGGCCACAGAGCTTTCAAAGCGATCTACCGGCAGGACCATATATATCCTTGACGAACCTACCACCGGTCTTCATGTGGCCGATGTTCACAAGCTTATTGAGGTGCTTCAGGCCTTTGCCGACAGCGGCAACACAGTGCTGGTCATCGAGCATAATCTGGACGTTATCAAAACAGCCGACTATATTATCGACCTTGGTCCCGAGGGTGGCAGCGGCGGCGGCCAGATTGTCTGCACCGGTACGCCGGAGCAGGTGGCGGCCTGCCCCAAAAGCTACACCGGCCAGTATCTTGCAAAGGTGCTTTGGGGGGAATGGAAATGAACCGCCCGGGCATGATAATTTTCGACTATGGCCACACCCTTGTTTACGAACGGGATGAAGGCCCGCTGGCGGGGGATATAGCCCTGCAAAAGCATATTGTCAAAAACGGAAACGCCCTGACAGCCCAGCAGATACATCAGTATTCCCTGGAGCTGTCGAAGCCTCTGGCAGCGGCAAAAAAACAGGGGTTTGAGATAAAGCAGACACAGTTCATGAGCCTGCTTTATGAAACGCTGGATATCCAGCTGGACATATCCTATGAGCAGGCTGAGGAAATCTTCTGGGACGCCGCATGGCCCGGGGAACCGATGCCGGGAGCGGCAGAAATGCTCCGGGCATTGGACCGGATGGGTATACGGACGGCGGTGATCAGCAACCTGAGCTTTTCGGGGCAAACCCTGACCAGGAGGATAAACCGGCTTTTTCCTGAAAACCGGCTCGAATTCGTCATATCCACCGCAGATTACGGATATCGCAAACCGTCGCCCCATATCTTCACCCTGGCGCTGCAAAAGGCGGGTCTGGCTCCGGAGCAGGTCTGGTACTGCGGCGACCGGGCAGATATGGACGTGGACGGAGCGGCCAACGTCGGAATGTTCCCGGTATGGTTTGAATATAAGAGCCTTCCCAATCCCTTTGGAGAAAAAACCGGTCGTGTACCAGAGCATGACCACCTGTATATAACCGACTGGTCCCAGCTCGTTGATTGTTTAGAGAAAAATCAAGAGAGGAACGAATTTAGCCCGTAAAGCCAAGCAAAACTCCGCATTTCAGGTTATAAGGACAGTTAAATTACTACGATTTTACTACTCCTGAATGAGCCTTGATACGCTACAATGCCAGAAAATGCGAAGATACGGACG
>CAYLKH010000074.1:0-9899 GCA_964384255.1 uncultured Oscillospiraceae bacterium | reverse complement strand
GGATTTGCCATGATCTCGACTCTGGCCGGCGCTGTGATAAATATTCTTCTGGGCCCCGTGTTCATCTTCGTTTTCCGCTGGGGCCTGATGGGCGCAGCGGTGGCAACGGTGCTGGGTCAGGCAGTGACCGCGATCCTGGCCGTATGGTACCTGTTTAATATGAAGGTCATTAAACCGTCGGGAAAAGACTATGGCCTCAAGGGGTCGGTGTGCGGCAGAACGCTTATTCTCGGCATGACCAGCTTCCTTTCCCAGATAAGCCTTGTGGCGGCAATGGCAGCCATAAATAATATGCTTTGCAAATACGGAGCCATGGACAGGATATTCGGTCAGGAGCAATACGCCCAGATACCCATGGCTGTTGTGGGCATTGTGATGAAGTTTTTCCAGATAGTAATATCCATCGTCGTGGGCATGGCTGCCGGGTGTATCCCCATAGTCGGCTATAATATGGGAGCGGGGAATAAGACCCGGGTCAGCCAGCTGTTTGCCCGTCTTCTGGCGGCAGAAGCGGCGGTGGGCGCAGTGGCCTTTGTGTTCGTTGAATTTTTCCCAAAACAGCTTATCAGCATTTTCGGCGCCGCCAACGAAAGCGTTTATTATACCGATTTCGCCGTAAGGGCGTTTCGTACCTATCTTTGTATGGTGGTGCTTGCCTGCGTTAACAAAGCCTGCTTCATCTTCCTCCAGGCTATGGGCAAGGCAGGGGAGTCCACAGCCCTGTCCATGGTCCGTGAGGTGGTGTTTGGCGTGGGATTTGCCCTTGTGCTGCCGCTTTTCTTCGGCCTTGACGGCGTGCTGTATTCCATGCCTGTGTCGGATGTCCTGACCTTTGCCTTCGCCCTTGTGCTTATTATCAGGACCTTCCGCCAGCTGAAAGAAAGAACCTCGGACCGTAGATAAAGGCAGAAAGTTACCACAACGGACGCCTGCAAAAATCCCCTTGCTCCGGGCTTGACAGCCGTGACATATGGGGCTAAAATTACCCCGTGTGCATCCGGCATACCGGAACAGCGGAGGGATCCAGCTTATGGACAATAATCAGGAACTATTCGAAAGCAGACCAATACCCCGGGCAGTAGCCAGCCTTGCGGTGCCGACGATCATCAGCCAGCTTATCGTGCTTATCTATAACCTGGCAGATACCTTCTTTATCGGCCAGACCAACGACCCATATATGGTCGCTGCGTCATCAATGGCCTATGTGCTGTTTTTCCTGCTCAATGCTCTGGCTAACCTGTTTGGCATCGGGGGCGGGAGCCTTATCTCCCGGCTGCTGGGCAGCGATTCCCCCGATGACGCGTCGGATGTCAGCGCGCTGAGCCTTTATGGCACAGTTGTAGTAACGGCGGTTTATTGCCTGGCCTGCCAGATATTTATGGACCCTGTGCTTGACCTTATGGGCGCCAGCCAGTATACTCTGGGCTATGCCCGGGATTATACCTTCTGGGTGGTCGTCGTGGGCGGTATCCCGGCCACATTGAGCATGGCCATGTCCCACCTTCTGCGCAGCGCGGGCCATGGAACTCAGGCCGGTTTCGGCCTGACCATGGGCGGCATATTGAATATTTTCCTCGACCCGCTGTTTATGTTCGTCATAATGCCCTCCGGCAAACAGGTGGCGGGAGCAGCCATAGCCACCATGCTTTCAAACGTGGCGGCCCTGGTCTACTATATCGTCTGCTATGCCCGGCTGGGCAAAAGCTCGGTCCTCTCGGCTTCTCTTCGGCGGGTAAGGGCCGGAACGGCTTACCTTGGCCGGATAATCTCCGTTGGCTTCCCGTCGGCTGTCAGCACAATACTGGTCTGCGTCTCCATAATGGTCTGCAACAGCCTTGTGTCCGCCTATGGCGACATCCCTCTGGCAGCCCTTGGTATAGTCAAGAAGATAGATATGCTTCCCCATAATATCGGCACCGGCCTGTGTCAGGGCGTGATACCCCTTATTGCCTACAACTATGCCTCCGGTGACCATCAGCGGATGAAGAAAACCATCAGCTTTTCCCGGGGCTGTGGTCTGGTGTTTACAGCCCTGTGCATAATCGTGTTTGAGCTGTTTGCGGTCCAGATCTCGCTGCTGTTTATCAAACAGCCCGAAACCGCCGAACTGACCACCAGCTTTTTGCGCATAATGTGCCTTGCGACCCCCCTTACCGTAACGAACTTCCATATGTGCTATACCATGCAGGCCATGGGCAAGGGACGTCAGTCCCTGCTGCTTTCGGCCTGCCGTCAGGGCCTGTTCAATATCCCGCTGCTGTTCTTGATGGACCGCCTGTTCGGGGTTTATGGAGTGATCTGGACCCAGTTTTTTGCCGACCTGCTGACCCTTATCCTGTCAGTCCTGGTTTATAATAAAACTCTCAGGGCTATGACAGAATAAATCAACCTGTAGACAAAGGTAGAAAGTTGCCCCAACGGCAGGAACAGAACTCAAATTTTTCCGTCAATGTTAAAGTAGCCTTGATTCTGTCAGGAGGAAGAGAAATGTCAATGTTTATGTTCAACATCGTGTTTGCTGTCGTCTTTACTGTCGTCGTGGCGGTGTTTATCGCCGTTGCTGTCAGGGGCCTGAGCCAGTGGAAGAAGAACAACAATTCCCCCCGGCTGACTGTAGATGCCGAAGTCGTCAGCAAACGGACCCGGGTTTCCCATTCCGGCGATGCCGATGATTTCAGCTCCACCACCAACTATTATATAACCTTCCAGTTCGCCAGCGGTGACCGCCTTGAGCTTCATGTCGGCGGGCGGGAATTCGGCCTGATCGTAGAAGGGGACAGGGGCAGCCTGACCTTCCAGGGTACCCGATTTATCGATTTTCAGAGGAAAATTTAATAGCTTATACGCAGCGCATCGCTTGATAATTCTGTCAAATATGCGCTGCGTTTTCTGCTTTTCGTTTGAAATTTGTTATGTGTGAATTGAATTCATAACGAATCTCGTTATATTGCCCTTAATTCTCGTTATTTTATCACAAAATCACAAATTACCCCTGTAAATTCTTGCTAAATTATTGATTTTTCACAGCTTATGTGATAGAATTTTTCTGTATTCCAGGTGTCGATTTGTGAGCTTTGCAACATTTTTTTGGGAGAATCTATGAGTGATCGAAATCTGAAACGGCTTAAACGCTCAGAGCTTATCGAAATCATCTACCAGCTCAAAAAGAGCGAAGAAGAGCTGACGGCCCGCTGCGAAGAACTTCAACGCCAGCTGGACGACAAAACACTCAAAATCGAAAACTCCGGCTCTTTGGCCGAGGCTGCTCTGGCCGTTTCCGGTTTTTTTGACAGCGCTCAGGCCGCAGCCGATATCTACCTGTCCCAGCTGAAAGCCCGCCTCGAGGACGAAGGCTCCGACCCCGTTTCCGTCCCAACCGTGGCCGAACCCGAACCGATTGCCGTTTCTGCGCCGACGGTGGCCGAACCCGAGCCGATTTCCGTTTCTGCGCCAATGGTGGCCGAACCCGAACCGATTGCCGTTTCTGCGCCAATGGTGACCGAACCCGAGCCGATTCCCGTTTCCGCCCCGCAAGAACCCGAACCGGAAGACATCTGGGAACTTAAATTCCGCAAAGCCCTTGAATTTGCCTTGTACGACGAATCCACCGATGGGAGCGCCCAATGAAAAAGAAAACTTCTGTGGACATTCCGTCCATGCAGGATATCCAGCTTGAGCGTAAGCGTATCCGCAGGGGGATATATTTCCGCCGCACCCTGGTCAGCACTGTGTCGGTCCTGGTGGTGGTCGCCGCCGTTGCGGTCCTTATTGCGACCCTGCTGCTGCCCATCCTGCAAATCTCCGGCGACAGTATGTCGCCCACCCTTGAACACGACGAAATAATCGTCCTCTATAAGTCTGACGACTTTTCCCGTGGCGACCTTATCGGGTTTTATTATCAGGGCAAGATCCTTGTTAAGCGGGTCATCGCCCTGCCGGACGAAACTGTCGAGATCGACGTCGACGGAAACGTATTTATCAATGGCCAGCTGCTGGACGAACCTTACGTGACCCAAAAGAGCCTTGGCAACTGCGATCTGCAATTTCCATACAAAGTCCCGGGGGACGGGATATTCGTCCTGGGCGACCAGCGGACAAATTCGGTCGACAGCCGAAACTCCGCTATCGGCAACATCTCTACCGATAACATAATCGGCAAAGTATATTTCAGGGTCTGGCCCCTTAACCGCCTTGGTCCCGTGACCTGACCCTTTTTACCATATCTCGGAAAGGAGGAAGCAAAATGCGCGATACTCTCAGCGCCAGCCTCAGAAAGCTGAGCCAGAACAAAAACCTGCGTTCCCGGCTGACAGCCCTTTTGCTTGTCCTTTCCGTTTTTGTCGTGGGGGCAGTGTTCTATAACCTGCGCCAGACCGGCATAACCCTTGCCGGTGATGCAGACTGCGGCATTGTTGACCATACCCACACCGCCGACTGCGAAAGCAGGACCCTTATCTGCACCCTTTCCGACGAACCTCATGTCCATACCGACGATTGCTACACCACCGAAGAGACTACCACCCTCGTCTGCACCCTTACTGACCAGCCCCACGTCCATACCGACGGCTGCTATACCACCGTCTTTGTAGAAGGCCACGAAGAGCAGACCCTTGTCTGCACCGAGGACCACGACCATTCCGACGGCTGCTACATAACCGCCACTACCGAAGGCTGTGAGGAGCAGGTCCTTAACTGCGACCTGACGTCCGAACCCCACGAGCATACCGCCGACTGCTACTCCGTTTCCCAGTCCGATCCGGTGCTTGTCTGCACCCTTTCCGACCAGCCCCACGTCCATACCGACGAATGCTATGAGATAACTTATATCTGCGGCATGGAAGAACACGTCCACACCGCCGACTGCTATAGCGACGACACCGCCGATGTGGAAACTCAGCTGGATTGGCAGCGGATGTTCAGAGGATACGATTCCGGCGATTTGCCCTATGATCTGGTGGCCGTTGCCGAATCCCAGATCGGTTACTGCGAAAGCACCCGCAATTTCCGCACCGGGAGCGACGGCCAGCGCCGGGGATACACCCGTTATGGCGACTGGTACGGTCTGCCCTATAGCGACTGGTCTGCCATGTTCGTTTCCTTCTGCCTCAATTACGCCGGGTCCTCCGATTCCGATACCCTCTATAATACCGGCGCAGATTCCATGGCCCGCCTGTGGGACAGAGTCGGCCTGTTCAGCTCCGATGCTGACCCTATGGTCGGTGACCTGGTTTTCTTCGATGACAATACTGTGGGCATAATCAGCGCTGTCCGGGGCAGCAGCATGAATGTCATTATGGGCGATGTGGACGGCTGCGTTGCCCAGCTCAGCGTATCTGCCGACAGCAGGAGCATAACCGGCTACGGCCTTGTTACCCCGCCGGAAGAGCGCGGCTCCGCTGACGACCCGGATACTTATGACCTCGCTCCCTCCGATGAGTCGTCCGGCGGCCTGACTATCGCCTGGTGCGATTGCGGCAATACCGAAAAAGACGCTATTGGACACGCAGACTCCTGCGCTTATAAATCCCAGCTTAAATCTCTGGCTAATGGCAAAACCGCTCAGGAGCTTTGTGACCTCTGGTCCCAGCTGCCCGGCGACGGCCAGAGCTATATCCTGACTTACCTCGGCTGGAACAATACCTCTAAGCTCGACGAACTTAACTCCCTTCTTGGCCCCCAGTCCGGCGGCCTGACCGCCACTGTCGGCACCGCACAGTTTTCCGTCTCTGGTACCGGTCTGCCAGTTGATGTGTCGCTGGTGGTTTCCGACCCGGACTATACCCAGTCTCAGACCCTTTCATATGTCAATCCCAACAATCAGGACCTGGTCCACTGGTCCAAAGTTTATGATATCTCCCTGACCTCCGAATACGGGGCGAAATATACCCCCACCGGCTCAGTCACCGTCACCGTAACTGACGAAAACTTTAAACTCGGCGCTGACGAGCTTTTCTGCGTCGCCCACCTTGACGAAAAAACCGGCTCTGTTATCTCCAGCCAGTATGTCTCCGTCTCTGACGACGGCACCATCACCTTCGAAACCGACAGCTTTTCCCCATATCTGTTCTATCGCATCAGCGCCGAAGCCGAAGGCGGCGAACGGATTCTCGGCACCAACTGGATGACCCTCCGGGACAGCGGCTGGTTCGAATATTGGAGCAGCCCTTCCGCGGCTTCCGTCAGCCTTCTGTCTGACGGCGCGGCCGCCGTCACCCTGGACCCTACCGATAGTAACAACGAGCTTAGCGACTCTCAGGTCAGCGAATGTGGCGGAACAACTGTATCAGGTGACGAAAAGGTCACCGTAAGCAAAACTATCGACGGCACCGACCTTGAAAACGTGTTCGACATCACTCTTACGGTCACCACCACCGAAGAAATATCCGAGATTTATAACGAACCCGACATGGCCGTGGTCATCGTTATGGATATTTCCAACACCATGAACGATAACTTCGGCGGCGTTACCCGTTACGCGGCTGCTATGGAATCGGCAGAAAAATTTATTGACAAATTTGCGGAGAATAACAACATCGGCATGAGCAAAATCGGTTACGTGGCCTTCAATACCGATGCCCATAAGATTTTTGAACTGCAAAAATGTACTAACGAGACTGAGGCAAATACCCTCAAAAATACCATGCGTACCGCAACCGGAAGTATAATCAACGCCGATGGTTACGGCGTGGCTCATAATCGCTTTACCAATATCGAAGCCGGGCTGAAAATGGCCTCTGATATGCTGAGTGGGGTTAGTAACAAGAATAAATTTATCATATTACTTACCGACGGATTCCCCACAACTTATATAAGTTCCGGTTACAAAGGCTATGACCCCTACACCTCATCCGGTACCACAGGCGCCGACGGCGTATTTTTCGACAGTGTGTTAAAGGTTTATTGCGGCAGCGGCACCAGCTATAGCGATAAGGCCGCAATAAGGGCCAGAAAAATGGCAACAACTATTAAGAGTTCCGGGATAGACATTTTCTCCATCGGTGTTGATATCGGCGGCCAGACCATACAGAAATTTATTGAAACCAGTGAGAAGCTGGTAGCAAGTGATGCCAAGATCTCCGTCGTCGACCGGACAGACACCACCTACGAAATAGGCGATGCTACCAGCGCCGATGCTTACAAAAACTGGCTGAAATGCTCCATCGGCTCGGGCGAAGGATATTATTACGACAGCACAGATACCGAAGGTCTTCAGAATGCTTATACCGATATTTTTAAGAAGATTTTAAAAAAAATTAAAGAATCCTCCGATGCCGAATGGGTTGCCCAGGACCCCTTGCCATCGTCCACATCGTCATTAATCGCCAGCCACCATGATTATGTCGAGTTTATCGGATTCTTCGACAAGTCCGGAAACCTTACCCTTAATGACCTGAAAGGCGAGGCAGAAGAAGGCGGCGAAAACAACGCCGGCCACCTGACCGACGACGATGAGGTAACTTGGGACTTGAAGCATTCCGGATACTCGAAAACAACTACGGTCGATGGTACAACATATTATAGTTACAAAATAACCTACCGTGTTCGACTGAAGAACGAAGTCGAAACGTTTATGGCAAGTAAGAGCGATAACAGTGCAGTTATCTATGCCACCAACGACGAGACAACTCTGACTTACAAAGTTACCGAGGAGATAGACGGGCAAACGACCCTGTCGGAGGAGAGGGAAGTCAATTTCCAGATCCCCTCTGTCCATGGTTATCTCGGTGAGCTGAACTTTACCAAAACCGATTCCGGCGGAACCGGACTTGCGGGCGCGGAATTTACCCTGAGCCACGATACGGCCACCTGCTCAGCCTGCCGGGGCGACGGTGTTAGTTCGGTATATATTACCCCTTCTATCGCCATGTCCGGCGAAGACGGCAGCGTATCCTTTGTCCACATCCCTTCGGGGCATACATATACCCTTGTGGAAACCAAACCTCCGGACGGCTATGTGTCCGACGGCAATTCCTATTCCGTAAATGTCAAACTCGGTAAGGTCACCGTTACGGTTAAGGATAAATCCGGCAACGTGCTGACAGATTTATGGGATAACAAAATTGTCAATATTAAGAACAATTTTGTCCTCCCCGCCACCGGAGGAACCGGAACCGCACCATATTTTGTTTTTGGTTTGCTGATTATTGGCATCGCCCTGATTGCCGCCTGTCGGCGCAGAGGGAAGACAAAAAAGGCGATCAGAAAGGAAGGTTATAAATGAAAAAACTACTGACTATCCTGCTCCTTGTGACTCTGCTGCTGTCACTGACCGTAACCGCCTTTGCTGACGAAACCGGCTCGACGACTACAGGCTCTACGGCGACTATTACCGTGAACGACGACCGCACCTACGACGTGTACCAGATCTTCACCGGCGACCTGTACAACGGCGTCCTGTCCAATATCAAATGGGGCAAAAACGGCAAGCTGCCTGATTATGTTGAAGTTGGCAACGCCGTTAGCGAAGATATCTTGAATGCGCTGGAAGCTGTAAATGGAACTGAGAAATCTGATTCCGATAAGCTTGCAGTTATCGAGAAATATGTAGATTTGACGGGAACTAAATATGGGCAGGTTTCTAAAAATAGCAAGCTCGAAAACGTTCCCACCGGCTACTACCTTTTGAAGGATGTAACAGTGCTGTCCGATGGTCAGGAACGCAGCGAATACGTTGTCAAGCTGGTGGCCGACATCACCGTGACCGCCAAGGCCGGTGAAGTCACCGGTGAAAAAGAGGTCATGGACACTAACGACTCCACCGGGAACACCAGCTGGGGCAGTTCCGCTGACTACGACATCGGCGACGATGTACCCTTCATACTCACCGGAAAAGTTACCGATAAATATGCCCAGTATGAAACCTACTATTTCTGCTTCGAAGATACTTTGTCATCTGGGTTGACCTTTAACCAAAATTCAGTTGAGGTTTACGTCGATGGAACTAAAATTACAACTGATTACGTAGTTGAGACCACTAACTTAGGTGAAGGCGATAGCTGCACCTTCCACGTGAAGTTCGAAGATTTGAAAAATATCAAAGACTCAGACAACAATGCGCTTGTCAAAGCCAATTCCGTCATCACCGTTGAATACACTGCCAAATTGAACGAGAATGCCACTATTGGCTCCACCGGTAACTCCAACGAGCTTAAGATAACATATTCCAACGACCCAAATAGCTACAGCAAAGGCACAACCCCAGATAGCAAAGTAGTTGTCTTTACCTATAAGCTTATCACCAATAAGGTGGATGACGATAATGAAGAACTCACCGGCGCAGGATTTACCCTGTATAAAAAGATAAAGGACAGCTCGGAAACAGGATACACATGGAAACAGATCGGGAACGAAGTCTCGGGCAAAGAAATGACTACATTCACATGGCCCGGTATTGACGACGGCGATTATAAGCTGGTAGAAACCACCACCCCTCCGGGTTATAACACCATGGAAGATATCCTCTTCACCGTCTCCGCGACTTCTAAGGATGAAAGTGGTACCATAACCCTTGATACGCTGACCTCAACCAAAACCGGATCGTCTTCATCAGAGAACTTTGGCGAAACTGCTGTGGCAGCTGGTACCATCACCGCAACCATCACCAACCACAAGGGTACCGTCCTGCCCAAAACCGGTGCCGAAGGAACCATGACCTTTATCACCGTCGGCTCCCTGCTGGTGCTGGCATCGGTTGTATTCCTTGTCACCCGCAAGAGAATGTCTATCTACGAAGATTGAAAAATGTTATAACCGTTTCGCGGCACCCCCCGCAGAATCCCCCATCTGTCATTGCGAGGCACCAAGTATCCCCATCTGTCATTGCGAGGCACCAAGTACCCCCATCTGTCATTGCGAGGCGGCTTGCCGCCGTGGCAATCTCATAGCAGGGGTTAGGATTT
>CAYLKH010000073.1:0-9947 GCA_964384255.1 uncultured Oscillospiraceae bacterium | reverse complement strand
TTGCCATGGAAGGAATAGTTATTTTCGTTCTATGCCCGGCCTACAGGCGGCCTACTGATTACCTTCTCGAACCTTGTACTCCATAGGTGTCGCACCCCGCGAGATTTTTGCGAAAACTTGGGTAGAGCGCCGTAGGGGACGACGACCTCGACGACCCGAGCGTTGCGGATTTGAGCTGTCGCGTCATACGTACAGCGTTGCGGCCACCGAACGACCCCCTTGCCAGAAGGGCAACGTTTGGCTTCGCCAAACGTCCGAAGTTTTCCCGGCGACAGAAGTTCGCCGTGAAAACTTTTGGGTCGAAATATTCACGGCGTAGCCGAATATTTCGGGGGGATTCCCGTAGGGGCTGCAAAAAATTGCGAATTAATTTTCGGTCATCAAGGCGAAGCCTTGACTCAACTGCGTGGCGGTTTCCTGCATTTTCGTGCCTTTGGCACGAATGAAAATTGCAGAGCAATTTTCCGGGTCGTCGAGGACGCCGACCCCTACGGCGCACTACCCAAGTTTTCGCAAAAATCTCGCGGGGTGCGCCCCTAATCCCTAAATCCTAAATCCTAACCCCTACTATGAGATTGCCACGTCGGCCTATGGCCTCCTCGCAATGACATAAGGGATACTTCGATCATCGCGATGACAAATCTGCTCAATGTTGCGCTAAAAAATTAAGTTTCCTCTCTATCCGGCAGTTTCCCTCTCTCGACTATGCCGATTATCTGGCCGGACAGCACAACGGTCAGCAGTGAGCAGGCCAGTCGGCGCAGGTCTATGTAGCTGGCAGACATGGCCAGAACCACCAGATCGCTTATGAGATACGCCCAGCGGATGTCCCATTTGAACGCCGACGAGATCGACAGCGCCAGAGCGTCGTCCCCGCTGGGAGCGCCGCCATGGCGGACGCACAGCCCGACCCCTACGCCTACAAACAGCGCGCCCAGCAACGATGCCAAAAGGGGATACCCCGCCAGTTGGGGCCAAAGGGGGTCAAAACGCTCAAATATGGCATAAAAGATTGAAAACCCGCCGCCGGAAATGACCGACGCCGCTACAAAGCGACCTCCAAGTACCCTAAAACCCAGAAGATAGCACAAAGCATTTAATACAAATCCGGACACAGCCGGGGAGATCCCCCACCAATGACGGAGGAACAGGGTAAGCCCCAGTATCCCGCCCTCTGTAACGCCGCTCATGGCATGGATATTATAAAGCCCAAAGGCCAGTATGGCGCTGCCCAGAAGCATAACGGCTGCGCTTTTTGGCTTGATCGTCGAGAACAATTATTCTTCTCCTTTGCAAAGTTTAAGTTAACATAACTATATCACCTTTGCTGCTCAGCTGGCGGATAGTTCCGTTTTCAATTATCCAGGATTCGCCCATTAGCTGGGATTTTCCGTTTTTGATAAACAGCCAGCTGCCGTCGGGCAGGGCATAAAACCGGCGGCCCATGCTGTCCCCGAGGGTTATGTCCTCAAACAGCCTGAACCCGTCCAGTACGTTGTTTTTTGTGGCCTGATAGTGGGGGATAATGTTAATATCCGTCAGTCCGAGGCCGGGTAAAAACCGGCTGTACTCCGGGTCAGTGGCTTCGCCCTCAAGCTCCGGCTGAGCGTAAACCAGCTCAGCGCTGTTCATAGTTCCGGCGCTTATCCCCAGGACCGAACCGGAATAGGTCGACATAATATCATTAAGCCCCATGGACCGGAAAAAGGCGTTCTGGGTGGGAACATGGCCCCCGGCCAGAACCACAAGGTCAGCTCCACCAACCAGTTCACCGGCCCGGGATGCCGTCGAACCGTCAAGAATATTCCAGTCGGAAAAGCGTATCCCTTCGTTTTCAAGGCAGCGGCGGGTCATGGCCGCAAAGCCGCCGGTAAAGGCGGCATCGTCCGGCTCTGAGGAGATAAATAGCCCGGAGCAGGGCTGGGGCAGAGCAGCTGTCAGCTGGTCCTTAAGCCCGCCGGAAGGGTCAATCCCGTCCCCATTGGGAAGGAAAGGACTACTGGTCAAAAAACAGGTCATATGGTCACCTCCATGATTTTGAGCATTGTACCATATTGGACCCAAAAGGGCAAGGACTGCGTAGCTATAGATACAGAAATTCAACTTTTGCGTGAAAGTTTTGTGAACATTGCACGTAGGCGTGCAATGTTTTCCCCTTTTCACCCAATTATGAGGGAAGCTTTTTCCCTACATTACCTACGGAGGAAGATTCTGATGGCAAATACTGACCGCCCCGGATTTATAATTTTTCACGAAACCGAGGATATGATCGAATATATGACCGACCAGCAGCGGGGGCAGCTGTTTCGCGCCCTGTTGGCCTATAGCAGAAGGGGAGAACTGATCGAGGATATGGACCCGGTGGTTATGGGGTCCTTTTATGGCATAAAGGCCAGCATCGACAGATATTCGGAAAAATACGAACGCAGACGGGAAATCAATCGACGAAACGGACTTAAGGGCGGCAGACCCTCTGCCGAAGATGAAGAGCAGCCGGAACAAACCGAAGAAACCCAGTGGGTTAATTCGCCAGCGACCGGCTGCGAAAAAACCCCTATCTTAAACTCAAGCTCAAGCTCAAACTCAAGCACAAGCTCAAACCCAAACCCAAACAAAAACAAAAATTTAAACAAAAATAAAAACAAAGAGAGTGAGGAAGCTCAAGCTTATGCTTCCGCCCACTCACCTTTTCGAGGAATGTATGAAAATGTTTTTTTAACTGACGAAGAGTATAATGCGCTGAAAGAGATGTTTCCGGACGCAGATTCGCGGATTGACCGACTTAGCGAATATTTGAAGGTCACCGGAAAGGGTTATGTAAACCACTTTGCGGTAATCAGGAAATGGGCCAGAGAGGATGCCAAAAAGGCAGAGGACAGGGCAGTGGACAGCAGGCCGGAAAAGACCACCGGCCCCGATAAACGGGACCTGGACGCGATCTTTCGGTTGCAGGACCTTAAGGTCCAGAGGACAGGGCAGCCCCGGCAGGAATCCGCCCCGCCAGAGCCTGAACCCACGGAGCGATCAGCTTAAGGCGACACGGCGGGGGTTAGGATTTAGGATTTAGGGATTAGGGGCGCGGC
The DNA here is from genome assembly GCA_964384255.1 of uncultured Oscillospiraceae bacterium. GTDB lineage: Bacteria > Bacillota > Clostridia > Oscillospirales > Oscillospiraceae > SIG469. The sequence goes on along the minus strand of CAYLKH010000073.1, from coordinate 6,864 downwards.
CCGCAAGGTTTTGCGAAAACGTGAGTAGAGCGCCTTGGCTCCCTTGCCAAAGGGAGCTGTCAGCCGCAGCTGACTGAGGGATTATTTATTTGCACCCACTTGGTTGCGTATTTCTGAATCCCCCCTGAAATCCCGGCTACGCCATGGGATTTCTTTCCCCCCTTTTGCAAGGGGGGCTTTCGGTGGCCGCAACGCTGTTCACTTGAAACAACAGCTCAAATCCGCAACGGGTGAGATTGCCACGTCGCACGGCTTCCTCGCAATGACAGCACTACCCAAGTTTTCGCAAAACCTTGCGGGGTGCGCCCCTAATCCCTAAATCCTAAATCCTAACCCCTACTATGAGATTGCCACGTCGGCCTGCGGCCTCCTCGCAATGACAAAATGGGGTTCTGCGCTCCTCGCAATGACAGACGGGGTGCGTCCCTAAATCCTAAATCCTGAATCCTGAATCCTGTTATTGCTTTTTTCGGCTGCTGCCCTTATAGGTGCTGCCGAGGGATGATTTGTTCTGCTTTTTGACCGCGTAGGTAAAGCTCATTATGCTGATAATAAGCAGCAGCGCAACCACACCCACCAGCACCAGCTTGACCCAGCCCTGGGTGAAAAAGCTCTTAAACAGGTCGTAGCCATACATTATCTCCGACCGTTCCACAGCGGTGAGGGAAAGCAGCTTGACCGTACCCAGCTCGTTGCCGTCGTAAGATACGGTCATCTCGCCTACGACCTCGTCCTGCTGGATGGGGGCAATAAGCTCCTGACCGTTGCCTTCCTCGCCCTCGTCATAATATATGGTTATGCTGGTTTCCAGCTTGTCCTTATCATAGGTTTTTGGCAAAACCGCCACAATGTCGCTGTCTGCATGGACGATGACCGAATCCACCTCCGATGACATGACCACCGGCACCTGAGCTACCGGGTCAGCGGCGGCGACGACGGTGGTGGACTGGAAGTTGTCAAACCCCCATTCAAACATACGCTTTGTCTCCACAAAATGCATCTGGGTGCTGGTGCCGTCGTCGTTATAAACGATCTCTGCCCCCATAACCACGGAGATCAGGGTTATTCCGTCCTTCTCGGCGGTGGAGATCAGGCAAAGACCGGCGGGAGTTGTATGGCCGGTTTTGATGCCCCGGGCATATTCGTAATAATACCCGGCCTGCTTCTGCTCGGATAGCAGATAGTTGGTGGTCATGAGGTATCGGGTGCCGTACATATTGGTGGGGGCGATCTCCTTGGAGGCGGTGCTGCATATTTCGTTAAAGGTTTCGTATTCCATGGCGGCCTGAGTTATTTTCAAAAGGTCGTTGGCGGTGGTATAATGGTTGTCGTCATGGAGACCGTGGGGGTTGGCAAAATGGGTGTTTTCGCAGCCCAGCTCAGCGGCCTTGCGGTTCATAAGCTCTACAAAATCGCTGATGCTGCCGGAAATATATTCGGCGACTACGTTGCACGCTTCGTTGGCCGAGGCCACCATCATGCAATACAGCAGCTGCTCAAGGGTCAAAACCTCTCCCGCCAGCAGATCCGCAGAGCTGCCATAAATGCTCAGCCCCTCGGTCACGGCGTTTTCCGAAACGGTTATCTCGTCTTCCAGATTGCCCCGCTCAAGGGCGATAAGGCAGGTCATGACCTTGGTCAGGGACGCGGGATAAAGCTGCTCGTCAGCGTTTTGGGACAGCAGCACAGCGCCGGAATCGGCATCGATCAGCAGCGCGGCTTTGGCATCGACGGTTATGGAGCTGCCTTCGTCCCCATAGCAGACGCAGCACAGGCTCAGAATATAAACCGCGATCATAAAAATCGCAATAAATCTTATTTTTTTCATATGATTATCTCCGCTGGTGTGATAAAATGTAAACTGGAGCCATTATATCAAAGAAGCTCACCTGTTGCAACTTTATTTAAAACCACGCTATGATGTGTGCCGCCATATTAAGGAGCGAATAAATGAAAATACTTGTTGTTGACGACGAAAAGCTGCTGGTTAAGGGTATCCGGTTCAATCTGGAAAACGAAGGCTACCAGGTCGAAGCGGGATACGACGGGGAAGAAGCTGTTGAAAAAGCCAGAAACGGCGATTTTGACCTTATTATCCTGGACCTGATGATGCCCAAGATCGACGGGCTTGAGGCATGTATGCGTATCCGCGAATTTTCAAACGTACCTGTTATCATGCTCACCGCCCGGGGCGAGGATACGGACAAAATAATCGGCTTTGAATATGGGGCCGACGATTATGTGACCAAGCCCTTCAACATACTGGAGCTTAAGGCCCGGATCCGGGCCCTGCTCCGCCGGTCTGCCAACCAGAATACTAAAGACAGGGCCAACAGGATAACCTTTGGCCATATCACCATCGATTCTGACGAGCGCAACGCCTATAAGGACGGTCAGCTGGTGGAGGTCACCGCCCGGGAATTCGACCTTATTGAGCTGCTTATGCGCAATCCCGGCAGGGTCTACAGCCGGGAAAACCTGCTGGACATTATCTGGGGATACGATTATCAGGGAGATTTCAGAACCGTCGATGTTCACATCAGGCGGCTGAGGGAAAAGCTGGAAAACGAACCCGCTTCCCCGGAATACCTGATGACAAAATGGGGGGTCGGTTATTATTTCAAAGCCTGAAAACCGGCGGAAGATATCCGGCAGCATCCAGTTTAAGCTCATCCTGTCCTATATCGTTCTGCTGGGGATACTGCTCATAACCCTCAACACCTATCCCGTGACCATGTCCCGGGACATGGTGTTCAAATCAAAGCAGTCGTCTCTTACCGGCAAAGCGTCGGTGGTGGCCTCGGCCCTGACAGGGCTGGAATACCTGACCACCGACGGCGTTGCCCAGGTGCTGGACATGCTTGAGGATATTGGCGTCACCCGCCTTATCATAACCGACAGCGATGCCAGAATACTTTACGACTCCAGCAGCGACGATCTGGGCAAATATGCCCTGTTTTCCGAGGTTTGCAGCGCCCTTGAGGGTAACGATGTGTTCCACAGCGCCTACAAAAACGGTGCCTTCGACAGCTGCTGCGCCCAGCCCGTGACCTATCGCAACAGCATTATCGGCGCGGTATATGCCTATGAGCAGGATATTGAGCAGGCTCAGCTGCTGGAAAGCCTGAACAGCAACTTTACAAATATTTCCATCGCCATTACTGTGGTGTTTCTGGCGGTGAGCATATTGTTCTCCCGGACTGTTACCAGCAGGCTACAGGACATTATCCGCTATCTGCGCATTGTAGGCGGGGGAGACTATAATACCCGCATAACCATCAAAGGTCAGGACGAGCTGAGCGAGCTTGCCATGGAGTTCAATATGTTCACCGAGCGGCTCAGGGATACTGAGCTTGCCCGAAAGCGCTTTGTGTCCGACGCTTCTCACGAGCTGAAAACCCCCCTGGCATCCATCAAGCTGCTGACGGACTCTATTTTGCAAAACGAGAATATCGACATCCCCATGACCAGAGAATTTGTCGGCGACATTGGGGAGGAGGCCGACCGGCTGACCCGCATAACCGAAAAACTGCTGGACATAACCCGTCTGGAATCCGGCAGCGACAGACCCGCAGAGCTGGTGGATATCCGCCAGGTGGTCATCAGGGCGCTGCATATGCTCCATCCCCTGGCAGACCAGAGGGGGGTCGATCTGCAAAGCACCATGGACGAGGGCTGCCTCATTTCCGGCAGCCGGGACGATATCCACCAGATAGTTTTCAACCTTATCGAAAACGCCATAAAATACACCAACGACGGCGGCTTTGCCCGGGTGCTGCTGTATTGTAACAATAAAGACATTGTCCTTATTGTTGAAGACAACGGTATCGGTATCCCGGCTGAGGATATGCCAAAGATTTTTGACCGGTTCTATCGGGTGGATAAGGCCCGGTCCCGGGCTGCGGGCGGTACCGGTCTTGGGCTGTCGATTGTGAACGAAACCGTCCGGCGGCTTGGGGGACAGGTGACCGTTGCCCCCAGGAATCAGGGCGGCACCCGGTTTACAGTCACCTTCGCCGGAAGAAAGGAAGTGGCGCCGTGAAAAAGCTGACTGCCCTGCTGCTGGCCCTGGCGCTGCTGATTATGCTCCCCGCAGGCTGCGGCAGCGGGAATACTCCCCGGAACCGATATGAGTTCTATTATCTTACCGACGATCAGGCGGGGGAGCTGAGCAGCCTCAAGGTGGATTCCGAGACAAGATATGTGGAAGCCAATTCCCCCCTGACCATACTACAGACCTATATTCAGGGTCCCGAATCCGGCAGCCTGACTTCGCCTTATCCTCCCCAGACCCAGCTGCTGTCCTATTCCGGTGGCGACGGCAGCGCAAAGCTGAGAATGTCTTCCGAATTTTTCCAGCTGTCCGGAGCTGACAGAACTCTGGCCGAAGCCTGCCTGACCATGACCGTCTGCCAGCTGACCGGGGCCGAAACGGTCCAGATCATCGACCTCGACGGCCAGATCACCACCACCGATGCCCAGATGTATCTGCTGGAGGAAGACAGCAACGTTGTGGCCGACGACACCATAACCCTTTATTTCGCCGACTCCGGCAGCCAGTATCTGGTCCCCGAAAACCGAAAACTGGTCAGCGGAGCGGGAGTTTCTGACGAAAGGTATATTATCCAGGAGCTTATCAAGGGGCCTGACAGCGAGGAGCTTTCGCCGGTAATGCCCCGGGGTACCCAGCTCCTTTCTGTAGAGACTGACGTAAATGGCCTGTGTACCGTGGATTTTTCTGCCGAATTTATGGAAAATCGACCGGAGACTGAGCGTCAGGAGTTGATAACCATTTATGCTATCGTCAACTCCCTTTCCAGTCTGGAATCCGTCACCGGGGTAAAAATTACCATCGAGGGCAAGCAGACCGAGATCTACCGTTATATGGAGCTTAGCCGGGTGCTGACAGCCTATGACGGCATAATCGGCCCCGTCAGGTCGGGCATGAACGAAATGGGCGTATCACTGTATATGAAAAGCTGGAGTCCGGACTATCTGGCCGGGCTGCCGGAAATCATCAAGCGCCGGGTAAACATTACCACGGAGGAGCAGCTGTTGCAGCTGCTGATAAGCTTTGACCCGCCGGAGGGATTTTCAAACCCCATACCCAAGGGGACCGATATCAACTCAGTCTCGGTGACCGACGGAAATTGCGTGGTGGACCTGAGCGAAGATTTTCTGACCGTAAACAGCAAGGATGCCTCGGTCCAGCGGCTCAGCGCCCTGTCCATCGCCGCCACCCTGTGCCAGCTGGAATATATCGACACGGTCAGGATACTGGTGGACGGCGAAAGCGCAGTCCTGTCGGGATATGACATATCCCAGCCCATAACCATCGCCGACGACATATTCTTCCCGTAAAACCTTTGTCTACAGTCTATATCTTCTTATTTGTCTATAGAAAGTTGAGGTAAAACAATTATGAAAGAGCTTCACGTAAATTCCAAGTGTATCCTTTCCGGATACCAGCCAAAAAACGGCGAACCCCGCCAGCTGCCCATAATCCAGAGCACTACCTTCAAATACGACTCTGCCGACGATATGGGCAAGCTGTTTGACCTTGAAGCCGCCGGATACTTCTATACCCGGTTGGCCAACCCCACCAGCGATGCCGTCGCCGCAAAAATCGCCGACCTTGAGGGCGGTGTCGGGGCAATACTTACCTCCTCCGGTCAGGCCGCCACCACCTTCTCTCTGCTGAATATCTGCGGAGCGGGGGACCATATCGTGGCTTCCACAGCCATCTACGGCGGGTCCTTCAATCTGCTCAGCGTCACCTTCAAAAAGCTGGGGATAGAAACCACCTTTGTTGAGCCGGACGCAACGGAAGAAGAGCTTAACGCCGCATTCAAAAGCAACACCAGGGCCGTTTTCGGCGAAACTATTGCCAACCCGGCTCTGGTGGTGCTGGATATCGAAAAGTTCGCCCGGGCAGCTCACAGCCACGGAGTACCCTTTATTATCGACAATACCTTTGCCACACCTATTAACTGCCGCCCCATCCAGTGGGGCGCGGATATAGTTATCCATTCCACCACCAAATATATGGACGGCCATTCCTCTCAGGTGGGCGGCGTTGTGGTCGACAGCGGAAACTTCGACTGGATGGCCCATAAGGATAAGTTCCCCGGCCTGACCGAGCCGGACGAATCCTATCACGGCAAAAACTATGCTCTGGATTTTGGCAAAATGGCATATATTACCAAAATGCAGGCCCAGCTTATGCGGGACCTGGGCAGCATCCCCGGCCCCTTCAACGCCTATCTCCTTAACCTTGGCCTTGAAAGTCTCCATGTCCGGGTCCAGCGCCATTGCGAAAATGCCCAGAAGGTGGCCGAATATCTCCAGTCCCATCCCAAGGTAGCCTGGGTAAAATACGCCGGTCTGCCCGGAGATAAGGACTACGAGCTGGCCCGGAAGTATCTGCCCAACGGCGTTTGCGGCGTTGTATCCTTCGGCATCCGGGGGGGCAGAGAGGCTGCAACCCGATTTATGGACAGCCTGCGTCTGGCCGAGATCGCCACCCACGTGGCCGATGCCCGGACCTGCACCCTCCATCCCGCCAGCACCACCCACCGTCAGCTGACGGATCAGCAGCTGATCGAGGCGGGCGTGACCGCCGATCTGGTGCGTTTCTCCGTCGGTATTGAATATATTGGCGACATTATCGACGACCTGAGCCAGGCTCTGGAAAAGGCATGAGCCTTGGCAGAGAACAGAGCAGGGGTCAGGATTTGGGATTTAGGGATTAGGGGCGCGGCCAGCATCTTTGTGCAAAAACTTGGGTATTGCGCCGTAGGGGACGACGTCCTCGGCGTCCCGGAAAATCGCTCCGCGATTTTCATTCGTGCCAACGGCACGAAA
>CAYLKH010000072.1:0-10182 GCA_964384255.1 uncultured Oscillospiraceae bacterium | reverse complement strand
TTGAACGTGAAAGACACCCCTGATGGGTTTCTTTCACACTATCTTCCTTTCCGTTATGGCTACTTTATACCTTTGGCTACAGACCGGCAGGTCAGTCAATGCAGCTCGGTATTGGGAACATACAGCCGTGCGATTTGCAGCATATTCCGGCTTTCTTCTTCGGTCAGGGGGGTCATCCCCTGCCCCACCAGGTCGCCGGAATCCACAAAGCCCTGAAGCACATAGCGCTGGCAGCCCCGTATCCACCGGCCTATAGCGTGCATATCCTCGGGAGTGTGCAGCGGGTGAACAAGGGTCGTTCGGAAGGTATAGGGAACGTGGTTTTCCATAAGGAAGTCCACGCTTTCGCACACGCCGGAAATGTCGAACCCTTCCAGACCGATGGTTTTGCCGTAGCTTTCACGGCTGTTTTTGATATCCACAGCCACGTGGTCCACCAGGCCGGAGCTTACGATCTCCTTTAGCCGCTGGGGGTAGCTGCCGTTAGTATCCAGCTTTACCAGACAGCCCAGCTTTTTGATATCCTCTATGAGCCGGATAGTGTCGGGGTGCATCAGGGGTTCACCGCCGGTGATGCAAACGCCGTCCAGCATACCCTGACGTTTTTTCAAAAACTCTATAAGCTGGTCCTCGGGTATATCCTGATTTTCCTCAGGCCGAAGCACCAGAGACGCGTTGTGACAAAAGGGGCATCGAAAATTGCATCCGCCCGTAAACACTGTGCAGGCGACCTTGCCGGGATAATCCAGCAGAGTAAGCTTTTGCAGTCCACTAATTTTCATGGTCACACCTCAACGACCGACCCGGCCGACAGATATTCCAGCCGGTCGCCCATTATACCTTTCATTTTTTCATAAGCGGGCAGCCCGGTGCAATGGCAGGTATAAAACATGGAAGGATACTGCATCAGCCTGTTGGCCGTTTCCTCCACCGGGATATATAGGCCATCCTCGCTGCCGCCGGGGTTGGAAAGATGGAAGCCCGCTATAACCACATCAGGAGCTTTGCCCATGATACTGATGGCCTTTTCCAGAAGATTCACTATACCGTTATGCGAACATCCGGAGATAAGCAGCGTCTTGCCATTTTCGGTTATGATAAGGTTCTGCTCGTGGGCAAAGCTGTCCGGCTCCGGGCCGTTAACGCCCATCATCATGAGTCTGGTATTAGTCTGGCTCCACAGCTCACGGGCTGTAACATCGGCAAACAGGGTCAGCTCCCGGTCGATGACCGTCGTTCCCTCAGTCAGGACTATCCTGTCCGAAGATCTCAGCTCCGGTGCTATGCCGATATCCTGATACCTGCCGTCGTCTCTGGCGGCCAGATGGGTGCCGAAAGCCTGCTTATGGACATAAACCGGGGCGCTGCTGTTGAGCTTGAGAAAATCTGCCATAGCTCCCCCGTGATCGTAATGTCCGTGGGACAAAAAGGCTATGTCCACCTTTGCCACATCCAGCCCCAGCCGCTTTGCATTAGTCGCGAAAATTCCTGTTTCGCCAAAATCGAACATTATATGGTGTTTTTCCGTCTCAATATACAGACACAGGCCATGCTCGCAGGAAAGGCCCTGGCGGCAGGCGGTGTTTTCAACCACGCCGGTGATTTTCATATTATGTCAACCTCTATTCTTTTCCTGTGTAATATGTTATTATTGTACCACCGATTTGACATTTTTTGAATACCAATTCCCTAATGGAGAGAAAAGCAATGAAAACGATCAAACTTAAAAAGCTGCTGATCTCAGTTTTGCTTCTGACAGCGGCAGCCGCAGTCGTAATACTGCTTATAAACAGCCATGTCAAGGCCGCCGCAAAAGGCAGGATATTGACCATAGACCAGGCGGCTTCCATAGACGGAGACTGCGTGATCGTTCTGGGTGCGGGAGTATATTCATCCGGCGATCCCAGCCCCATGCTGGCCGACCGGCTGGACTATGGCATAAGCCTGTACCGGAACGGAGCTGCCCCGAAGTTGCTGATGAGCGGCGATCACGGGCAGGAGGATTATGACGAGGTCAATGTGATGAAAGAATATGCCATTGAATATGGCGTTCCTTCCGAAGACGTTTTTATGGACCACGCAGGGTTTTCCACCTATGAAAGCCTGTATCGGGCAAGGGATATTTTTCAGGCAAAAAGGGTCATTATCGTGACCCAGCAGTATCATATGTACCGGGCGCTGTACATAGCTGAGCAGCTGGGGTTAGACGCCTATGGCGTATGCTCTGACCCTCAGGATTATGCCTTTCAATGGTACCGTGAGCTTCGGGAGCTGGCTGCCAGGGTCAAGGACTGTATCCAATGCATCGCCATGCCTGAGCCGACCTTCCTGGGAGACGCTATCCCCGTTTCGGGAAACGGGGACTTAACTAACGATAAATAAATGCCGCAAGCCCGTGCAGAAGATACTGCACGGGCTTATGGTTATCCTTTATGGATATTTATATGGTCATTAACCTTCGAAGCTGCTGCGATAGACCTTTTCGAATTCTTCGGCGATTTTGGCCAGGACATCTACACTGCCGTCGATGCCCAGGATTGAGCTGTCGATAGTGAAGTCGTAGCTGGCGGCCTCGCCCCATTTTTTGTGGGAATAGTAGTTATAGTAAGCCGCTCTTTTCTTGTCCTGCTTGAGGGCAGTTTTTTCAGAAAGCTGCTCGGGGATGTTATAGTTTTCGACTATTCTCTTTTTCCGGGCTTCCATAGAGCTGTGGATAAAGATGTGGATACAGTCCTTCCGCTCACGGAGAACATAGTCGGCGCAGCGGCCAACGATAACGCAGTCGCCGGATTTGGCTACTTCTTTAATGGCGTCGAACTGGGCAAAGGCCAGCTGCTGGTTCATGGGGACAACGTCGACCCCGCTCATGGAGTTGACATACATATTGTAGATAAAGCTGGAGGTTGGAGTTTCGTCGAATTCGCTGAGCGCGGACTGGGACAGGCCGCTTTTCTGGGCGGCTATCGTCAGCAGTTCGTTGTCGTAGAACGCAATTCCAAGCTTCGAAGCGAGCTTTTCGCCGATTTCTTTTCCGCCGCTGCCATACTGTCTGCCAATTGTGATGATCATAAACGATAACCGCCTTTCATTTCTTTTCTATATATACAATACCATATTCACGGCTTCTTCACAAGAAAAATTTTGATTTTTTCAAAAAAACTGTTGACAAAGCTTATGGTCTGCTGTATCCTAAGTGTACCATCACAACTAATACACTTAGTTCACTCAGCACAGTTTCAGGAGGTGGAACATGATAACGCTGAACTATCGCGATTCCCGTCCGATCTACGAACAGATAAAGGACGGCATCAAGCGTCTGGTCGTGACCGGGGCTATTGCTGCCGACGAGAAGCTGCCCTCGGTAAGGGAGCTGGCATCGTCCCTTGCCATAAACCCCAACACCATCGCCCGGGCTTATCGGGAGCTGGAACAGGAGGGCTATATCTACACCGTTGCCGGTAAGGGGTCCTTTGTGGGCGAAAACCACCAGGTGGACTCCCGGCGGGTAGACGAGCTGCTGGCCGCCTTTGACAAGGCGGTGGCCGAGCTGCAATTCCTCGGCGTTACGGCCGACACCCTATGCAGTCGCATAAAAGATCCTAAGGAGGGAGAACAATGATCGAAGTAAGAAACATCACAAAAACCTTTGACGGTTTTGACGCCCTGTCCGGCTGCTCGCTGGCGGTCCAGCCCGGTTCTGTATATGGTCTTGTGGGGCCTAACGGAGCGGGCAAAAGCACCCTTATCCGCTGCCTGACCGGCGTCTATAAGCCCGACAGCGGCCAGATACTAATTGACAACGAGCCTGTTTGGGAAAACGCTCCGCTGAAAAGCCGTATTGCATATATTCCCGATGACCTTTACTATTTCATGTCCGCTTCCACCCGGGAGATGATGGCGTTTTATAAGGGTCTTTACCCCAAATTCGACGTTGAACGCTATGAAAAGCTGAAAGAGGTTTTTTCGTCCATTGACGAAAAGGCTCCCATCCGGCGGCTTTCCAAGGGGATGCAGAAGCAGTCTGCCTTCTGGCTGGCCATGTGCCAGTGTCCCGACTATGTTATCCTTGACGAGCCGGTAGACGGGCTTGACCCGGTCATGCGCCGCCAGGTATGGTCAATACTTATGAGCGAGGTGGCCGAACGGGGCATAAGCGTACTGGTATCCTCTCACAACCTGAGGGAGCTTGAGGACGTTTGTGACCATGTGGGCATAATGAGCCACGGTCAGCTGCTGATCCAGCGGTCGCTGCTGGAGCTACAGGACAGCATCACCAAGGTCCAGCTGGTTTTTAACAACATAACTCAGCTGCCGAAGGAGCTTGAGGTCCTCCACACCAGTCAGTCAGGCCGCATAACCACCATAATCGTCAGAGGAAATTCTGCCGAGGTGCTGGGCAGGCTGGCCGCCATCGACCCGCTCCTGGCCGACGCTCTGCCCCTGACTCTTGAGGAAATATTCATTTATGAGCTTGGAGGTGAAGATTATCATGTCAAAGACATCATTCTTTAACACGACTCTGTTTACCAAAAATCTGAAACGGTTCTGGCCCATATGGTCCAGCTATTTTGCCATCTGGTTCCTTTTTCTGCCCATGGTGCTGCTGAACATACCCGGCAACCGATTTGACAACCTGCTGTATTCCTATATCCTTTACGGCATCATCATCGGCTTTATTTACTCCGCGATCTGCGCCATGGCCCTGTTTTCATATATGTACAGCTCAAAAAGCGCCGGGATGTTCCACGCCCTGCCCATGACCCGGCAGACCATGTTCATAACCAACTATCTTTCCGGCCTGGTATATATGCTCGCACCCAATCTGATCATTGCCCTGCTCCTTATCCCCATCGGTGCCGCCAGAGGCGATCTGGACATGATAAGCGTTCTCACCTGGCTGGGGGTTGTCAGCGGGACCGAATTCTTCTTTTTCTCCTTTGCTGCCTTCTGCGGCCAGTTTACCGGTGTTCTGGTGGCCCTGCCTGTGTTCTATCTCATATGGAACTTTGCGGTATACGTTCTGGAACTGGTGGTTTCGTGCTTTATGGAGCTGCTTGTCTGGGGATACACTCCTTTTGACTGGAACGGTCTTTCCTTCCTCTCCCCTGTCATTTATATGCTTCAAACCTATGAAACCAATTATGTCGGGACCACCGACAGCTATGTTTTTATCAACGGCCATATCACCGTATGGTATGTCATGGCCGGTGTAGTGCTGGCTGTGCTGTCCCTGCTGCTGTATAAAAACCGCCGGGTCGAAAGCGCCGGAGATGTAATAAGCGTAAAGGCCGCCCGGCCTGTGTTCCGTTGGGGCGTTGCCCTGTATGTCAGCCTTCTGCTGACCCTGCTGGTGGCCGCCATGTTTGATATCCGGATAGATTCTACCCCTCTGGCGTTTCCTCTGACCGCCCTGTCGCTGGTAGTAACGGGCTTTATCGGATGGTTTGTCGCAGAGATGCTTATGAAAAAATCCTTCCGGGTCTTTAACCGAAAGAACCTTGGTTCCTTCGCTGCTTTTGTGGTCATAGCCTTGCTGTGTGTCACCGTCACCGCCTTCGACGTGCTGGGGATAGAATCACACATTCCCGACCGGGAGGATATTGAATTCATTTGTATATCAGGCACGGATTTTACCACCGAGGAGGATATTGACGCCGCAATAGCCTTCCATCAGCAGATACTCGACAGCAAGGACCAGCTGCTGGCTACCGACCAGGGGTATGAGGGCTATTTCAGCAGCGGCGAGGATTACAGCTATCTGCAATCAATATATATGTGTTATTACCTGAAAAACGGAGACTGCGTCGCCAGATACTATAACCTCCCCGTTGACCCTCAGACTCAGGCAGACAGCAGCAGCCTTGCCAACCAGTATGAGCAGCTGGTAAACTCCGGGGACAAAATAATTCAGCGGACTTTTGGTCAGCCGCTGACCAAGGAGCGTTTGTCCAGCGTATCCATCGGGTTCTATAACGAAGATAATTGGAGCCAGATCACTCTGTCCGGCGACGAGGCATGGCTGCTGGCTCAGGCGGTATGCGCCGATCTGGTGGAGATGAATATGAATTCAAACTCTATCTTCCCTGAGACAAACAGCATACTTGATAACGAAATAACCATCAACTATTATCCCAAAGAGATAAAGGAAGACGGAGTCCCTGTCTATACTCAAACGGAAGGATCGCACCAGGTATCCTATGGTGCAAGCTTCAATCTGACCGATGCCTGCGTTTATACTATCGCCGCCATCGAGCAGCTTGATCTGCTGGACGATCAGCATCAGCTGACACCATATTAATATCCACGGTTTACAGCGGAGCAGTGGCGACCCACTGCTCCGCTTTGCTTATATTAAAAACGCCACGGCGTACAAATTATGTGACTTTACTGCTTAGCTTCCTTACTGTTATAATCGTTTTGTGTAGATATTGCAAAAATCAAGGAGGTTAAGTGATGAAAAAGTTTGTTTCGCTATTGGCAGTATTTGCCCTTTTGCTTGCGCTCATGGCCGGATGCGGCTCAAGCAGCACCGAAGAAACCACGGCAGACGAATCCCCCGCCGTATCCGAAGCCGCCGAACCGGTGGCCGAAGAACCGGTAGTCGACGGCGAGGCCGCAGTTCCTCAGGCCGAAGATCTGGCCCAGCAGGAAGCCGACCACGCTGAGGAAATGGCCGCGGTAGATATTTCTACCATCGAGCTGAAGCTCCCCCTGACCGAGGAGCCTCAGACCCTGACCTACACCACCAAGGCCGTTAACCTGCGTTCCCCTCTGGACACTGTGGGTATCTCTTCCTGGGCCGATTTTGAATGGTCCAAAAAGCTGGAAGAAATGACCGGTGTCCATATCGAATGGCAGGAGATCAGCTTCATGGTCTATACCGAGCAGTTCAATCTGCTTATGGCTGGCGGCGAATATGGCGACCTTATCAACGCCTGCACATCCATGTATGCCGGCGGCGGCTCCAAGGCCCTTGAAGACGAGGTCATTATGGACATAACTCCCTATCTGGAAGAATATGCTCCCTTCTATTCCTATTACATGAACAACGTGGGCAACTTCAAATATGACTTTGCTCTTGATGACGGCAGCGTTGTTGACTTCAAGTCCTTCTACGACGAATATAAGTGCAACAACGGTCTGGTCATCAGAAAAGACTGGCTTGACAAGCTGGGTCTTGACATCCCCAAAACCTACGACCAGATGACCGAAGTCCTCAGAGCCTTCAAAACCGAATTCGGCTCTGACTCCACCTTCTATATGCACAACGGCATGAATGTTGAAGGTCTTGTAGGCGGCTTTGGCGTAAGCACCGGCGCCGGTATGTTCCAGGTCGACGGCCAGATAAAGTGTTCCATCCTTGAAGACGAATTCCAGGATTATCTGTCTCTGCTGCAAAACTGGTATAACGAGGGTCTTATCAACAGCGACTTTATCTCTATCGAATACGACCCCTTCTCCTCAGTCATCAACGACGGCGTCGGATCCAACAATATCGGTGTCTGGCCCGCCATGTATGAAGAGGTGGACAAATACGCCAACTACAATTCTGACCCCGATTTCCAGGTCGCTCCCCTTGCCAATCTGGTAGTCAACGAAGGCGACATCGACCATATCTCCGCCCGCAAGATGGTGGACAACGACACCGTTTCCGTTTCCTACACCTGCGATAAACCCGAGCTGGCTGTTGCATGGATGGATTTCTGGTATTCCGAAGCCGGTGCAAATATGTACAACTATGGCGTTGAAGGCGTTTCCTTCGAAGTTGTAGACGGCGAACCCCAGTTTACCGACCTTATTATCAACAACGAATTCGACCTGACCGTTGCGGCCTATACCCGTATGTGGACTCCTTATGGCAGCCTGACCGGTATCTACAGCCCCGGCAGAGTCAACGAATTCCTTTCCGACCTCCAGGCAGAATGCTGGGAAGTCTGGAGCGCTTCTACCGACGGTCTGTACGCTATCCCCACCGGCATTTCCTACACCGCTCTCGAAAGCGAAGAAAAGTCCGGTCTTGAAACCGATATCCAGACCTGTGTTGACGAAAACGTTATCCTCTTCGTCACCGGCGTTTACCCCATGTCTCAGTGGGATTCCTTCATCGATCAGCTTTATACCCTCAAGCTGGACAGACTGATGGAGATCTATCAGGACGCTCTTGACAGATATTACGCAAGATAATTATCCCCCTCTCACGGGGCGGCCATTTACTGGCCGCCCCAACTTGTATACAAAGGCCTTCGGACCTTTGTATACAAGTTGGGCGGAACGAACTTAAGTTCGTTCCTGCCGCTACGGCGGGTTATTGAACGCGAAAGACACCCCTGATGGGTTTCTTTCACACTATCTTCCTTATCCGTTGCAGCTACTTTATTCCTTTGTATACGCCTGGGCGGCCAGTAAATGGCCGCCCCTTTATTTACCCTTTATTTACGTTTTTGTCTTTTGCGTTTTCGCTCCGTCCAGTGAGAACAAACAATTCCCTTGAGAATTTGACACTTATATGATATATTTAATGGTGATATTGTACATAAACCTGCCAAATATATTCCTGCTATTGCAGCAGGTTGCAAAATATGTTCGGTGTTGCATATTCTATACAAGGAGAGATACAAATGACCTACGACGAGCTTCTTCAGCAGTATCAGCAGCTTAAAGTCAGCTATGACAACCTGTTGGATCAATATAACGGCATTAACCACATCGCCATGCATATGCTGGTGGAAAACGCCGTAATGAACGAGACTGAAAACAGGAGCCTGACCCGGGACCTGAAAAACCTGTTCAATGTCAAGCTGTCGTCGGACGCATTTTGCATCATGCTTATCAGCATCGAAAGCTACAGGCCCAACACCGAGCGGGCCATGGTTGTCCCCTATATCGAAGAGGTTTTTCAAAAGCATTTTGAAGTATTCTCCTTTGTTCTGTTTTTCAGCACGGGAGACGACGTGGGGTGCTTCCTTTCGCCGGATCAGCTGCAAAACGAGGATGCGGACGAGCTGGCCGACGAAATTATGGACGAGCTTCTGTCATATGCCAATGCGGCCTGTGAGGAGCTGGATACTATGGGCATAACCGTGTCTGTGGCTGTGTCTCAGCTTCAAACCGGCCTGACCCCAAGGCAGCATTATAGAAATGCCCTTGTAGTTCATGACCATGTTAACTTAAGGGGCATAAGAGTCGCCTCCATGGCTGACCTGCCCGAGCCAAAACCCCAGGACAAAACCGCTGCCGCCACCAACGAGCGCAAGTTTATGTCCAGCATAATCAATCGCGAATTTTACGAAGCGGCATCGGCTCTGGGCGAGATCGTCGAGGCTCTGATCAACGAATCTCTCCAACCTCTGGATCAGATTCGGTCAGTTGTTTTCCAGCGATTGGAAACCGTGCTGGCTATTTGCGGCGGCGACCTTCATCCGGACAGGCAGTCCACCGAAATTGGCGACGCCTTTGTTTCTATCTCCAAGGCCGAAAGCTTTACGGAGCTGAAGGAACGGATGTTTGATTTTCTGGCAGTGGCCGACGATTTTTGCGACACTGACTATTCTCAGAACAAGTTTGTCCAGATCAAGCGGTTTGTGGAAGAAAACTACAAATCCCCTTCCATGGGCGCCGCAATGATATGCGAGCGGTTTAAGTTCAGCTCGTCATATCTGTCAAAGCTAATTCGCCGCGAGACAGGTTCCGGCGTTGTTGACCTTATCCACTCCGTCCGCATAGGTCACGCCATCGAGCTGCTGGAAACCACCGACATATCTATTCAGGACATTGCCTTTGAGGTAGGCTTTGTCAACCGGTGGACATTTATCAGGGCGTTTAAAAATCTCGAATCCACCAGCCCCAGCGCATACAGGGCAAAATTCAGATAAAACCGCAGATATCAGATTTACAATCACTATCAGGAACAGACATATCCCCCGTGAAGAGATTCACGGGGGATAGCAGCGTGTCAAAATAGTCCATCGGACTATTTTGACACGGATTTTGCGGCCTTCGGCAGCGCACTCAAAAGGCCGCCATGCGGCCTTTTTCGCACGTTTGAAGGCCGAGTAGTGAAATTTCCGGGACGTCAATGCTTGCATTGACGTTATACACTGCCGCCGGAAATTTCATATGTGAATTTTTTCGCCGCTAACGCGGCGAACTCTACGAGGTTTTTTGACACCCTCTTATCCCCCG
>CAYLKH010000071.1:0-10190 GCA_964384255.1 uncultured Oscillospiraceae bacterium | reverse complement strand
AAATCCGCAACCGGTGAGATTGCCACGTCGGCCTACGGCCTCCTCGCAATGACAATGAAGGGGCTATCTGTTATCTGATTTCTGACCGGCGGGGTCATATCTGGGAAAACACCTGGCCGATGGACTGGTTGATAACCAGGTCGGCCGCGCTGTCGTATGGGGTGGGGTCCCGGTTGATGAGAACCAGCTTATTGCCCCGGTAGTATCGGATAAGGCTGGCGGCGGGATAAACCGTCAGAGAGGTGCCGCCGATAATAAAAACGTCGGCGTTGGCGATAGCTTCGACAGCGCCGTCGATGGTGGCGCTGTCCAGAGATTCTTCGTACAGCACCACATCCGGCTTAATGGTGCCGCCGCAGCTGCATTTGGGTATGCCCACGCTGTTGGCCATATAGTCCAGGTCGTAGCTCTTTTTACATTTGAGGCAATAGTTGCGATATACCGAGCCGTGAAGCTCATATACCTTTTTGCTGCCTGCGGCGGTGTGCAGCCCGTCCACGTTCTGGGTGACGATGGCTTTCAGCTTACCGGCCTTTTCCAGCTCTGCCAGCTTCAAATGGGCGGCATTGGGCTTATAGCCGATGGGCAGCAGCTTTTCCTTATAGAATTTGTAAAACTCTTCTGTATGGCTGACGAAAAAGCTGTGGCTGAGCATGGTCTCCGGGGGATAGTCAAACTTCTGGTTGTACAGTCCGTCTACCGACCGGAAGTCGGGGATACCGGATTCGGTGCTGACTCCTGCGCCGCCGAAAAACACTATATTGTCGGATGCGTCTATCCATTGCTTAAGGGTTTTGATCCTGTCCATTGCTGTCTCCTTCCCAGCTGTCACGCAGCTTTTGCTTTTCTCTTTTTGTAAACTGGCCTTCGTTGCTCAGCCAGGCATCGATGTCGAACCGCTGGGCCATGTCAGGCCGCCTGCTTTTGGTGCGGGTAAAGCTCTGGCGGGTGCGCCACATGGCGATGTTCTTATGATCGCCGGACAGCAGCACCGGCGGCACCGATCTGCCGTGCCATGTTTCCGGCCGGGAATATTGAGGATATTCCAGCAGCCCGCTCCAATGGCTTTCGCCGGTGAAGCATTCTTCGTCGGACAGAACACCGGGAATAAGGCGGCAAATGGAATCGGCAACGGCCATGGCCGGTATCTCCCCGCCGGTCAGGACAAAGTCGCCTATGGAAAGCTCTTCGTCAACGCATTCGTCCACAAATCGCTGGTCGATACCCTCGTAATGGCCGCAGACGATGACGATGTTTTCATATTTTGAAAGCCTTTTGGCATCGTCCTGGGTAAATACTCTGCCGCCGGGGGTCATGAAGATCGTGTGTACCGGGGCCGCCACCTGGTCGCATATATATTCCCAGCAGTTGTACAGGGGGTCGGCCTGGATTAGCATACCCATGCCGCCGCCGTAGGGATAATCGTCCACCTGATTTTGCTTATTGGGGGTAAAGTCCCGTATCTGGTGGCAGCGTATTTTAAGGATATCCCGCTCCTGAGCCCGGCCGATAATGCTTTCGGAAAGCACGTCGCCCACGGTTTCGGGAAACAGGGTCATAATGTCGATCCTCATGGCTCATATCATCCCTTCAATGGGTTTGAAGTATATCCGGCCTTCGTCGGGGGAAATGCTTTTTAAAAACTCGTCTACGGCGGGGATCATATATTCTTCCTCTCCCTGAATGACGTAAACGTCGCTGGCAGGGAGCTTAAGGACATCTTTGACCGTGCCGAAGACCTGGCCGGTGTCCACGTTGACAGCTTCCAGACCGATCAGGTCGTCGATAAATATTTTGCCCTCTTCCAGCTGAGCGTCCGCCCGGTCGAAATAAAGGACCTTGCCCTTCAGCGCAGCGGCGTCGTCAGCGTTGTCGACCCCGTCGGGCTTGGCAATAAGCATGGCTTTGTGGACCTTTTTGCCGGTAAACCTGACTGCTCTGCCGTCTAAATAAAATCTGTCTATATTCAAAAGGAAGTCGGCGCTGTCGCACCAGGGCTGGATCCGTACCTCGCCCCGGATGCCGTGGGTATTGACTATCTGACCGGCTTCCAGAAACTGCTTTTTCATATACCTTACCTCACAAAGTGATTGATGACCACAGCGGCTGCCTAAGGGAAAAATAATACGCAAAAACCCCAGGGGCGACCTCGCAGCCACTGGGGCAGCAAGGGTCACCCCTGCGGTTAAGGCGGTCAGTCTACGATCTCGACAGAAACCTTTTTGTCCTGGCGCTGAGCCACAGACTTGACCAGAGTGCGTATCTCTTTGGCAATTTTGCCCTGACGGCCGATGACCTTGCCCATATCGTCGGGAGCAACACGAAGCTCAAGAACGGTGTCGTTGTCGTTTTGGATCTCGGTTACGGTAACGGCGTCGGGATTGTCCACAAGATTCTGCGCGATATAAAGCAAGAGCTCTTTCATGGATGCACCTCTTTACTGAATTCCGGCTTTTTTGAGAAGAGCCTTGACGGTATCGGTGGGCTGAGCGCCGGACTTGATCCATTCCTGAGCCTTTTCAGCGTTGATCTTGATTTCGGCGGGCTCGGTAAGGGGATTGTAGGTGCCGATCTCTTCGATGAATCTGCCATCTCTGGGGCTGCGGGAATCAGCAACAACGATCCTGTAGAAAGGAGCCTTCTTGGCACCCATTCTGCGAAGTCTGATTTTGACCATGATTGTTTCACCTCCGTTGATTTACTTTCGTATATCGTAAATTTGCCTTACGAACTGGAATTACATTCCGGGCAGGCTGAATCCGCCGAAGCGGTTTTTCCTGCGCTTGCCCTTTTTGCCGCCGCCTGTCATCTGCCTGGCCATGACCTGCATGGCATCGAACTGCTTAAGCAGACGGTTGATCTCTTCGACCTTGACTCCGCTGCCTGCGGCGATGCGGCGCTTGCGGCTGTGGTTAAGGATGGAAGGATTTTCCCTTTCCTGAGGGGTCATGGAAAGGATGATAGCACGGGTATGGCCCATGGCCTTTTCGTCGATGGTGGCTCCGGCCAGAGCCTTCTTGTCGATGCCGGGGACCATGCCCAGCACGTCGCCAAGATCGCCCATGTTCTGGAGCTGATCCATCTGGTCGAGAAAATCGGTCAGGGTGAAGCGGTTGGTTTTCAGCTTCTGCTCCATCTCCTGAGCCTTTTTTATGTCGAAGGCCTGCTCGGCCTTTTCGATGAGGGTCAGCACATCGCCCATGCCCAGTATACGGGAGGCGATGCGGTCGGGGTGGAAAAGCTCGATATTGTCCAGCTTTTCGCCGTTGCCCACATATTTGATGGGCTTGCCGGTAACGGCCTTGACCGAAAGGGCAGCACCGCCACGGGCGTCGCCATCCAGCTTGGTCATAAGTACGCCGGTGATGCCCAGCGCATCGTCAAAGGCGGATGCGGCGTTGACAGCGTCCTGACCGGTCATGGCGTCTACCACCAGCATGATCTCAGTGGGGTTTACAGCGGCCTTGACGGATCGAAGCTCGTCCATAAGGGCTTCGTCGATGTGGAGACGACCGGCGGTGTCGAGAAACACCATGTCGTTGCCGTGGGAGTTGGCGTAGTCGATAGCGGCTTTGGCGATATCCACCGGGTTGGACTGGCCCATTTCGAATACGGGGATATCCAGCTGACCGCCAACTACCTGGAGCTGCTTGATAGCGGCGGGACGGTAAACGTCGCAGGCTACCAGCAGGGGACGCTTGCCGTTTTTCTTCATCAGTCCCGCAAGCTTGGCACCGTTGGTGGTTGTACCTGCGCCCTGGAGGCCCACCAGCATAACCACGGGGGGGGGAGGGGAGGAGATCTGAAGCTTCTGGCTCTCGCTGCCCATGAGCTTTGTCAGCTCTTCGTTGACGATCTTGATTATCATCTGGGCAGGGGTCAGGCTTTCCAGAACATCGGCCCCGACGGCCCGGGCAGTGACATCGGCCACAAACTGCTTGACGACCTTGAAGCTGACATCGGCCTCAAGGAGGGCGAGCTTGACCTCACGCATGGCTTCTTTAACATCGGCCTCGGTCAGGCGGCCTTTGCTTTTCAGCTTTTTGAATGATGATGTCAGCTTATCGGAAAGACTTTCAAAAGCCATAGTTTGTCCTTTCTTGAATTAGCGGTTACCTGATTTCTGCGGCGGCGGCGTCTATTTCATCGGCAAGGGCGATTATCTCCCGTTCAGTCAGAAGTCCCCGGGCCTGACGACGAAGCTCGGCAGTAGCGCGGCTGATGCGGCCAAAGCTCTCGCTGGCGGCCTTATATCGGCTGATAAGGCCGATGGTCTGTTCAAGCTCTTCCATACTGGCCTGGGAACGGACGATGGAGTCACGAACGCCCTGACGGGTGATGCCTTCGTTTTCGGCAATCTCTGCCAGAGAAAGATCCTGATTGTAGTAGCAGTCGAAAAGGTGACGCTGCTTTTCGGTAAGGGTGTCGCCATAGAAGTCGAAAAGCATGGACATTTCGTAGCTGTCGCCCTTCATGATCATCACCCTTTCCCCTTTTTGCTCAGCCATTGTACTACAAACCGGTGGGGATGTCAAGCGTTTTCCTTTACATCTCATACTTTTTGTGACCTGCGCTCAAATGGGCGCCGCTTTTTATCCTGACATTGTAAAAAAACAATTAATTTACAGTGATATAGATTTTCTTTTGATAAAAAAAGATGTATAATATCAGCAAAGAACCGAAGAAATAACCACAGTATGATATACGAGAGGACAGAACTTATGGAAAACCCTATCCGCAGCCAGCTGCTGCCAGACGTATTTTTGACCTCCATAAAAACCGACAAATTCAAATCCGGAGCCATCACCCTCAACCTTCTGCGCCCCCTGTGTCAGCAGGAGGCGGCCATGAACGCCCTTTTCCCGGTGGTCCTGCGCCGGGGTACTCAGGAGCATCCCGACCTTGTGTCCATCGCTGCCGAGCTGGACGAGCTGTATGGCGCATCCATCGGCGCTGTCGTCCGCAAAAGGGGAGAGGTCCAGCCTGTGGGCCTGAGCGTCGAGTTCAACGACGACCGGTTTTTGCCAGAGGATGGGCTGCTGGAGCGGGTGTGCGGCCTTATGGGCGAGATGCTTCTGCACCCCCTGTCAGACGGAAAGAGCTTTGACCCGGAATACTTTGAATCGGAAAAGAAGAACCTTATTGACCTTATCAACTCCCGGGTGAACGACAAGATAAGCTATGCCCAGTCGGGCCTTGTTGAGTCCATGTGCCAGGGCGAAGCCTATGGCATCGACAAGCTGGGCAGCCGTGAGCAGGCCGAAGCCATAACCAACACCGGGCTTTACAGCCATTACCTCAGCGCCCTGGAAACCTCCCGGATCGAGATAATTTATGTAGGCAGTGCCGACAGCTCCCGGGTAGAGCAGGCCATGACCGCCGCTCTGGCGGGGCTTCCCCGGGGCCATATCACAGCCGTAGGGACTCTGCCGGGTCCTGCGCCCCATGAGCCGAAATATGTGGAAAAAGCCATGGACGTTACTCAGGGCAAGCTGTCCATAGGCTTCCGCACAGGGGTTACGGCGGCTGATGCGGACTATCCCGCCATGGTGCTGTTTAATGCAGTGTTCGGCGGGAGCCTGAATTCAAAGCTGTTTATGAACGTCCGGGAAAAGCTTTCCCTGTGCTATTATGCCAGCTCCGGGCTTGAAAAGTTCAAGGGGCTGATGATCGTAAATTCCGGCGTGGAGTTCGAAAACTTTGAAATCGCCAGAGACGAGATATTTGCCCAGCTGGACGCTTGCAGGCGGGGAGATATCAGCCGGGAGGAGCTGGAAGGCTCCAGAAAATATATGCTCAATTCCCTGCGTTGCCAGGAGGATTCTCTGGCTGCTCAGGAAGAAAGCGCTCTTGGCCGCATTATCGGCGGATATGACCTCACGGCCCCGGAGCTTGCCGCCAGCCTTGAGAGCCTGACTGCCGATGATGTTGTTCGGGCGGCGAACATGGTCCGGCTGGACACAGTTTATTTTCTTAAAGGGGTGGAAAAATGACAAGGATCGACTATCCCGGACTCGGGGAAACTGTTTATACCGACACTCTGGATAATGGCCTGAAGCTGGTGGTCATACCCAAAAAGGGCTTTGCCCGGGCAGACGCGTTTTTTGCCACCAACTATGGCTCCGTTGATACCAGATTCTTCCTGGACGGAAAGTGGCAGACCTCTCCCGCCGGAGTTGCTCATTATCTGGAACACAAGATGTTCGATATGCCCGACGGCAACGCGCTGCAAAAGCTGTCGGCTCTGGGGGCCAGCCCCAACGCCTTTACCAGTTACGAGATGACGGCCTATTATTTCACGGCCACGGAGCATTTTGACCAGTGCCTCCGGGAGCTGCTGAGCTTTGTTTCCACAGGCTACTTTACCGAAGAAAGCGTGGAAAAGGAGCGGGGGATAATCGCTCAGGAGATACGGATGTACGAGGATAACCCCAACAGCCAGGTCAGCGAACGGCTATTTGAAATCATGTACCACAACCATCCCGTCAGAGTTTCCATCGCCGGAACGGTGGAAAGCATTGGGGACATTACTGCCGAAACTCTGTATAGCTGCCATCGGGCGTTTTACGACCCGTCCAATATGTGCCTTATAGTCTGCGGCGATGTAGACCCCGAAAGCATCAGGCAGACCGCAGTAGACATCCTGCCTGCCAACGCCGCCACCGTCTCTGACCGGGACTATGGCGAGGCCGAGCCTGACAGCGTGGTTTCCCATTATTGCAGCCGGGAGATGGAGGTAGGCGCCACTATCTTCGAGCTGGGGTTCAAGCTCCCCGAAGTCTCCGGCGGCAGAGCCGGGTATAAGACCGAGCTGGTGGGCGAGCTGGCGGTCCAGATGCTTTGCGGCGGCTCATCGCCCCTGTTCGCCCGGATGTATTCCGAAGGGCTTATCAACGGGACATTCAGCGGCGGCTACGAAAGCATCAGGCGCACCTCCATGCTGGTGGTGGGGGGCGAAAGCGAGCAGCCTGAGGAGGTCCGCGACCGCCTTATTGACGAGGCGGAAAGGCTGGTCAGCGGTCAGGCGGATATGGACCTTTTCCGCCGGCTGAAAAAGGCTGCCTATGGCCGCCATCTTTCCGAGCTGGACTCCTTCTCGGGCATATGCTATGGCATGGCGTCGTCAGTGTTTGACGATTGCAGCCTGTTCGACTTTGCCGACATTTACGACGAGATAACCTGGGATGACGTTAAGGATTTCCTGAAACTGGCGGTCACCCGGGAGCGGTCCGCTCTGTCGGTCATTGACCCTGTGAAAGGTGGGAACGAGGAATGACACTGCTTACAAGCCCCATCTATTTTCCCGGGCTGGGTATCGAGCTCGATCCGTCCAACGTGGCCTTTACCATCGGGGGACACAGCTTTTACTGGTATGGCATTATCATAGCCGTGGGCTTTTTGCTGGCGGTGGGATATGGCATGAAGCGGGCTGACCAGTTTGGCCTAACTCAGGACAATATAATCGATCTGCTGATTTTTGCCGTCCCGGCGGCAATAATCGGCGCAAGAGCCTATTATTGCGTGTTCAACTGGGCCGAATATGCCGACGACCCCATTTCCGTGCTGTATATATGGAACGGCGGTCTGGCTATTTACGGCGCAATAATCGCGGCGGCCATAACAGTCGTTATCTTCGCCCGGGTCAAAAAGATAAGGCCCGGCGCCATACTGGATATCGGCAGCCTGGGTATGCTCATCGGTCAGATGGTGGGACGCTGGGGAAACTTTATCAATCGTGAAGCCCACGGGGCCGAATGCACCAACTTCCTGCGGATGGGCCTGATGGACTCCGCAGGCAAATGGGTATATTATCATCCCACCTTCCTTTATGAATCCCTGTGGAACCTGCTGGGCTTTGTTCTGCTCCATCTGTTCAGCAAAAAGCATCGCAAATTTGACGGCCAGCTGTTCCTTATGTATATGTGCTGGTACGGATTCGGCAGAGGAATGATCGAGGGCCTTCGCACCGACAGCCTTTACTTTTTCGGCACCGGTCTGCGGATATCCCAGTTTTTGGGATATGCCTTCTTTGTGGTCTGCCTGGTGATACTTTTTGTCCAGCTGGTTTTCAGAGATCATGACCCTGCGGATATGCAGGTTTGGATATTCAGCCACAGCCCTCAGGCGGCGACCGCCGGTGAAGCCCCGGCAGCACCCCTGTCAGAAGAAGCAACAGTGACCGAAGATACGGAAGAAGCAACAGTGACCGAAGAAACAGGCACGCCGGAAGAAGGAGAATGAAATGAGCGCAACTTTGATCGACGGCAAAAAGATCGCCGCCCAGTGTAAAGAAGAGATCGCCCGACAAAACGCCCTGCTTACAGGCAGACGCCCCGGCCTCGCGGTCATAATCGTGGGGGAGAACCCGGCATCCAGAATCTATGTCAACGGCAAGGTGAGAGACTGCGCCGAATGCGGCATCAAAAGCTTTGAGTATGCTCTGCCGACAGAGACTACTCAGGAGCAGCTCCTTGCCCTTGTTCAGCAACTTAACGAAGACGACCAGGTGGACGGAGTTCTTGTCCAGCTGCCTTTGCCGGACCATCTGAACGCTGACGATATAATTTATCATATCAGACCCGACAAGGACGTGGACGCGTTCCATCCCATAAGCGTCGGCAGAATAACCCTTGGCAAATACGGATTTGTCCCCTGCACCCCCTGCGGCGTTATGAAGCTTATGGAAGCGTATAATATCGACGTGTCCGGTAAGCATTGCGTAATTATCGGTCGGTCGAATATCGTTGGCAAGCCTCAGGCTATGCTTATGCTCCACAGCGATGCTACCGTTACCATCGCCCATTCCAAAACGGCGGACCTGGGCGCTATCACCCGTCAGGCAGATATTCTGGTCTGCGCCGCCGGTAAAAGGGGACTGGTCACCGCCGATATGGTAAAAGATGGCGCGGTGGTCATCGACGTATCCATCAACCGCAACGACGAAGGCAAGCTCTGCGGCGACGTTGTGTTTGACCAGGTCAGGGAAAAGGCTTCTTACATAACTCCGGTTCCCGGCGGCGTTGGCCCCATGACACGGGTCATGCTGCTACAGAATACAATGACTGCATACCACAACCACACAAATCAATAAATGGAGGGATAATCATGTCTATGGTCAACGAAGTTATCGGTACAGCTACCGAAATGTTTGAAACGGCTACCTTCAAATCTACCATTTACGCTCAGATAGCCAAACTCAAGGTAAAGATAACCAGCGAGAGCAACGGCCTTAAAGAGCTTTATGCCCAGCTGGGTCAGGCATATTTTGAAAGGCTGGAAAACGGCGAGACCGGCGAATTTGGCCGGGATATCTGCGAAAAAATACTGGCATCCAGGGCAAAGATAAGCGCCAGCCAGCAGGAGATCGACGAGCTTAAGCAGAAAATGGCCGCTTCCGATGCCGCCAGAGCAGAAGCCAGAGCCGAAAAAAAGGCCGCCGCTGCCCGGGCTGAAAATGAAGACCCGGAAGAAGAGGTGGAAATAACCATCGAGGTCCCCGCTGACGAAGAAGAGGTCGCCCGCCAGGTGGACGAAGAAGTCAGCGCTATCCAGCAGGAGGTCCAAAAGGCCGCCGAGGCGGATGTGCCGCCAGTAGCCACCCTTTATGTTGACGAATCCGCCCAAAGCGAAAACAGAGAATAACAGGCCGTAGCCGGACGCTGCCCCTGTGTCATTGCGAGGAGCGCAGTACCCCGCCTGTCATTGCGAGGCGGCTTGCCCTCCCTATGTCATTGCGAGGAGCGCAGTACCCCCTGTGTCATTGCGAGGAGCGCAGTACCCCCTGTGTCATTGCGAGGAGGCCGAAGGCCGACGTGGCAATCTCATAGTAGGGGTTAGGATTTAGGATTTAGGGATTAGGGGCGCACCCCATCTGTCATTGCGAGGCGGCTTGCCGCCGTGGCAATCTCACCGGTTGCGAAACCGGGCTGTTGCACCATACACACAATGTTGCGTCCACCGAAAGACCCCCTTGTCAAAGGGGGTCGAAATATTCACGGCGTAGCCGAATATTTCGGGGGGATTCCCGTAGGGGTCGCAAAAAATTGCTAAGCAATTTTCGGTCATCAAGGCGAAGGCTTGCCGCAACTGCGTGGCGGTTTCCTGCACTTTCGCGCCTTTGGCGCGAACGAAAATTGCAAGCAATTTTCCGGGCTGTCGAAGACGCCAGCCCCTACGGGTGCGTAATGCAA
>CAYLKH010000070.1:0-10291 GCA_964384255.1 uncultured Oscillospiraceae bacterium | reverse complement strand
CCCTCCATGGCGACGTTTGCTTCGTCCATGCATGGAAGGCCGACAAGATGGGCAACGTGGTTTACCGCCGCACCTCCCGCAACTTCAACGAAGCTTTTGCCACCGCAGCAGATCACGTTATCGTTGAGGCCGAGCAGATCGTTGAGATCGGCGAGCTGGATCCCGACGAGATCATGACTCCCGGTTTCGTAGTTGACGCCGTTGTTCAGGGCCGCGCCCTGACCGAAGCATAAGGAGGTACTGATTATGTCTTTCAATCCCAAAGAACTCACTGGCAAGCAGCTTATCGCTTACCGTACTGCCGGCTTCTTCGAAGACGGTAACGTTGTTAACCTGGGTATCGGTATGCCCACCATGTGCCTCGACTATCTGCGCGACGGCGTTGACGTTTGGGTCGACTCCGAGAACGGCGTTGTTGGTCTGACCGGCGCTCCCAAGGAAGGCGAAGTCGCCGACCCCAACGTTGTTGACGCTGGCGGCAAGGCATCCATGCTCCGCGAAGGCGGCGCCTGCTTCGACAGCTTCCGCAGCTTTGGCTTCATCCGTGGCGGCCATGTTGACGCTACCGTCCTTGGCGCTTACGAAGTCGATGCCGAAGGCAACCTGGCCAACTGGATGATCCCCGGCAAGACCGCTGCCGGTATGGGCGGCGCTATGGACCTGGTCACCGGATCCAGGATCACCATCGTTATGACCACTCACACCGATAAGGCCGGCAACCCCAAGATCGTTCAGAAGACCAATATGCCCCTTACCGGCTATCACTGCATCAACTACATCGTCTCCGAGCTGGCCGTTATCCAGATCACCGAAGAAGGCCCCGTCCTTCTGGAAACCGCTCCCGGCGTCACAGTCGACGAAGTTGTTGCCAAAACCGGCGCCAAGCTCATCATCCCCGAAACCGTGGGCTGCATGGCTTAATTGCCGACACCGATTAAAATCTCAGGAGCCGGGCGGTTCTGCCCGGCTCCTGTTTTTGTTCCCTTCCGCAAAATGCCGTAAAGCCCCGCTTCCGGCCCGGCACAAAATTACGACTTACGGAGGATATTGATGGAATTTGCCGAAACCCTTCTGCACGAAGCAGTCCGCTGGAGCATACTTGTGATCGAGGCGGTAGCCACGGTCATACTCATTTTTGCCGCTGTGAGGGCAGCGATCAGTTACTTCACCCGCAGGCCCCACACGGTTTTGACCTTTGCCAAAAGGCTGAACGTGGTCCTTTCTTTCAAGCTGGCGGCCGAAATAATGCGGCTGACCGTGACCCGAACCTTTTCCGAAATCGCGGTGGTTGGCTGCATAATCGTTATCCACGCCGCCATAAGCTTCCTTATCAACTGGGAAATCAGCCGGGAAGAGGAAAGTCGGGCAGCGGACACCGATTATCGCGATCTGGAAGATAACATCAATCTGTAATACCCGGGCCGCTTTGACCAATCCCCCCTGCCTTTCCGGCAGGGGTATTGCTATGCCCGGGTTTTGGGGATTCCCCGGGCAGTGCGCCCCATGGGCCACAGAAGCTGCAAGGCGATTTTCATGCGCCCCGCCCAGGAAAACGCCCCTGCAAATTACATTGACAAAGGTCTTCGCTGTGATATAATTGTGGTGTATGCCGTGCCGTAAATCGGCGCACAAACCCCGTGAACAGGAGAGATGAACATGGGAAACAAAATACTCATAGTTGAAGACGAAAAGGCCATTGTCGATATCCTTATCTTCAACCTCAAACGCGAAGGCTACGAAACCGACTTCGCTCTCGACGGAGCAGAAGGGCTTGAAAAGGGTCGCAGCTGGGATCCTGACCTTATCCTGCTGGACGTTATGCTGCCCAAAATGACCGGTTTTGACGTTTGCAAAACTCTGCGGGAAGAGGGCAACACCGCACCGATCATTATGCTGACCGCCCGGGAGGAGGAAACCGACAAGGTCTTTGGCCTGGAAGTTGGAGCCGACGATTACATAACCAAGCCCTTTTCCATGCGCGAGCTTATGGCCCGGGTCAAGGCCAATGTCCGCCGCACAGCCATGGCGGCAGGCAAAACCGAAGCCGAATTCAAAACCTATGGCGAGCTGCGTATTGAGGAAAACGGTTTCCGGGTGGTTAAAAACGGCGTCTCTATCGAGCTTACTCAGAAGGAATATGACCTTTTGAAATATATGGCTGCCCGTCCGGGATTCGTTTTTACCCGGGAAGAGCTGATGGAAAAGGTCTGGAATTACGATTATTTTGGCGATATGCGCACTGTGGACGTAACGGTCCGCCGCCTGCGGGAAAAAATCGAGGACGATCCCGGCAAGCCCAAATATATCATCACTCGCCGGGGCATGGGATATATGTTTGGACAGTAAACTTTCAAAAATCCCCCGTTTTGTTCCGGATGACCGGCTAAAATGACACTAATCCACCATTTTGACGGTTAATTGGTATAGGTTTTCAGGTTTTTTATTGGTTTTTCCAATTTACAATATAGCCAAATGGTGTTAACATTAATTAGATAGGCAAATTTTGATTCTAATTAACATTCACATATTATTTAAGGAGGCAAATTAATGTCCAGAAAGCTCAAAACAATGGACGGCAACAACGCTGCTGCCCATGTGGCTTATGCCTTTACCGAGGTCGCGGGTATCTTCCCCATAACTCCCTCCTCCGTAATGGCCGAAATGGTCGACAAATGGTCCGCAGCCGACACCAGAAACATCTTTGGTCAGCCTGTTAAGGTCGTGGAAATGCAGTCCGAAGGCGGCGCAGCCGGTGCTGTTCACGGCAGCCTGCTGGCAGGTGCGCTGACCACCACCTTCACCGCTTCTCAGGGTCTGCTGCTGATGATCCCCAACATGTATAAGATCGCCGGCGAGCAGCTGCCCTGCGTTATCCATGTTTCTGCCCGCGCTCTGGCTACCCACGCTCTGAGCATTTTCGGCGACCACAGCGACGTTATGTCCTGCCGTGGCACCGGCTTTGCGATGCTGGCTTCCACCAACCCCCAGGAAGTTATGGACCTGGGCGCTGTTGCTCATCTGGCTTCCATCTCCGGCAAACTGCCCTTCGTCCACTTCTTCGACGGTTTCCGTACCTCCCACGAGATCCAGAAGATCGAGATCTGGGATTATAACGACCTGAAGCAGATGGTAGATATGGACGCTGTTGCCGATTTCCGTGCAAGAGCTTTGAACCCCGAGCATCCCACCATGCGCGGCTCTGCCCAGAACCCCGACATCTTCTTCCAGATCCGCGAAGCTGCCAACGCCCACTATAACAAGATCCCCGCCGTTGTTGAAAAGTATATGGACATGGTCAACGACAAGATCGGCACCAACTATAAGCTGTTCAACTACTATGGCGCTCCCGATGCTGAATACGTCATGGTCGCCATGGGTTCCGCCTGCGACGCTATCGAAGAGGTCGTCGATTACCTCAACGATCAGGGTCAGAAGGTCGGTCTGGTAAAGGTCCGCCTTTATCGTCCCTTCGCTGTTGACCGCTTTATCGACGCCATCCCCGACACCGTTAAGGGCATCGCTGTTCTTGACCGCTGTAAGGAGTCCGGCTCCCTGGGCGAACCCCTTTATCAGGACGTTGTCACCGCTATTGCCTCCAGCAAATTTGCCGGCGTAAAGGTCGTTGGCGGACGTTATGGCCTTGGCTCCAAGGATACCGGCTCTGCCGCTTATCTGGCTGCTTTCCGCAACATCATGAGCCAGAACCCCATCAACTCCTTCTCTATCGGCATCAACGACGACGTTACCCATCTGTCCCTGCCCATGGACGAAAATCCCGACTGTCAGGCCAAGGGCAACAAAGCCTGCAAGTTCTGGGGTCTTGGTTCTGACGGTACTGTCGGCGCCAACAAGAACTCCATCAAGATCATTGGCGACAACACCAACCTTAAGGTCCAGGCCTACTTCCAGTACGACTCCAAGAAGTCCGGCGGCGTGACCATCTCTCACCTGCGCTTTGGCGAAAGCCCCATCAAGTCCAGCTACTACGTTACCGCTTCCGACTTCGTTGCCTGCCACAACGCTTCCTACCTTGAAAAATACGATATGGCTCAGGATTGTAAGCCCGGTGGCACCTTCCTTATCAACTGCGGCTATTCTGTGGACGAGCTGGGTCAGCATCTGCCCGCCGCCGCCAAGCAGTACATAGCCAAAAACAATGTCCAGGTCTACACCATCGACGCCGTTAAGCTGGGCAAGGAGCTGGGTCTTGGTAACAAGTATAACATGATTCTCCAGTCCGCCTTCTTCAAGCTGGCCGACATTATCCCCATCGACGACGCTGTGGAATATATGAAGGCCGCTATCGTCTCCACCTATGGCCGCAAGGGCGAAGATATCGTCAACATGAACAAGGCCGCCGTAGATGCCGGTCTTGATAACCTGGTCAAGCTGGATATCCCCGCCGACTGGGCCAACGCTGTTGACGCTCCCGTTGTTTCCAACGTGGAATACGAAAACGAAGCTCTGAAAAACTTTGTGGAAACCATTATGGAGCCTGCCAACGCCATGCGTGGCGACGCTATCCCCGTTTCCGCTTTCGACGATATGGTCAACGGCGTCCTGCCTGTTGGCTCTGCCGCCTACGAACGCCGCGGCATCGCTGTTGACGTTCCCAGCTGGATCCCCGAAAACTGCATCCAGTGCAACCGCTGCGCTTATGTCTGTCCCCACGCCGCGATCCGTCCCTTCGCCATGACCGACGAAGAGCTGGCCGCCGCTCCCGAGGGTACCAAGGCTGTTAAGCTCAACGGCAAGGGTGCCGAAGGTCTGAACTTCTCCATCCTCACCTCCACCTACGACTGCTCCGGCTGCGGCAGCTGCGTCAATGTATGCCCCGCCAAGAACAAGGCTCTTGTTATGAAGCCCATGGAACAGCAGCTTCCCGAGCAGGAAATGTTCGACTATGCCAAGAAGAACGTTGCCGTCAAGGCTCTGCCCTTCGACACCGCTTCCGTTAAGGGCAGCCAGTTCAAGCAGCCCCTGCTGGAGTTCTCCGGCGCCTGCGCAGGCTGCGGCGAAACTCCCTACATCAAGCTCATCACCCAGCTGTTTGGCGATCGCATGATGGTTGCCAACGCTACCGGCTGCTCCTCTATCTGGGGCTGCTCCGCTCCCTCCACTCCTTACACCACCAACAAAGAAGGCAGAGGTCCCGCATGGGCCAACTCCCTGTTTGAAGACAACGCAGAATTCGGCTTCGGTATGTACACCGGTGTTACCCAGCGCCGTGACCGTCTGGTAACTCTGGTTGAAGAGCTGCTGGCTGACCTGAATGCCGACGCAGAGGTCAAGGCCGCTGCCCAGGCATGGTACGATGTACGCAACGACGGCGAAGCTTCCAAAGAAGCCGCTAACGCTTTTATCACCGCTCTGGAAACCAGATGCTCCTGCGACAAGGGCAAGGAAGTCCTTTCCATGAAGGACCTGATGGTCAAACCCTCTGTCTGGATCTTTGGCGGCGACGGCTGGGCCTATGATATTGGCTACGGCGGACTTGACCATGTTATCGCCAGCCGCGAAAATGTTAACATTTTCGTTCTGGACACCGAAGTGTATTCCAACACCGGCGGCCAGGCATCCAAGGCTTCCCAGACCGGTCAGGTAGCTCTGTTCGCTTCTGCCGGTAAGGTCACCAAGAAGAAGGATCTGGCAGGCATCGCCATGCAGTACGGTTACGTCTACGTCGCTCAGATCGCCATGGGTGCCAACTACGAGCAGGCTATCAAGGCCATTAAGGAAGCCGAAGCTTACGACGGTCCTTCCCTCATCATCGCTTATGCGCCCTGCATCAACCACGGTGCCAAGGCCGGTATGGGCAAGAGCATGGAAACCATGAAGCGCGCTGTCGACGCCGGTTACTGGAACCTGTTCCGCTTCAACCCCGAATCCGACAAACCCTTCACCCTGGATTCCAAAGAACCTTCTGCCAGCTATAACGACTACATTATGTCCGAAGTCCGTTACAGCTCGCTGGGTCTTCAGTTCCCCGAACGCGCCAGAGAGCTGTTCGCCATCGCCGAAGAAAACTCCAAAAAACGTTATGCGGACCTGCTGAAGAAGAAGGAAATGTACGACAACTGATCATAACCGTTATCCCCGGGCCGCAACGGCCCGGGGATTTGAATAATAGCAACAACGACAAAGGACTGATAAAAATGAACGATCGATACAGGAATCTGCTGTCACCGGTGGTGGTGGGCGGAGTTCTGATGAAAAACCGTATGATGGCAACTGCCGGATTTCCCCGGGCGCTTATGGGTTCCGGTCAGGTCATCAACGAAAACGTAATAACCCATTTTTCCCAGCGAGCCGCCAACGGCGCCGCCGCCGTATACTTTAATGGTGAGGCGCTGCCGGATCCTCCCGGACCTCACCCCAACGAGGACAATAACTACATCCGCCAGCTGGTTTCTGCCACCCGGCATTTTGGCTCCATCGCCATGACCGGCATCAGCGGACGTATCGACCTGGGAGATCTGGGCGGCCGCCGTATGGCGGGACCCGGTCTGATCCCCACCAGAAGCGCGCCTAACGGCGGTCTTGCCATGCATATGGCAGGCGACTACGGCTCCGAACCGCTGCTGACCGAAGCCGATGTTATGACCAAAGCCCAGATACAGCAGATGATAGACAAAACGGTCGAAAGCGCCCTTCAGATGAAATCACTGGGCTTCGAGATGCTCAGCATCCACAACGCCTATCGCAGCGGCGCAGGCGGTACCTTCTGGTCGCCCATCTGCAACAAGCGCACCGACGAATACGGCGGGAGCGCCCGCAACAGGGCAAGGGTCATTCTGGAGACATTCGATGCCCTGCGCCAGAGTCTGGGCAGAGACTTCGCCCTGGAATGTATGGTCAGCGGCTACGAAGACGAAGGCATCACTATTGATGACACTATCCAGCTTGCCAGGTGGGGCAAGGGCCTTTTCAACATTCTCCATATCCGTCACGGCGATCAGGACCCCCAGCATCCTACGGGCTATTCCACTCCCGAATCCATACCCTGCCCCAACCTTGATGTGGCGGCGGCTATTAAGCAGGGTGTAGGCAACCATATGCTCATAGCCGTATCTGCCGGTCTTCAGGACCCGGACTTTAACGAAAAAATTCTGGCCGACGGCAAGGCGGACATCATCGCCATGTGCCGCGCCTTTATCTGCGACAGCCAGTATGGCAAAAAGATCGAAGAAAACAGGGCCGAGGACATCACTCCCTGCATTCGCTGCAACAAGTGCCACGGTCCAAACGTGTCCGACCCCATCAAGGTGGGCTGCTCTGTCAACCCCGCCATCGGCATGGAGCATAAGCTTGACCAGATGGTGACGAAGCCTGACAGGCGTAAAAAGGTCGGCGTTATCGGCGGTGGCCCGGCCGGTATGGAGGCTGCTTTGATTGCGGCAAAACGGGGCCACAGCGTCACATTGTTTGAAAGCTCCGGCGCTCTGGGCGGTCAGCTGAAACACGCCGATTATGCGGATTTCAAATGGCCTATCCGAAAATATAAAGATCACATGGCTGCTCAGCTCAGCAAGGCCGGGGTGGATATTCGCCTGAACACTCAGGCCGAGCCTGAAATGATAAAGCAATTCGGATTTGACGATCTGATAGTCGCCATTGGACCCAGCTTCCCGGTGCCTGCTATACCCGGCGCTGACAGGGCCATGGCCGCTGTTGAGGTTTTTGGCAATGAGGCCCGGCTGCCCAAACGTGTGGTAGTTGTAGGCGGCAGCGAAACCGGCGTTGACACCGGATTATACCTGGCAAAGGCTGGGCATCAGGTTTATGTCACCACCCGGCAGGATGACCTGGTCAACGACGCTCCCCACGCCCACAGCCGAAACATGATACGTGGTGCGTACTATGGTATGGAAAACTTTACCAAGGTGGTCAATGTTAAGAAGTATGTTTCCATAGGCGAAACCGGATTGACCTATGTGGACGCAGATGGAGCGGAGCAAAAGCTCCAGGCGGATATGGTGGTCCTGGCCACCGGCGCCGCCCCAAGGCCCATAGACAGCGCAAAGTTTTACGGCTGCGCAGGCAAGACCCACTATGTGGGCGACTGCGTGAGAGTCGGCGATATCCACAACGCCGTTTCCTCAGCCTTCGGCGCGGCGGCAAACATTTGATAAAAAAGACCTCCCCGGTCGTTTTTGGCAATCGGGGAGGTCTTTTGTTGGTGATATAAGGTTTTTATACGCTGTAAAGCAGGTCGCCATAGGCGGGGAAGGGCCATGCCTCCCGGCTGACATTCAGCTCCATTTCGTCGGCCACCTCTCTCAGCCGGTCCATGGCGGGCAGGATAACGTCCCGGCAGTATTCCGCCTGGGCCTGGTGGCTTTCGTCTACGGGGAGATTTCCATATGCCTGGTCAAGCCCCTCGATCCTTTCGAACATCTGGGAAGTCAGGCCGGAGATATACCTGGTAAGCTTGGTTTCGACCGCGTTTTCAACATCGATGCCGATGCTCTTTTTTGCGGCGGCGGCGTTAGCCAGTTGACCGGTATAGCTGATAACGGCGGGGATTATCCCCTTTTTGGACATATCGGTCATGGTGTGGGCTTCGATCATAACCACGTTAACATAGTTTTCAAGCTGAAGCTCGCAGCGGGCCTTCAGCTCGGCTTCGGTAAATATCCCGTGCCGGGCAAACAGGGCTACGCTCTTTTCGTTT
The DNA here is from genome assembly GCA_964384255.1 of uncultured Oscillospiraceae bacterium. Taxonomy (GTDB): domain Bacteria; phylum Bacillota; class Clostridia; order Oscillospirales; family Oscillospiraceae; genus SIG469. The sequence continues at coordinate 1,617 of CAYLKH010000070.1, read as the reverse complement.
TTCAGATAGGGCAAAGCGTCAGGAGTGGTGGCCAGGTTCAGCAGACCGCGGCGTCCGGATTCCTCTACCCACTGGGCGGAATAGTTGTTTCCGTTGAATATGATCCTTCCGTGAGCCTTGTAGGTGTCGGCTATGATGGAGCGGATCTCGTCATCAATGTTTTCGCAGCCTTCCAGCCGCTGAGCAAAGCTCGCCAGAGCATCGGCCACAGCGGTGTTCAGGACCACATTGGGGTCCGACACCGATTGGGAAGACCCCACCATACGGAATTCAAACTTGTTGCCGGTAAACGCAAAGGGCGAGGTGCGGTTTCGGTCAGAGGTGTCCTTCTGGAAATCGGGAATAGCGTCGACTCCGGTTTTCATCCGCTGAGCAGGGGCCACACTGTAGCTTTCGCCGGTGACAAAGGATTCGAGGATGTGGGTCAGCTCGTCCCCCAGGAACATGGATACGATGGCTGGGGGCGCTTCATATCCCCCCAGACGCTGGTCATTGCTGGCAGAGACTGCCGACGTCCTCAGCAGGCCCTGATGCTCGTCCACCCCGTGGATGACCGCAGAAAGGAACAGGAGGAATTCGAGATTCTCGCTGGGGGCTTTGCCGGGGTCGAAAAGATTTCTCCCGGTGTTGGTCGAAAGGGACCAGTTGTTGTGCTTGCCGCTGCCGTTAACGCCTTTAAAGGGTTTTTCGTGAAGCAGGCAGGCAAGCCCCTGGCTGTCGGCCACCTTTTTCATGATCTCCATGGTCAGCTGATTATGGTCAGTGGCGGTGTTGGCATTGGAATAAATGGGCGCAAGCTCGTGCTGAGCGGGAGCGGCCTCGTTGTGTTCAGTCTTTGCCAAAACCCCCAGCTTCCAAAGCTCTTCGTTGAGCTGACGCATAAAGGCCATGACCCGGGGCCGGATAGCTCCGAAATAGTGGTCGTCCAGCTGCTGACCCTTGGGTGGAGCGGCGCCGAACAGCGTGCGTCCGGTGAAGGCGATATCCTTGCGCTTTTCCAGAGCAGATTTGTCAATAAGGAAATATTCCTGCTCGACTCCGGCGGTGGGGATGACCCGGGTAACATCGCTGTGGCCCAGCAGCCGCAGCACCCGGACAGCCTGACGGCTAACGGCTTCGGCAGACCGGAGCAGGGGTGTCTTCTTGTCAAGTATTTCGCCGCTGTAAGAGCAGAACACCGTGGGAATACACAGAGAATTGTCTTTCACAAAGGCATAGGAGGTGGGGTCCCAGGCGGTATAGCCCCGGGCCTCAAAGGTTTCCCTCAGGCCGCCATGGGGGAAGGACGATGCGTCAGGCTCGCCCTTGCGCAGCTCCTTGCCGGAAAATTCCATTATTACCTTGCCGCCCTCCTGAGGGACGATAAAGCTGTCGTGCTTTTCGGCGGTGATGCCGGTCATGGGCTGGAACCAGTGGGTAAAGTGGGTGGCACCCTTTTCAAGCGCCCATTCCTTCATGGCGTTGGCCACAAAGACGGCCAGATTTTCATCCAGATGACGGCCATCCTTCATGGTTTTCTGCAGGCGCTTGTAGGTTTCCTTGGGCAGACGTTCCCTCATGACGCTGTCGTTGAATACATTAGCGCCAAATTCAGCCGTTACATTGTTCAAGTTTCTT
>CAYLKH010000069.1:0-10385 GCA_964384255.1 uncultured Oscillospiraceae bacterium | reverse complement strand
CAATCACGCAACCGGTGAGATTGCCACGTCGGCCTGCGGCCTCCTCGCAATGACAAAAAGGGTACTGCGCTCCTCGCAATGACAGGTGGGCCGCGCCCCTAATCCCTAAATCCTAAATCCTGACCCCTAATTTGTCTACGACATAAAAATTCCCGCCCGATGATCGGGCGGGAATAATGGATATCTGAGACTGTAGACAAAGGCTCTAAGGCCTTTGTCTACAGGTTGATATCTTACTGTTTTAGATCTGCTGTGCTACTGCGTAAGCGTCGCGAATGGCGTGGCGCATGGTGCCGCTCTGGCGGGCATCGCCGATCACATAGTATTCGCGGGCGCAGTTGCGGAATACTGCGGCCTTGCTGACCACAGGAGCGATACCGCCGTTGACAACAACATCGTCGCACTCGATGGTCTTAATGTCGCCCTTATAGTTGGAATAGGTGACCTTGCCGGGTTCGATCTTAAGGGTCTTGCACTGCTTTTTGACCTTGACGCCCAGCTTCTGAGCCTTCTGGCCCATATAGCTTATCATGCGGATGGGGTTAAGGTCATAGCCGATACGGCCCTGACGGGAGATCTCGACAACTTCTTTGCCGCACTCTGCCAGATAGCAGGCGGCTTCGGCTGCGGTGGAGCTGCCGCCGATAACGACCACCTTCTGGCCCAGTTCTTCAACATGGCCATAGATGTTGCAGCCGTTCCACTTGCAGTTTTCGGCGCCTTCGACCTTGGGAGCCTTGGCTTCGCCGCCGATAGCGACGACAACAGCGTCAAAGCCTTCGGCTTCGATAGCTTCGGGAGTGGCGGGAGTGTTGAGACGGACCTCGATATCCTTGCGGACCATCTGGTTTTTCAGCCAGTTGAGGTAACGATTGAGTTCCCATTTGAATTTGGGATAGTTGGATGACTTGATCTGGCCGCCCAGCTCGTCGGTAGCTTCGAAGATAACGGGAGTATGGCCGCGTTCTTTCAGATACAGGGCGCAGTTCATGCCGCCGGGGCCGCCGCCAACGATAGCGACCTTTTTCAGCTTATCCACAGGCTTGATGAAGCGGAATTCCTGATGCTCCATGCCGATATGGGGGTTGATGGTGCAGTGGCTCATCCAGTCGCTGGTGGAAGAAGAGCCGCGGCAGATATGGCACTCGATGCAGGGACGGACGTCTTCGCCGTTGCCGTCGCGGAGGATATCGCCCATGTTTTCGTTGCATATCATCAGGTGGCCGGGAGCTACGCCGTCGACCTTGCCTTCGCCGATAATGCGGTCCAGGTTGTCCAGATCCTTATAATAGGTGCTGACAACGATGGGGGTCTTAACGCCCTGGGCCTTCATGTAGGCAGCGGCTTCCGCAGACTCGCAAACGGGATAAGGCTCGTGGTCGGCATGACCCTTGCGCAGCTGAATAAGGTCGATATAGGGTTCAAGCTCTTTGAGGAAGATGGCACATTCCTCGTCGGTCAGGCCGTTGCCGGTGCTGGGGCAGTTGATGGCAAGGATAAAGTCTTCGCCAACAGCTTCGCGGACAGCTTTAATCACCTGGAGAGGGAAGCGCATACGGTTTTCGAGGCTGCCGCCGTATTCGTCGGTACGCCAGTTCATATTGGAGTTAAGGAACTTGCCGATGAGGAAGTTATGCTCGGCGAAGTCGATGTAGCCGCCGTCCATGTTCAGGTTTTTAAAGGTAAGGGCGTGCTGAACAGTGGCCTTTATGTAATAATCCATGTATTCGCCCTTAAGCTGGGGGCCGGAAGCGGGACGGCCGGGGCCGCCGCTGATAAAGCGGCCTTCGGGGACCTCGGTCTTCTTGGGCATACCGGGATTGTCGGGGCCAAGCAAACCGTCAAGAGGATCCTTTTCCTTCTTGTCACGCTTCATGAGCATGGTCATCATGTCTTCCATGGGGGGATCGTCGTCATCGTCGGGGCTGCCGGAGGGAGGTCCGCCAAAGCCGCCGAACATTGCGCCCTCGGGTGCGGGCTGGTCAGGGTCGTTGACCTGGAGGGGCATACGGTTGCACAGGTTCAGCTCGGGACATACCAGAGTTCCGAAATAATGCATATATTCTGCAAACTGGGTAAAGCCGTTCTGGCAGCCCTTGTCGTCCAGATCGTACATGGCGAAGTGGCCGGTGTCGTATTCGCCCATAATACGCTGATCCAGGTTGGTCAGGTCATGGAGAAGGATAAGGCCAACGCCGTTTTTAGCGCGGTTCATGTAGTATGCAATAATAGGATCGGAGGGATAAAGCTCGTTCGCCTGGAGGAAGTGGGGCTGGGCAACGGGATAAACAAAGCGGGATTTCATGGTTTTGTTGCGCAGCTGGAGCGGCTCTGTCAGATTATTATATTTTCTTTCAGCCATTTTTGTTCTCCTTTCAATATTCTCTACTGGGTATTCTATCACAAAACTATAATGTGTTCAAGACGAAATATTATATTAGGGGTTAGGATTTAGGGATTAGGGGCGCGGCCCGTCTGTCATTGCGAGGAAGCCGTGCGCCGTGGCAATGACAAAGGGGGTACTGCGCCTTGGCTCCCTTGCCAAAGGGAGCTGTCAGCCGCAGCTGACTGAGGGATTCTTCCTTATACATACTTGATACTTGAACAGAATCCCCCCGAAATCCGTAGCTACGCTATCCGAATTCCGACCCAAAAGTTTTTACGGCGAACTTCTGTCGCCGTGAAAACTTCGGACGTTTGGCGAAGCCAAACGTTGCCCTTCTGACAAGGGGGTCTTTCGGTGGCCACAACGCTGTGCGTCTAACTCAACAACTCAATCACGCAACGCTCGGGTCGTCGAGGACGCCGACCCCTACGGGTGCGTAATGCGACGCTATACGCTTGCCGCAACTGCGTGGCGGTTTCCTGCACTTTCGTGCCGTTGGCACGAATGAAAATCGCGGTGCGATTTTCCGGGACGCCGAGGTCGTCGTCCCCTACGGCGCGCTACCCAAGTCTTCGCAAAAATCTCGCGGGGAGCGCCCCTAATCCCTAAATCCTAAATTCTAACCCCTACTATGATATTGCCACGTCGCACGGCCTCCTCGCAATGACAAAGGGGGTACTGCGCCCCTCGCAATGACAAATCGGGGGCTGCGCTTCTTACAATAACAGCGCAGCCCCGGTATTAAATACTGTCTACATGCTCAAATAAACCAGCAGGGCGGCCATATCCGCAGGGCTTACGCCGGAAATGCGGGACGCCTGACCTACATTAGCCGGCTTTACCTGATTCAGCTTTTGGCGGGCTTCAAGCCGCAGCCCCTTGACCTGCTCATAATCCAGATCCTGGGGCAGAGGGTGGGACTCATATTTGACAAACTGTTCTACCTGCTTAAGCTGGCGGTTTATATATCCTTCATATTTGACAGAAATTTCCACCTGTTCAGTCACCGCCCGGGGCAACTGAGGACGATTTTTGTCAAAGGGTTTAAGAGATTCGTAATCCAGCTGCGGACGCTTGAGCAGATCTACCAGTCTGGCTCCGTTTTTTATCTCAACGGTATTTCGCTGGCGTAAAAACTCATTTATCTCGTCGTCGGCTGCAACCCCCTGAGCCTTGAGCCGCTTTATCTCTTTTTCCACCAGGCTGTATTTTTCCAAAACCCGCTGGTATCGCTGATCGCTTACAAGACCTATCTCCACCCCACGGCCGCACAGGCGCTGGTCAGCATTATCCTGACGAAGCAGCAGACGATATTCGGTCCGGGAGGTCATCATGCGATAAGGCTCGTTGGTCCCCTTGGTCACCAGATCGTCAATAAGCGCGCCGATATAAGCTTCACTCCGGCTGAGGATAAACGGCGATTTGCCCAGTATTTTGCGGGCAGCATTAACTCCTGCCACAAAACCCTGAACAGCGGCCTCTTCATATCCAGAGCTTCCATTAAACTGTCCGGCGCCATAAAGGCCGGATATTTTCTTTGTCTCCAGTGTCGGATAAAGCTCAAGGGGGTCGACGCAGTCATATTCGATGGCATAGGCCGGCCGGGTGACCTCGGCGTTTTCAAGCCCTGCAATGGTATGGAGCATCAAAAGCTGAACATCTTCCGGCAGAGACGATGAAAAGCCCTGGATATATAATTCTTCCGTATTTTCGCCCATTGGCTCAACAAAGAGCTGGTGTCTGCTTTTGTCGGCAAAGCGGACGACCTTGTCTTCAATAGATGGACAATATCTTGGACCAACGCCTTCGATCGCTCCGGAAAAAAGGGGCGAACGATGGAGATTTGCTCTGATTATCTCGTGAGTTTTTTCGTTGGTATAGGTAAGGTAACAGACGGCTCTGTTTTCGGGAATGTCGTCAGTTTCGAAGGAAAAGGGTTCGGGGTCTTCGTCTCCGGGCTGGATCTCCATTTTTGAAAAATCGACGCTCCGGCGGTTGACTCTGGGCGGGGTACCGGTTTTGAATCGCCGCAAAGACAGTCCCAGCTGAGAAAGGCAGGCTGTCAGGCTGTTGGCTGCCTGCATACCGTCCGGGCCGCCGGAAATAAAGCTGTCGCCAATAATTATTTTTCCCCGCAAATAGGTACCGGTGCATATTATCGCCGCCTTAACAGCATATACCGCCCCAAGAGAGGTAACTACCGCAGAAACCGCGCCATTTTCGGTCCTGATTTCCGTGACCTCAGCCTGCTTGACAAAAAGGTTCTCCTGAGTTTCGAGAGTATGTTTCATTACCTGCTGATATTTGCGCCTGTCGGCCTGAGCCCGGAGAGAATGGACCGCGGGACCCTTACCCCGGTTGAGCATACGATATTGGATACAGGCTTTATCAGCTGCCCGGGCCATTTCGCCCCCAAGGGCGTCCAGCTCTCTGACCAGCTGGCCCTTACCTGTGCCGCCTATGGCCGGGTTGCAGGGCATATTGCCCACAGCGTCCAGATTAACAGTAAAGCACAGGGTTTTCAGCCCAAGACGGGCGCAGGCAAGGGCGGCTTCTATACCGGCATGACCTGCCCCAATAACAGCAATATCAAAATTTCCGGCGGAATATTCCATGGAAATGACACTTCCTCATGTGACTACCGCCCAAATCGGCGGTGACCTTAATTTTTTATTTGAACTATAATTTTACCAAAACATAACATTGCGGTCAAGGTCTGAAAACCGTGGCCCCGTGAGGGAGTAATCAATCCATGGGGGATAATAAATTCTTCTTCCCTACTATATTATTAAAGAATTCCTTGCTTTAGAGCCTGATTTGTGGTATGATAAAATGTGATAAAGTATTGGATATTATTAAAGAAAGAGGGGTCAAAATGAACACAGCCTATCAGGTCTGGCAGATGGTCATGAAAATAATCGAGCGCGACATGACCGTCACCACCATCAACACCTGGTTTGACGATACTGAACCCGTATCCCTGACCGAAACTACCCTGACCATATATTCCCCCACCGAGTATAAGCGCCTTATTATAGATACCCGCTACAAAACCGCCCTCTGCAACGCACTGTACGAAATTTTTTCCGCAAAAATGAACGTTGTCGTTGTTGACCATATTCCCACTGTCGAGCTTCCCCGAAAGGCCGACATAATCGACATGAACTCCGGATACACCTTCGACAGCTTTATTGTCGGCCGCTCCAACAAATATGCCCACGCCGCAGCCCAGAGCGTCGCCGATCAGCCCGGCGCCGAATACAACCCCCTTTTCATTTATGGCGAATCCGGCCTTGGCAAGACCCACCTTCTGTTCGCCATAGCCAATCAGGTCCGCAGGGACCATCCCGATTTCACCATCCTCTATGTCAAGGGCGACGATTTTATCAACGAACATGTCGAATCCATCCGCAACAAAACCACTGCCGAATTCAGGGCAAAATATCGCAGCTGTGACCTTTTTCTGGTAGACGACATTCAATTCATCGCACGTATGGACAACGTCCAGACCGAATTTTTCCACACCTTCGATACTCTTGCCAGCTACGGCAAGCAGATCGTCATCACCTCTGACCGTCCGCCGAAGGAAATGCCCACCCTTACTGACCGTCTCCGCACCCGCTGCGAATGGGGTCTGCTGACCGAGATCACCCGGCCGGACCACGAAACCCGTATGGCCATAATCAAAAGCAAGGCCATGGATTCCGGCCTGAGCCTGACCGACTCCATGATAGACTATCTGGCCGAAACAATAACCAACAATATCCGCCAGCTGGAAGGCGCTGTTAACAAAATCGCCGCCCAGAGCAGGCTTGCAGGGGAAATGCCTGACGAGGCATCTATTTCCATCACCATTCGCGACCTGTACAAAGACAGCGAAGAGCGCCTGCCCACCGCCAGCCTGATAATTTCCGAAACCTGCAAATTCTTCAATATCGACGAAAAGGCTATCAAAGGCTCGGGCCGTTCCAGCGACAAAAAGAATCCAAGGCATATCGCCATGTACCTTATGCGGTATATGACCAACATGAGCTACGACGCTATAGGCAAAGAGTTCGGCGGCAAGGACCACACCACCGTTATCAACGCTGTCCGCCGTATCGAAGATTCCATCAAAACTCCCGGCGAACTGTCCGACGCCGTTAGGGACATAACCGCAAGCATCAATTACCGACTGGAAAATTAGATATCAGGGTTCACTATCCATTATCAGTATATTGGTTACGGTCCGCAGAGTATAGCGCAAAATCGCGATTCTCCCGCACCTGACATACGCTCCCTTAATCCACCATTTAACTGTTGAAAACCTGTTTTCCACCGGTGGAAAAGGCCAATATTTTCTTTTCCACTTATTTCCTGAGGAAAACCCCATTTTTTCTCCACCGTTTTCCCACAGCCCAAAACCCTTTGTTTATCGGGGGTTTGACACACTTTTCCACAATCCACCGCCGCTACTACTATTACTACTAAATACACTTATTATTTATTTATCTTATATATGGGTCAACGATCATATTTATTATTCCCCTTTCACCCGTTGAGCCATATGACCTGCATCCTAAACCTACAGGAGGTCCAAAATGAAGTTTTCATGCGAAAAGCAATCTCTGCTGAGCGCCGTAACAAATGTATCAGGAGCTGTAGCTATCAAAAACGGTATTCCCGCCCTTGAAGGAATATTGCTTTCTGCCGGCGAAGACGGCCTTGACCTGACAGGCTATAACCTTGAGCTGGGCATAACCTCGCATATTTATGCCGAGGTTTCCGAATCTGGCCAGATAGTTTTGAGCGCAAAGCTTTTTGGTGATATTATCCGCAAGCTGCCTGACGACAGCGTGACCATATCCTGCGACGAATCACTGCTGGTCAATATCACCGGAGGCATAAGCGACTTTAAAATACTCGGCCTTTCTGCCGACGAATATCCCGACCTCCCTGATATCGACGGTAACGACAGCTTTACCATGAAGCAGAATGTTCTGTCATCGGTCATTACTCAAACCGTTTTCGCAGTATCTGACAGCGAAACCCGTCCGGTCCATACCGGCTGCAAGTTTTCAGTTTCCCAGGGCCATCTGACTGTCGCCGCTGTTGACAGCTTCCGGCTGGCTGTTCGCAACGAAGAAGTTATATCCTCCGGCAGCTTCGATTTTGTAGCTCCCGGCGGCTCCCTTAAAGAAGCGGCAAAAATCATGATCGACAGCGATGATGATGTTAAGGTCACCCTGGGCAGAAGTCTTATCCGTTTTGAAATGGGGGATAATTCTCTCATAACCCGTCGGCTGGAAGGCCAGTTTCTGGACTATGACCGGGTGATTCCCAAGGACCCGACCATAAAGATAGTTATCGACAGATCGGGATTCTCTTCCTGCGTTGAACGGGCCGCTCTGGTCATTTCAGAAAAATATCGCAGCCCCATCCGCTGCACCTTTGGTCATAATCGGGCGACTATGGTGGCTGCTACCGCGCTGGGCAGCTCGAAGGACGAAGTTTTTATCTCCGGCGACGGCGGCGATATGACCATCGGCTTCAACAGCCGATATATGCTGGAAGCGCTGAAAACCGCTCATTGCAGCGAGCTGCTGCTGGAAATGAAGGATCCCGGCAGCCCCATCGTTATTAAACCCGCAGAAGTGGATGACAACAGCTTCCTGTTCCTTGTAATGCCCATAAGATTATCGAATTAGTTTGTTATGGGTTATGGATTAGGGGTTAGAGATCAGTGACGCACCCCGCCTGTCATTGCGAGGAGCGCAGTATCCCCTTTGTCATTGCGAGGAGGCCGAAGACCGACGTGGCAATCTCACCCGTTGCGTGATTGAGTAGTCGCGTAGAGCGAAAGCCCCCCTTGCCAAAAAGGGGGGAAAGAAATCCCACGGCGTAGCCGGGATTTCAGGGGGGATTCAGGAATACGCAACCAAGTGGGTGCAAATAAATAATCCCTCAGTCAGCTGCGGCTGACAGCTCCCTTTGGCAAGGGAGCCAGGGCGCACTACCCAAGTTGTCGCAAAAACCTGCGGGCCGCGCCCCTAATCCCTAAATTCTAAATCATGACCCCTGCTATTCATTGCCACGTCGCTCCCCGCCTCGCAATGACAGGCGGACCGCATCTATAACCCCTGAATTATAACCCCAACACCCATTCCCTACCGGAGGTAACAAATGAAAAAAGTAACAATAACAGCCCGGCCTAAAAACATAACCACTATCGAAATAACCACCGACTTTATTAAGCTGGATTCATTTTTGAAATTTGCAAACCTGGTCGAATCCGGGGGCGAAGCAAAGGCTGTTGTCCAGGAGGGCATGGTGAAGGTCAATGGCGAAACCTGCCTGATGCGGGGCAAAAAGCTGGTCAATGGCGATGTAGTATCCTTTGCCGGGACGACTCTTATGGTAGGCTGAATTTAATTATGCATATTAAAAGCATAACGCTTGAAAATTTTAGAAACTACAACAGGGAGATGATCGATTTTACCCCGGGACTTAACGTAATTATGGGCCAGAACGCTCAGGGTAAAACCAACCTTCTTGAAGCAGTTTCTTATCTGTCACAGGGAAAGTCCTTCAGGACTTATCGTGACAACCCCCTTATAAAAACCGGCAGCGTAGCCGCATATATAACCGGTTCGATCATCTCCCGGGACCGGAATATGACTGTCGAGGCCCGGCTTTTTGACAAAAGCATCGGCAGAAAGCAGCTTATTGTCAACGGCGTTAAGCTCAAAAATCGTGGGCAGCTGCCTGGGACTCTGTGTACCGTCCTTTTCACTCCCGATGATATCGGCCTGTTTAAAGGCCCGGGATCTGACAGAAGAAAGTTTCTCGACGATGCTATCAGCCAGCTCAGCCCCGCATATGCCGCTGCGGTGGAAAAATATGAGCAGCTGCTTAAACGAAAAAACAAAATCCTTAAGGACATGGACGAAAAGCCCGACCTGCTGGAAAATCTTGAGGATTACAATATGGCCATGGCTAAGGAAGGCTCTCTTATAATCGTTTCCCGGGCAAGATATCTTAACAAAATTCAGCCTGTGGTTTCGGATATCCACAGCGAAATGTCCGGCAAAAGAGAGGACCTGACCATAAATTATTCCAGCCTGTCAAATCTTGACAACATAAATGCCGACCGGGAAGAGGTCTATATAAAAATGCGTCAGCATCAAAAGAGCCATTACGTCGCTGAGCTTAGCTCCCGGTGCTGTCTGTCCGGCCCGCATAAAGACGATTTTGAACTGTTTATCAACGGTATGCCTATCAAAACTTTCGGTTCCCAGGGTCAAAACCGCTCGGCAGTGGTTTCGTTCAAGCTGGCAGAACGGGAGCTTTTGAAGCAGGATATTGGAGAATATCCGGTTTTGCTGCTGGACGACGTTCTTTCCGAGCTGGATGGAGGACGGCAGAAATTTATTCTTTCAAAAATCCTTACCGGGCAGGTAATACTGACCTGCTGCGAAGAGGAAAACATATTTTCAACCGGCAACATTATCCACATTCACGGCGGCGGACTTTCGAGCGCTTAAGCAGAAGGAGATAAAATGTTTATCCATATTGGTAATAACGAGGTCATCCGGTCCGGCAGCTTGATAGGATACTTTGATCTGGACAATACCTCTCAGTCGAAACGGACAAGAGAGTTTTTGACAAAGGCGCAAAACGAAGGGCGAATACGCAGCGAAATAGCCGACCTTCCAAAATCCTTTATAATAACCTGCGAAAACGGCGAAACAACGGTCCATCTGTGCCAGCTCAGCACCCAAACGCTGATAAAGAGAAGCACTGTTAAGGATTAGGGGTGCACCCCGCTTGTCATTGCGAGGAGCGAAGCGACGTGGCAATCTCATAGTAGGGGTTAGGATTTAGGATTTAGGGATTAGGGGCGCGGCCCGCAAGGTTTTGCGAAAACTTGGGTAGAGCGCCGTAGGGGACGACGTCCTCGGCGTCCCGGAAAATCGCTCCGCGATTTTCATTCGCGCCAAAGGCGCGAAAGTGTGGGAAA